>JAGWAQ010000010.1 GCA_021296375.1 Alphaproteobacteria bacterium
CACCACTTTGAGCGGCAGGCCCTTGCGCTGATATTGCCATTTGATGGGGAAGTCCCGCCCCGGCCCGGCGCGCATGTTAACGAGATTTGATATCAGCGTCACAATCCGCGGGATTTCAAGATTGGTGCCGCGAATGGAACTGCGGTTTTCCTGGGCCGCGACGATGGCAGCATTGGCGGATAAAATGGCCGTCACAGCGATAATGGTCAACTTCAGGATATTTCTGGATTTACTCAACATAACCACCACTTGACCTGCTAACCGTTCGGGTAGGAGAAGACTATATGACAAATTGAACTTCAGATAAACAGCCCCATATAAACCCCATATAAACTGTTGTGTCAAAACAGCAGGCGATGCGGGTTTATGTGGACTTTTTCAGGTGGTGATGATACCCATTTCGGTACTATTTTCTTCTTCGTATCGCTTCTAACATTAAGGACGTAAAGCTGATGGCTGTGTCAAAACCTTTGGTGACCTTAACGCGGAAACTGCCCGATTCTGTTGAAACGCGCATGCGTGAATTGTTTGATGCCAAGCTGAACGATAATGACATTCCCTTCACACAGGATGAGCTGAAACAAGCTGTTGCCGAAGCTCATGTGCTGGTGCCAACCGTCACCGATCGTATCGACGCTGAGGTGATCGCCGCCGCCGGCAAAAACCTCAAGCTGATCGCGTCTTTCGGCACAGGGGTTGACCATATTGACCTTAAAGCCGCCCGTGAAGCAGGGATCACCGTCACCAACACCCCCGGGGTGTTGACGGAAGATACCGCCGATGTTGCCATGGCGCTTATTCTTTCTGTGCCGCGTCGCCTGACCGAAGGTGATGCGCTGGTGCGCGAAGGCGGCTGGACGGGCTGGTCCCCAACCGGCATGCTTGGCCACCGCATCAACGGCAAGCGGTTGGGGATTATCGGCATGGGGCGGATTGGGCAGGCGATTGCCCGCCGTGCGCGCGGTTTCGGCATGTCGATCCATTACCACAACCGCCGCCCCGTTCATGCGGATACCGAAGCTGAACTCGAGGCCACCCATTGGGAAGACCTTGGCCAGATGTTGAGCCGAATGGATATTATTTCCGTCAATTGCCCCCATACGGAAGCCACCCATCATCTGTTGTCACGGGAAAAGCTGGAGATGATCCAGAGCCACGCTTATCTCGTCAACACCTCTCGCGGGGAAGTGGTGGATGAAGCGGCGCTGGCGGAATTGCTGGCGTCACGCCAGATCGCCGGTGCCGGGCTTGATGTTTATGAAAACGAACCGGCCATCCACCCTGATCTGACGGGCCTGAAAAATGTTGTGCTGTTGCCGCATATCGGCTCGGCGACAATCGAAGGCCGCCTCAGCATGGGGGATAAGGTCATCATCAATATCCAGACCTTTAACGACGGCCACACCCCGCCGGACCGTGTCATTGAAGTGATGATCTGATCAGCCGTCACCGCAAGTGGGGCAATCGACCTGCTTGGTGACGTTAATGACAGTGGTCATCAGGTTAAAGCCATCATAAAGCAGCAATTTGCCGTCAAGCCGTTCCCCCAGCACCGTGTCGGGGGCGAGGATCTGTTTGATTGCCTCCAGTGCCATGATACTGCCGATGACGCCAGTCACCGGGCCTAAAATCCCCGCTTCACTGCAGCCCGGGGCCAATTCCGCCCCGGCGTGACCCGGGAACAGGCAGCGGTAACAGGGGGCGGTCTTGTCCACCCCACTGCGGAAACTGGCGACCTGCCCTTCCATCCGCACGGCGCCGCCAAAAACCAGCGGCACCCCGTGATTATGGGCGGCTTGATTGGCGGCAAGGCGGGTGTCGGGGTTATCCGACGCATCGATGATGACCGTCACCTCGTCAAGCGTCTCGGCGGGGGTGTCGGCAGAAAAACGGGCCGAAATGGCGTTGATCCGAATCAGCGGATTCAGCGCCATCAGGCTTGTTTTGGCGGAGTTGACCTTGTTCTGGCCAAGGCGGGGGGTCGTGTGAATGACCTGGCGGTTAAGGTTGGTGAGATCAATGGTGTCATCGTCCATGATGGTGATGGTGCCCAGGCCCGCCGCCGCAAGATACTGCAGAACCGGCGCCCCCAGCCCCCCCGCCCCGATCACCAGCGCATGGGCAGATTTCAGGGTCAGCTGATGGTCTTCATCGAAAGACGGCAGGATCAATTGCCGGGCATAGCGATGCAGTTCATCATCATCAAGATCATCTGTGGTCATATTTATTGTCCTGTTGAGCCGAACCCGCCCGACCCGCGGGCGGTGGCATCAAGGCGGTCGACCTCTGCCCAGGTGGCGAGGGTAACGGGCGCCACCACCATCTGGGCGATCCGCATGCCGCGCTCGATTTCAACCGCTTGATCACCAAGATTGATGAGCAAGACCTTGACCTCACCGCGATAATCACTGTCGATGGTTCCCGGCGCATTGGCGACGGTCAATCCATGCTTGAAGGCCAGGCCCGATCGCGGCCGCACCTGCGCTTCGTACCCTTGGGGGATGGCGATTTGCAACCCCGTCGGGACCGCTTCACGTTGCATCGGCGCAAGGGTGATGGGCTCGGCAATAGCGGCGCGCAGATCCATCCCCGCCGCGCCAGCGCTTTCGTAGCTCGGCAAGTCGATCCCGTCGCTATGGGGCAAGCGCTGGATTGAAATAGGTATCGCTTCAGCCATGGGTCAGCTCCTTGATCATTTCCGTCGCCAGATGTTCAGCGACCGCATGTTTCGTCATTCGCGGCCAGGTGACGGCGCCCTTGGCGGTGATGAAATGCACCTGATTGTCATCAGCCCCGAAGACCGGCGCTTCAGCCCCGACGTCATTGGCCAGTATCCAGTCGCAGCCTTTGCGGCGGCGTTTGTCATCGCCATGGGCAACCGGGGTTTCGGTTTCCGCCGCGAACCCCACCACCAGTTTCGGCCGCTGGGGGTGGCCGCTGATGGTGGCCAGAATATCGGGATTTTCCACAAATGTCAGGGCCGGGGGTTGCCCCGGGGTTTTCTTGAGCTTGGCCTTGCCGGCGCCATCGACGGCCCAATCCGCGACAGCCGCGGCACAGATAACGGCATCTGCTGGCAGGGCATTTAGCGTCGCTGAAAGCATTTCTTTGGCGGTGGTGACGCGGATGACATCAGCGCCAGCAGGGGGCGGCAGATCAACCGGGCCTGAAATCAGCGTCACTTCGGCGCCATGGCGGGCCAGCACTTCGGCAATCGCCTGGCCTTGCTTGCCGGAGGACCGGTTGGCGATGTAACGGACGCCATCGATCGGTTCATGGGTTGGCCCGCTGGTGACAACAATCCGCCGGTTTTTCAACGGGGTCTGGCCAGGCAGCATCTGTTCGGCCATGGATAAAATCGCCATAGGGTCAACTAGCCGCCCGGCCCCTTCTTCGCCGCAGGCGGTGTCGCCGCTGTCGGGGCCGATTATCCGCATGCCGCGTGATTTCAGGGTTTCGGCATTGGCACGGGTGGCGGGATTGGCCCACATATGCGGGTTCATGGCCGGGGCGATCAGGATCGGCGCGCCGGTCGCCAGCACGGCGGTGGTGGCGAGATCATCGCTCATCCCCTGGGCCATCCGTGCCATGATATTGGCCGTGGCAGGGGCGACCACCACCAGATCAGCGTCACGCGCAAGGCGGATATGCCCCATTTCCGCTTCATCGGTAAGGGAGAAAAGGTCGGTGTAGGTTTTCTCACCGGACAGGGCGCTTACCGACAGGGGGGTGACGAATTGCGCGCCGCCTTTGGTCATGATGACGCGCACTTGCCAGCCCTTGTCTTTCATCCGGCGGATCAATTCAAGCGCTTTATAGGCGGCGATGCCGCCGCTGATGATAAGCAGGATGGAGGGCGCGGTAACCCCACCCGATGAGGCGGCGGATGAGGCGGTGGATGAGGCGGCGGTAGAAGCGGTGGTTTGGGGGGATGATGCCTCGGCAACCGCGCCGATCAACTCAAGGGTTTCAGGGTCGACCTGAACACCGCGGGCCTTCAGGGCTTGCCAGATCTTGACTCGGGCGTATTCGGGAAAAGCGCCACGGATGCGGTAATTGCTGACCGCGCTTGGCCCCACCCCGAGCAAGGCCTGGACCGCGGAAGCCCCCCCAAGCTGGTCAATAATGGCATCGATATTCATTCGCTTGTCCTGCGTAATTTCGATTTGTGTGAAGTATATTCACGCTTTGTGTAATTATAATAAATATTATTTCAAAAATTGTGAACTTAATTCACAAAATATACAACAGCGGCAACCGCCACCGCCACCACCAGATGGCTCCATGTGAAGCCATGGCGGTTTAATCCATGGCGGGTCAAGCCATATCGGGCTGAATTGCTTCGGGGGTGGTCAGCTTCGGCCTGACGTTCCATGTGGTCAAGCAGGGTTTCCGCGCGATCCATCAATTCCGGCAAGCGCAAGCCAAAGCTCAGGGCTTTATCGGCGATGGTGCTGATTTGCGTCAGCCAACTGTCCTTGTCTTCCGCCCATTCCGCCGCCAGATCACGGGCAATTGGCCACATATTGGCATCGGGGTTCAATTGCCGCCCCACGCCTTCCGCCATCACCATGGTTTTTTGAAGCAGGGTAAATTGCGGCTGGACCTCAACATGGTAGCGGCGCGCAAGGCCGAAGATCTGGCCAAGAATAGTGCCGACCGACACATCCCCCATGGGTTGATCCATAACAGGTTCAGTGACAGCGCGGATCGCCTGGGCAAAACCTTCAAGGGAGACGTCTTGCCCGATCATGCCAGCGTCGCGGTGCAGCTGGGCGACCTGCTGGTAATCGCGATCAAGGATCGCCATCAGCAGGCGGGCAAGAAACATCCGGTCATTGAGGCTTAAATCCCCCATGATGCCGAAATCAATCGGCACCAACACGCCGTCATCGCGAATAAAGATATTGCCCGGGTGCATGTCGGCGTGGAAAAACCCGTCACGGAAAACCTGGAAGAAGAACGATTTGGCGGCGATGGTGGTCAGGTCATCAATGGTGTGGCCTTTGGCCAGCAAAGCCTCGCGGTCATCGATTCGGGTGCCGACGACTCGCTCGATCACCAGCACATGCTCCGTCGTCAAGGCCCATTCGATGGCAGGCACATGGATGCCCTCGTCCTTGGCGTGATTGTCCTTGAGTTTAGAAGCCGACGCCCCCTCAAGCCGAAGATCAAGCTCAACATCAGAATAATGGGCGAACTGATCAACAGCATGGGTCAATTTCAGCCGCTTCGTGGCAGGGGCGATGGCCTCCAGCAGACGCGCCATGCTGCGGAAGAAACGGATGTCGCGTTCAAGCTTGGCGCGAATCCCCGGGCGGAGGATTTTTACCGCCACGTCGCGGCCATCCTTAAGCGTCGCGAAATGCACCTGGGCGATGGAAGCGGCGGCGACGGGATCATCCTCAAAACGGGCGAAGACATCATCAATATCCTGGCCCAGTTCACGGGCAAGGGTGCGGCGCGCCACCGGTGACGGGAAAGGGTCAAGCTGATCCTGAAGCAGGGCAAGGTCACGCGCGACGTCAGCCCCCATCAGATCAGCGCGCGTTGAAAGCGCTTGCCCGAATTTGATGAACCCCGGCCCAAGGCTGGTCAGGGCATGGGCCAGCGCGACCCCGGGGCGATCAGGGTTGCGGCGCGCGATCAGGCGATCAAACCCCCGCATCAATGACCGCAGCCATGACGGCAGAAGATGGACATGGGCAAGATGGCCGAACACACCGCCACGGCTCAAATGCCAGGCGACGGAAGGGAGTCGGAAGATCAGCGTCATCATCAGTCGAGCTTCCAGCCGCAATGAATAGCCGCGATGCCCATCGTCAGGTCACGGCATTTGACCCGCGCAAAGCCCGCTTCGGCAAACATCGCGGATAAGGTTTCCTGGTTGGGAAACTTGCGAATCGATTCAACGAGGTATTGATAGGAGGCGGAATCCCTGGCGATCACCTGGCCGAACCCTGGCAGGGCGGATGACCAGAGGTCATAGATTCGCGCAAGCGGGGCGGAGCGAACATGGCTGAACTCAAGGCAATAGAATCGCCCCCCGGGCTTCAGCACGCGCAGGGCGTCTTTCAGCGCGTCGAGCCGATTGGTGACGTTGCGCAACCCGAAAGCAATGGTCATGACATCAGCGCTGGCATCGGCAACGGGAATATGTTCAGCATTGCCCGCCACCCAATCAAGATTGGTCAATTTCTGCAAATCAGGGCGCTGTTTGCCCGCCAGCATCATCTCGACATTAATATCAATGATGGTGGCTGAGCCGCCGCCACGTTTCAGAAAGCGGCCGGCGATATCCCCCGTGCCGCCCGCCAGATCAATCAGGTGATGGTCAGGTTTCGGGTTGATCATGTTGATCAGCGTATCTTTCCAGAGCCGGTGGATGCCGAGCGACATGACGTCATTCATAACATCATAGGAAGACGCCACGCTGTCAAAGACCTGGCGAACACGCCCCTCCTTCTCAGAAGCCGCAATGGTCTCATAGCCGAAGTCGATGGTGTCGGCATCCTGATGCGGGGCATCATCATGCGGGGCGCGGGTGCGAATGGGTCTGGATTTTTCGGTCATGAAAGCTTTATATCAAAGCCTGATCATATAAGGAACGTTAAATGCCGGAATTGCCTGAAGTTGAAACCGTTAAACGCGCGATCGAAACCGCCGCGCTCAGCCATCAGGTGGCGCAGGTCTGGCAATCCGGCAAAAAGATGCGCTGGCCTATTCCGGCGGATATTGACGCGGCCTTGCGCGGCGGCACCATCACCACAGCACGCCGACGCGGCAAATATATAGTGCTCGATATCGCGGCGGGGGGAGAGGCTTCGCCCAAGCTTGGTTCGCCCAAGTTAAGTTCGCCAAAGCTAAGGTCTCATGGACATAGCATGATCATTCATTTGGGGATGTCCGGCTCGGTGCGGATTTACCCCCATGACAAGGCGCCGGAGCGGTTGACCCATGATCATCTGGTGATCACCACAAGCCATGCCAGCGGCGGCGTTAAACTGGTGTTGAACGACCCCCGGCGATTTGGCGGTATTCAGCTGGTGCCGTTAGGAGAGGACAGCGCCCATCCGCTGCTCAAGGGCATGGGGGTTGAGCCATTGGGCAATGCCATGAGCGGTGAGATGATGAAAGACGCGTTTCACGGCAAGGCGGCGCCGATCAAAACAACCTTGCTTGACCAGAAAATCATTGCCGGTATCGGCAATATCTATGCCAGTGAAGCGTTGTTTCTGGCGGGGGTCTCACCCAAGCGAAAAGCCCGAAACGTCAGCCTGGCCAAATGCCAGGATCTGGCGGCGGCGGTCCGTGTCGTGCTGGAAAAGGCGATTGCGGCTGGCGGAACGTCGCTGCGGGATCATGTTCAGCCGGGGGGCGAGATCGGGTATTTCGTCCAGCAGTTGAATGTCTATGGACGCGACGGGGAGCCTTGCCCCACCTGCCAGCAGCCGATCAAGATGATCCGCCAGACCGGCCGTGCAAGTTTTTATTGTTCCGCCTGTCAAAGGTAGTTTACTCTTACGGCTCAAGGAAAGTGATGATAATGGCAAAAATGGTTTCAACATGGAGAGGTCTGATCAGCGCGATGCTGATGGTGATGACCGTCTCCTCGGTTCAGGCGGAAAGCCTCCCCCAAGCCAGATGGGTGGGGGATGTGCCGATCATGCCAGCGCTGACGATCGAACAAGGGCTTGGCTTTGCGTTTGACAGCCCCGAAGGACGTATCGTGATGATCTACCTGACAGGGGATGCGGCGGCCGATGACGTCATGGCCTATTACGACAGCGCGCTCAACCCCCTGGGCTGGACCATGCAATCGGCCAGCAGCTGGGCACGGGAAGGCGAAAGCCTTGCCATCACACGCACCACCGCCGGTTCGGTTGAGTTGTGGAAACTGATGATCAGGCCGCAATAACCCCCATCCAAGATGCCGCCGAAGATAAGCCGCTGACGGGGCCTTGATCGCCGCCGCCCGCGCCGATGCTAAAGCCCTTGACAGAAGACGCGAATTTGGGGCATAAGATGCCCTCTTCCGGTGCATTGGCCCGGAAAATGAGTTTCCAGAGGATAGATAACAGGATCGCCACATGGCCAACCATAAGTCTGCAAAAAAGCGTATTCGCCGTAACGAAGCGTTTAACGAAGTGAACAACAACCGCCGGAGCCGCATCCGCACCTTCATCAAAAAGGTTGAAGCCGCGATTGAAAGTGGCAATGCCGACGAAGCGCGCAGCGCCCTCAAGGTGGCCCAGCCGGAAATGCATCGCGGCGTAACCCGCGGCGTGTTCCACAAGAACACCATTTCCCGCAAGCTGTCACGCCTGTCCGCACGGATCAAGGCGATCGCCTAAATATTTCGCCTTTTTTGGCTGAATGGAAACGCTCTCATGATTGGGGGCGTTTTTTTATGCCAGCGAATCGATAAGGGGGGGCACGGCCCTGAGTTAGGGCCAACCTTTGTCGTGATTGATGAGGAAAACCGATTCGGATATTGAAAACTAACGTTTTTCCTAATCAGAGGCGGTGAAAGGCAGATAAGGCGCCGGGATGAGGCCGCTGGTCGCGGCCAGAAACAGCCGCAAAAGATGCAAAAAAATCTTTCGGCGGAAAAGGCAAAAGTGAATTAAATCCGCAGGTTGGCGCTGCGCCGGTAACGGATAAATCTATTGACAGCAAAAAAATCGACAACGCCGGGAATTGCGCCTTGAAGACGACCTCCCCATGGCGAATAATCACAGAAGAAGTTGCACGATAACAACAGTCGCCATCATCTGGATCTGGTGAAAAGATGCATCTTCCGCCGATGGGTGTTCTTTCTTGAATGCAGTTGCCACAAGCGCATGAACCATCAACATGTTTAACGTGTCATTTGGACGCGCCCATTTTGCATACAGGGAGGATGCAGTCGTCATGAATAGCTTTGATTCGCCTGAACCTCCCAGAGATGAAACCTCACAAAAAAAACCGGCCCTCAAATCAGGCCCTGAAACCGCCGACGCCATCGACACGATCGAAGCCCGACGTGAGCAATGGACGCGGGTGATTGCCCGCATGCGGCAGGATTTGGGGGATACCGTCTGGCGCAGCTGGATTCGCAACCTGCGGCTGATCAGCACCGATAATGGAGTTGCCACGATTGGCGCCGAATCAAAGCTGACGTGCAATCGTGTTGCCAGCCAGTACAGTGATCGGCTGCGTGCCCATTGCCAGTCGGAATGGGATGACGTGGTTGACGTCAAGCTTGAGCTGATGCGCCCCACCGCGCGGATGCCCGAAAAGCCGGTGCGCGCCAGTGAAGATGACCAGCGCGGCCAGCCATTGGCGGCCCATGACGTCCCGAAACTGGACAGTGTTCAGCCGATTGACGCGTTTTACGAGATTGGCGGGCGCATTGACCCGCGCATGAATTTTGACAATTTCATTGTCGATAAATCCAACAACCTCGCCCATGCCGCCGCCATGCGCGTGGCGGAAAGCCCGACGACGGTCTACAACCCGTTGTTCCTGCATGGCGGGGTGGGGCTGGGCAAGACCCACCTCATGCACGCGATCGCCGGGCAGATGCGCCAGCGGTTCCCCAACCGGCGGGTGGTCTATCTTTCGGCGGAAGTCTTCATGCACCGGTTCATCAAGGCCCTGCGTCACCGCAACACCACCCAGTTCAAGGAAGAGTTTCGTTCTGTCGATGTGCTGATGGTCGATGACGTGCAGTTTATCGGCGGTAAAAACTCAACCCAGGAAGAGTTTTTCCACACGTTCAACGCGCTGATTGACCAGAACAAGCAAATCATCATTTCCGCGGATAAATCGCCGACCGATTTGTCGGGCATGGAAGAACGCCTGCGCTCGCGCCTGAACTGGGGCATGGTGGCGGATATTCACCCCACCACCTATGAGCTTCGCGTCGGGATCCTGCAATCCAAGGCTGAACAGGAAGGGATTGATATCCCCCAGAATGTCATTGAGTTTCTGGCCCATAAAATCACCTCCAATGTGCGTGAGCTGGAAGGCGCCCTGAACCGCCTGTTCGCTTTCTCAACCCTTGTCGGCAAGCCGATCACCATCGACACGATCTATGATGTGCTGTCCGATGTGCTGCGGGCCAGCAATCGCCAGATCTCCGTGGGTGAAATCCAGCGTCAGGTGGCCAGTCATTACAATATTCGGCTTGATGAAATGCATTCCAAGCGGCGGTCGCGCAATATCGTCCATCCGCGCCAGGTGGCGATGTATCTGGCCAAGCACCTGACCTCGAGTTCCTACCCTGAGATTGGCCATCAGTTCGGTGGCCGTGACCACACCACCGTCATGCACGCGGTGGGGAAAATCGAAAAAATGATGCTTGAGGAAAGCGTCGTTGTCGATGACATCAAGATGCTGAAATCGCTCCTTAACGCCGGCTGATCGGCGCCGGGGGACATTCCCTGAAATCCACAATATTCTGGTGATTCCCACGCGAGATATGCTATATTTTGTGGATAAGAAACTTTTGTTCTTAACCGCGGGGTAATCCGTGCTGACGGTAGCGTTTGCGCTGGGGTTGAGGAGCAGATCCGAGAGGAAAAAACCCATGAAATTGACCATTGATCGCGCCATGCTTATCAAGCCACTTGGTCATGTCCAGAGTGTTGTTGAACGCCGCAATACGATACCGGTTTTATCAAATGTTGTTCTGAAGGCTGAACATGGTCAGTTGTCGTTGACCGCCACGGACATGGATATGGATATTGTCGAAACCGTTGCCGCCGCTGTGATTGAACCGGGCGTCATCACCACCCCGGCGCAACTGCTTTATGAAATTGTCCGCAAGCTGCCTGATGGCGCTGAAGTCGAGATTGCCGAAGCGGGCGAAGGCCAGGTCAAGATCAGCGCCGGGCGCTCGAGCTTTAACCTGCCGACCTTGCCGGTGGATGATTTCCCTGCCATCTCCGACGCCGGCATGGCGACGGAATTCACCATCGCCGCGGCTGAATTGAAAGCCTTGATCGAAAACACCCGTTTCGCGGTGTCGACGGAAGAAACCCGCTATTACCTGAACGGCATTTACCTGCATCTGGCGGATGGTCACATGCTGCGCGCGGTTTCAACCGACGGCCACCGTCTGGCGCGTTCGCAAATGGATATGCCCGCCAAGGCCGAGATGATGCCCGCGGTGATCGTGCCGCGCAAAGCGGTGGGCGAAATGTCCAAGCTGATTGATGAATTTGAAGGTGATGTCAACATCGGCCTGAGCGATACCCGCGCGCGGTTCAGCTTTGGGACGATCGAGGTCACCACCAAGCTGATCGACGGCACTTTCCCTGATTATCAGCGCGTTATCCCGACGGAAAACAACCATATCATGCGGGTGTCGGTGTCGAACTTCAAGGAATCGGTGGATCGCGTTTCGACCATTTCGGCGGAAAAATCACGTTCCGTGAAAATGCGTCTTGAGGGCGGCGTCCTGACGCTATTTGCCTCCAGCCCTGATGCCGCCAACGCGACGGAAGCGGTTGAGGTGGAGTACACAGGCCCTGAGCTGGAGATCGGCTTTAACGCCCGCTACCTCCTGGATATCGCGGCGCAGATCGATGGCGATATGATGGAGTTCGCGCTGTCCGACGCCTCTGCCCCCACCATCATTTCCGCCCCGGGCGATGACGCCAATCTGTTTGTCCTGATGCCGATGCGGGTCTGATCGAGTTCGTGTTGGTCTCAGCCCCATCATTGGCCCCGGCGCCGTCCTCGCAGCCCGATGATGTTTCGGTGACGGCGCTCCGGCTTGGGAATTTCAGGAATTACATGTCGCTCGATCTGGCGGTGGCCGAAGGCCCGGTGGTGCTTTACGGGCCGAATGGCGCCGGCAAGACCAATATCCTTGAGGCGATTTCCCTTCTTGCCCCGGGGCGGGGGTTGCGGCGCGCCAGGGCGGCCTTGCTGCCGCATCAACCCATCCGCCAGGATGCCACAACCTCATCCCCGTTATGGTCGGTTTCAGCTGAAGTGATGACAGCAGATGGCCCGATCTCCTGCGGCACCGGCACGATGATGCAGGATAACGGCGACGTCGGGCGACGGGTGATCAAGGTCAATGGTGAGTTTTCATCCCAGACCACCCTTGCCGAACATTTTGCGGTGTCCTGGATGACGCCGGATATGGATGATGTGCTGGCGGCGGCCCCGTCCGAACGTCGGCGGTTTCTTGACCGGTTGGTGATCGCCTTTGACCCGGCCCATGCCGGGCGATTGCAACGCTATGAAAAACTTTATCGTCAGCGCAATCGTCTGCTCGAAGAAGGGCAATCCGACGCCAGTTGGTACGACGCGCTGGAAACCCAGATGGCGGCCAGCGGAATTGCGATTATCGCCGCCCGGCAAGCGCTGGTTGATGCCCTTGATCAGGAGGCGTCAGCGCCGCTGCCGATGTTCCCGTCAGCGCGGCTGTTTCTTGATGGCGAAGCGGAAGACTGGCTCCGCACCATGCCCGCGGTTGAGGTTGAAGACCGGATTTGTGATCTCGCCCGCCGCAATCGTGAGGCCGGTCAGTCGACGATGCCCGGCCCCATGAGCAGCGTATTGCAGGTCGTGCATTCCGGCACCGGGCAAGTGGCGGAAATGTCCTCTACCGGTGAGCAAAAAGCGCTGGTGATTTCGGTTATTCTGGCCCATGCGCGGCTTCAGCACACGCGCTTGCGCCGCCCCCCTATTCTGCTGCTTGATGACATTGCCTCGCATCTTGATGGTGAACGTCGTCAGGCGCTGTTTGAATTGACCGCGGAATTGCGTGGTCAGGTGTGGTTCAGCGGCACGGACCTGTCGCCATTTCGCACCATGGCGGATAACGCCAATGTTTTTTCAATTGAAGACGGGCAGATCGCCCCCCACAACGGCTTTGCCGCCGTCAGGAGATCATGATGAGTGATGAAACCCCCATTGATCCGGAAATGACCGAAAACGAAGCCTATGACGCGGATTCGATCAAGGTTCTGCGTGGCCTTGACGCGGTGCGGAAACGCCCGGGGATGTATATCGGCGATACCGATGATGGCTCTGGCCTGCACCACATGATCTATGAAGTGGTGGATAACGCCATTGACGAAGCCCTCGCCGGGCATTGCGACCTCGTGCAGGTGATCCTCAATGGCAACGGGTCGGTCAGCGTGACGGATAACGGCCGCGGCATCCCGACGGATATTCACCCCGAAGAAGGCGTGTCGGCGGCGGAAGTCATCATGACCCAGCTCCATGCCGGCGGCAAGTTCGACAACAATTCCTACAAGGTTTCCGGCGGCTTGCATGGCGTCGGGGTTTCGGTTGTCAACGCGCTGTCCTCGGAACTCGATATGGTGATTTACCGCGGCGGCAAGAAACACACCATCAGCTTCACCCATGGCGAAGCGAAAGGCCCGCTTCAGGAAGTTGGCGATTGCGGGGATCAAACCGGCACCGAAGTCACCTTCCTGCCATCGACAGAAACCTTCACCAAAACCGAATTTGATTTCGCCACGCTCGAGCATCGTTTGCGGGAGTTGGCGTTCCTTAATTCCGGCGTCAACATCCGCCTGACCGACGACCGTCAAGCGGAACAGAAAGTCAGCACCTTCCATTACGAAGGGGGCTTGCGGGAATTCGTCAATTGGATCGACCGTTCACGCACCGCCCTTCATGAGGCCGTCACCGCCAATAGCGAAAAAGACGGCGTCGGGGTTGAGCTGGCGATGGAATGGACCGACACCTACCATGAAACCTGCCTGTGCTTTACCAACAATATCCCCCAGCGCGACGGCGGCACCCACCTTGCGGGGTTCCGGGCGGCCTTGACGCGAATCATCAACAGCTACGCCCAGGAAAGCGGCATTGCCAAAAAAGAAAAGGTCCAGCTGTCGGGTGATGATGCCCGTGAAGGCCTGACGGCGATCATTTCCGTCAAAGTGCCTGACCCGAAATTCTCATCCCAGACCAAGGACAAGCTGGTGTCATCTGAAGTTCGCCCGATTGTCGAATCGGCGGTCAATGAAGCGCTTTCCCAATGGTTTGAAGAACACCCCACGGAAGCCAGGAAAATCGTCTCGAAAGCCTATGAAGCGGCGTCGGCCCGGGAAGCGGCGCGAAAAGCCCGCGAGCTGACGCGCCGCAAAGGCGTGATGGATATCGCCAGCCTGCCCGGGAAACTGGCGGATTGCCAGGAAAAGGACCCGTCGAAGTCCGAAATCTTTCTGGTGGAGGGTGATTCCGCGGGCGGTTCTGCCAAACAGGGGCGTGACCGTGCCAATCAGGCGATCTTGCCCCTGCGCGGGAAGATCCTTAACGTCGAGCGTGCGCGGATTGACAAAATGTTGTCTTCAGCGGAACTCGGCACCTTGATCACCGCCATTGGCGCCGGTGTCGGCAATGCCGATATTGACCCTGAAAAAGCCCGTTACCACCGCATTGTCATCATGACAGATGCTGATGTTGATGGCTCGCACATCCGCACGCTGCTGCTGACGTTCTTCTTCCGTCACATGAAGCCGCTGATTGAAAAAGGCTATCTGTACATTGCCCAGCCGCCGTTGTTCCGTGCCAAGCGCGGGTCATCGGAAGTCTACCTGAAGGATCAGCGCGAGCTGGATATGTACCTGCAGGAAGCGGGGCTGAAAGACGCCATGCTGGAGGAAAAAAGCGGCAGTCAAATCATTGGTGAGGATCTGTCCAATCTTCTGACCAATGCCGGATCAGCGGTGCGCTGCATCAATTCCCTGGCGCGGACGGTTGGCTCAGCGCTTGTGGTGGAACAGGCCTCGATCGCCGGTTTGCTTAATGTCGAGGCGATTGCCAATGCCGACGCCGCCCAATACCTGGCGCAACGGCTGGAAAGCCTGAGCGACCCCCTGGAACGCGGGTGGGAAGGCGCCATCGTCAATGATGATCAAGGCCGTCCGGTGATGGAAATCACCCGTACCCTACGGGGCGTGACGGAACGTTATCAGCTCGAGCCGCGGATTCTTTCAACAGAAGAAGCCCGCCGCCTTGATGACATGGCCCCTATGCTGCAGGAACATTTCGCCCTGCCGCCGGTCTTGCATGCTGGCGGCGCCACGGCGACCGTCAATGGCCCGCTAGAACTGGTCGATACGGTCTTCCAATACGGCCGCAAAGGTGCCCAGATTTCGCGCTATAAAGGACTTGGTGAAATGAACCCCGAGCAATTGTGGGAAACCACCCTTGACCCCAATCAGCGCACCTTGCTGCAGGTTCAGATTGACCTTGAGGATGAAGCCGAAGATGCCTTCGCCACATTGATGGGGGAAGCGGTGGAAGAACGCCGCAACTTCATTCAGGCAAATGCCCTGAAAGTCGCCAATCTTGACGTGTAACCGCAGCTGGACCTGACCCATGGCTGATCAGACTACCGCGCATCTCAGTATCCCGACGGTTGTCAGCAACACGGTGCTGGAAAACGTGCGGTGGATTGCGCTGGCGGGGCAACTGGCGGCTATTCTGATCGTTTATTTCGGGTTTGAATTCCCCCTGCCTATTGTGCCTTGCCTGCTGGTGGTGGCGGCCTCCGCCCTGGTGGGGTTCGGGCAGTCGATTTACACCCGCAAAAACGCCAAGCTCAGCCGCGACGCGGTCCTTGCCTTGCTGGTTTTTGATACCGTCCAGCTGGCGGTGTTGATTTACCTCACCGGCGGGCTGGCCAATCCGTTTGTGATTATGCTGATCGCGCCGGTGACGGTGTCGGCGACGGTGTTGCCGCAACGCGATACCGTCATGCTGGTGGTGCTGGTGGTGGCGGTGGCGAGCGTCCTGACAGTAGCCCATAACCCCCTGCCTTGGGGGGACGCGCAATTTGTCGTGCCGCCGCTTTACATGGGGGGGTTATGGGCATCGCTGGTGCTGACGACTGTCTTTGTGGCGACTTATGCCGGTATCGTCTCGCGGCAATCGCGAAACCTTGCCCGCGGGCTGACGGAAGCGCGCCTGACCATGGCGCGGGAACATCAGATGGTGGCGCTCGGTAGTCTGGCGACGGCCGCCGCCCATAAACTTGGCTCACCCCTCAACACCATTACCCTGATCGCCCATGACCTCGATCAATTGAGCAAAGACAAAAGCTCCGGTGACTTGCGCGAGGATATTTCAGCCTTGCTTGAGGAAACCGAGCGATGCCGGAAAATTCTGGCGGAATTGAACGAAGACGCGATCAAGCTGGGCCAGGAAAACGATGATCCCCTGCCCGTCAAGGCACTGGTCTCGGGGCTGGTTGATGAGAGATTTGAAGACCTGCGGGGGATGATCGAAGTGATGGGCGCCAGCATTGATGGCGCTGATGAACCGCTGGTGATCCGCCGCCCTGAATTGCTTCATCCGCTGGAAACGGTGATCGAAAATGCCGCCCAGTTCACCTCAACGAAAGTTCAGGTCGCGCTGGAATGGAGCGCAACGAGCCTGGTCATCACGATTTATGATCCCGCGCCGGGCTTCCAGTCAACGGTGCTGCCGCGGATTGGCCATCCATACAACAGCAGTCGCCAAGGCAAGGACGGCCACATGGGGCTTGGGGTGTTTATCGCCTTGACCATGGTGGACCAGATGGGGGGCCAATTGAGCCTTCAAAACCGAAAGCATGGCGGCGCGCGTGTGGTGATCAGCTACCCTCGTGAGA
The DNA here is from genome assembly GCA_021296375.1 of Alphaproteobacteria bacterium. Taxonomy (GTDB): domain Bacteria; phylum Pseudomonadota; class Alphaproteobacteria; order Puniceispirillales; family UBA1172; genus JAGWAQ01. The sequence continues at coordinate 16,631 of JAGWAQ010000010.1, forward strand.
AGATCGAAATGGCTGGACCCCCGGCCTATGCGTAAAAGGGTTATTGCGAAACCGGATTTTTGACCTATATCTAAGGCTGGAGACAGAGCAAAAGCTGGATACGATGACCACCCAAACACTGACGCTATTGATTGTTGACGATGACGCGCCTTTGCGGGGGCGGCTGACCCGGGTGATGGAACGCCGCGGGTTTGAGGTGTTTGACGCCGAAGGCGTGCAAGATGCCCGCACGATTATCGAAAGCCAGAGCCTGACCCATGCTGTTCTTGATATGAAACTTGAAGATGGCAATGGTCTTGATGTGGTGAAAATCATCAAGGACAAGCAACCCGATTGCCGCATCATCATGCTGACGGGGTTTGGCAATATCGCCACCGCCGTGGCGGCGGTCAAAGCGGGGGCGGTCGATTACCTGCCAAAACCAGCTGACCCGGAAGCCATTGCGGCGGCGTTGCTGCAGCAAGGTTCAGACATTCCGCCCCCGCCGGAAGACCCGATGTCAGCGGATCGCGTGCGGTGGGAGCATATCCAGCGCGTTTATGAACAATGCGGGCGCAATGTTTCGGAAACCGCTCGCCGGCTGAAACTGCACCGCCGCACCTTGCAAAGAATTCTTGCCAAGCATGCGCCGAGACCCTAATTCTAGGTTATTCCTGATCCGGGGGTATTCCTGACCCGGGAGTATTCCTGATCTGGGGGTATTCCTGACCCGGGGGTCCCCCTAAGTTAAGGGAACAGAGCAAATGCGGAAGCCATTCAATGACAAATAAACCATGGCATAAGGACACCCTCAGCGTACGGGGCGGCCTTCGACGTTCACAATTTGACGAAACATCGGAAGGCTTGTTTCTGAATTCCGGCTATGTCTACCCCAGCGCCGAAGACGCCGAAGCGGCCTTCAAGGGTGATCTGGAGCGATTTGTCTATTCGCGTTTTGGCAACCCCACCGTCGCCATGCTGCAGGATCGCCTGGCCGCGCTTGAAGGGGCGGAAGCCGGGCTTGTCACGGGAACGGGGATGGCGGCGATGTTTGCCGCTGTCGCCAGTGTCCTTAATGCCGGCGATCGGATTGTCGCCAGCCGGGCGTTGTTCGGGGCGTGTTATTCGATTATTGATCAGGTCCTGCCGCGCTGGGGGGTTGAGCGCGAATTTGTCGATGGCACCAGTCTTGAGGCCTGGCAAAAGGCCTTGTCGCGACCGGCGCAGATTGTGTTTCTGGAATCGCCATCAAACCCGATGCTGGATATCGTCGATATCAAAGCTGTTGCGGAAATGGCCCATGCCGCGGGCGCCATGGTGGTGGTGGATAATGTCTTCGCCACCCCCACGGGCCAGAGCCCGATTGAACTTGGCGCTGATGTTGTGATGTATTCGCTGACCAAATTTCATGACGGCCATGGCCGGGTGATGGGCGGGGCGTTGCTGGGCCGTGATGAGTTCATCAATGGCGATCTGCTGAAATTCTTCCGCATGTCGGGGCCGGTGATCAGCCCTTTTAACGCCTGGGTTATCCTGAAATCACTTGAAAGCATGAGCCTGCGGGTTGAGCGTCAGGCCCGCAATGCCGCCCGAATCGCGGCGATGTTGGCGGATCATCCGATGATTGATGCCATGCGTTATCCTCATCACCCGTCGCACCCCCAGCATGAGCTGGCGATGCGGCAGATGAACCATGGTGGCCCGTTGGTCACCTTTAACGTCAAGGGCGGCAAACCGGCGGCGTTTGCCATGATGAATGCCCTTGAGGTGATTGATATTTCTAACAACTTGGGGGATTCCAAGACCCTGATCTGTCACCCCTATTCCACCACCCACAGCAGCCTGTCGGAAGCGGAGCGGATGGATATGGGGATCACCGAAGGGACAGCTCGTCTGTCGGCGGGGGTTGAGCATATCGATGATCTGATCGGTGATCTCACGGCCGCGCTTGACAAGGCGTGATGGGTTCATGATTTCCCTTGATATGTCGTCAGTCTATGCCCTCGGGGCAGCCTTCAGCTGGTGCCTTGCCAGTGTCTTCGGCCATCGTCCGGCGGTCGAGCTGGGGTCTGTTCATTTCAACCGCTTGCGGATGGTGGTCAGCACGGCGATGCTGGCGATCTATGGTGTATTGACGGGGGTGACGTTCGCGGTGCCATCCGAAGCCATGGGGTTGATCGTTTTGAGCGGCTTGATCGGTGCCGCCGGCGGGGATTATTTTCTGTTCAAGACCATGCAGCGGCTGGGGCCACGGCGAACCGGCGTGCTGTTCGCGGCCAATGCGCCGATTGCCGCCGTGCTGGGCTGGATGTTCCTGAACGAAGTCTTGTCCACAAAACATGTGCTGGCCATTGTCATTGGCTTTGTGGGGATTGTGCTGGCGATTATTTACGGCAAGCGGCGTGACCTTGCCCATGTATGGGAGAACATTACCCCGCCGCTTTGGCTTGGGGTGTTGTTCGGGATGATGGCTGCGCTGGGTCAGGCGATTGGCGTCTTGCTGATGCGGCCGGTAATGGAAGGTGGGCTTGACCCGGTGGTGGCGGGGTGCTTGCGGACATCGGTGGCGATGCTGGTGTTCTGGGCGATACTGCCCGTCGATGCCATCAAAGGCCGCCTGCCGCCACGTTTCCTGCCGCCAAAGCATTTGATTATCCCTATTCTGTGCAACGGGTTTTTCGGCCTGGCCTTCGGCGTCGCGTTGCTGCTGAAAGCGCTGGAAACCGGCCCTGTCGGAACAGTCGCTATTTTGTCGGCAACATCACCCTTGATGCTGTTGCCATTTGTATGGGCGAAAACACGGTTGGTGCCGCCTGCTGGCGCCTGGGTCGGGGCGGTGCTGGTGGTGTTATGTTCAGCGATGCTGGTGGATGGATAAGTGATGGTTGATACGGTTTATGTGCAGTCTGTGGTGTTCGCGGCGTTGATGGTGGGGACGCCTGGCCCCGCCAATATGGTGTTGCTGACCGCCGGGGCGAATATTGGCTACACTCAATCCCTGCCGTTTCTGGTGGGGGTGATCGTCGGCAAATTATTGCTTAACCT
>JAGWAQ010000143.1 GCA_021296375.1 Alphaproteobacteria bacterium
CAGCTGATTGCGGTAACGCACCGACAGGCCAGCGTGGCCTTCAGCCTCGATCGCATCGGCAAGATCAATGGCGTAACCCAGCAGGTCATCATGGACGGTGATATCAGCGGTGCGCGCCTGCAAGGCCAGCACCATTTCACTATTGGCCATAACCTTGACGTCATCAGGGGAATGCCCCGCCGCCATGCCCGACAAAATGGTTTTCTGAATATCCTTGTCAGGACGCCCGACTTCCATGGAAATCGCAAAACGGGCGAGCCGGGATTCCGGCAGATCAAATGTCCCGAGCGATTCCCGCGGGTTCTGGGTGGCCACCACCAGGAACGGCGCCGGCAAGGCCATGGTTTCGCGATCAATGGTCACGCGCTTTTCTTCCATCGCCTCCAGCAAGGACGATTGGGTGCGCGACGGCGCCCGGTTCAGCTCATCCGCCAGCAGCATTTGGGTGAAAACAGGCCCCTGACGGAAATTGAACGTGCTGTTGGCGCTGTCAAACACCGACATCCCCGTGATATCCGCGGGCAGCAGATCATTGGTGCATTGAATACGCTGGAAATCAAGGCCAAGGCAGGTCGCCAAGGCACGGGACATGGCGGTCTTGCCGCTCCCCGGCGCATCCTCGATCACCACAAGCCCGCCAGCCAGAACCGCGGTCAACGCCAGATCAATCACCTCCGGGCGACCGATAAACACCCGGGCTATTTCGGCTTTCACATCAGCCAGCAGGGCGGCGATATCGACTGTGTTGCCGGGCAGGATATCCTGGGTGGCGGCAGGTTGGGATGATGACATGGGCTGCATCCAATTCAAAAACAATATATTAGAAAAACACGATCAGTGTATAAATAGCCCCATTCCCCCCTAATGAAAAGGGGGATTGCGGAAAACGACATTCGGGTTAATTCAAACGGCGGCGGAACCCTGTCCATTTCGGTGATATTGACCACGGCAGGTCCGTCGCGCCTCGGGTCAGGACCAATCCCCCGAGGATCACCGCCATGGCCAGCACCGTATCCACCGTCACCGCTTCCCCCAGCAGAACAACACCGATCACGATCGCGAACAGCGGGATCAGGTAGCCAACATAGGACACAAACCCGTAACCGTTGCGCTTGATCAGGAAATACCGCAGGTAAAACGCCAGCCCCGATGGCATCACCCCAAGCCAGACCAGGGCCAGCCAGACCTTGAGCGGCACGTCAGCCAGCCCCGGCTCCTGCCCCTCCCCCATCAATGTCGCGATTGACGGCCCCAGCGCCGGGATCATGACAAGGGCTGAAACCAGCAGCACCATGGCGGCAATCACTTCTGATGACACATGGGGCAGTTTTTTGGCCCCCAACCCGCCGATGGCATAGCACGCCGCCGCCGCAATAACCGCCAGCATGTGAAGGAGATTGCCCCCGTCAGCGCCGCTTTTTCCACTATCCAGGCCACAATCCAGGCCACTATGCAAGCCACCATTCAGGCCGGCGCGCAACAAATAAACCGCCGCCAGAAACCCGAGGCAAATGCCCATCAGCTTGCCGCGATTAATCTTCTCATCATCGGTAAAATAATGCCCCAGCATGATCGCCACAAGCGGCCCCACCGTCATCAGCACCGCCGTCAAGCTGGAGGTGATGTTCTGTTCGGCATAGGAGATCAAGGTAAAGGGCAAGGCGGTGGACACCACCCCTACCCCCGCCAGCCCTGACCATTGCCGCCAGCCCCTCGGCCAGACCGAATTGCCACGCATCAGAACAAGGATCACCGCCATCACCATGGCGCCGATCAAACAGCGGGCAAAAACCAGCACCACCGGCCCGACATAAGGAACGGCGATTTTGATCATGCTGAAGGCCGAGGCCCAGACGAGGGATAAAAGCAGCAACAGCGGGATATCCCAGCGTGGTGAGAGTGACGACGGTGAGAGTGACGGCGGTGAGAGTGACGACGGTGAAATTGCAGACATGGTCAGGCCAGCTCAGTGAGATCTTCAGGACATGCAGGTTATGCAACGGGTGGCGGTGGCATCCGCTTGAAGCCGTTTATAGGGAATATCCTCCCCGCAAACAAGGCAATAGCCGTAGTCATCGGCTTCGATCCGCTTAAGGGCGGCGGCGATCACCTGCCGTCGGCGCAGGCGCATTTCCTCGCGCGCCAGGTCCATGCTTTGCTGCTGCAGGGCATCCATCCGCGACAATCGCCCAACGGATTGCTGGTCAAGCGCAACCGGCGCGCGGTCATCTTTCGTGCGGGTGCTGAGGCTGATCAGCTCATCTCGCTCATCGCAAAGCTGCGCTTTTAATGCCGCCAGCTCTTCCGCTGTCATGGCTGATGCCCGGGTCTATGGAAAGAGGCGGCATCAAGGGCGGACAGCGCGTCCTTCAGCACCGCCAGGCGCCAGTCTTCATCAACCCGGGTCAAGGCACTGGCCTGACCATGCCCCCATACCGGCCCCGGCCAGGCCGCATCCCCGGGGGAACGGGCAATGACATGGACATGAAGCATCCGCACCATATTGCCGATGGCGGCGGTGTTGATTTTTTCGCACCCCGTGGCGAGGGCGAGGGCTTTTGAAAAATGCGCCGAGATTTGCCCCAGCCAGGCCTGCATTTCCGGCGTCAGGTCATGGAGTTCCACCGCGCCGTCGACTTCCGGCACCAGCAAGGCCCAGAAATAGCGGCCATCGCGCATCAGGCGCAACTGCACCTTGCCGCAGGAGCCTTCGCAATGCCCGACAAAAATGCTGTCTTTTTCAATCTGTGGATCAACGCTGAACATCTGTCCATTTCACCCCCAAAATGGCAATTTGTCCACTCTATTGGAAACTGACGCAAGGATAGTGGAAACTGACGTGAGGATATTGACCTCGCGCCACGCCGTCGCCATGATGTGGCATGGTTTTTAATCTCTTCACCCGAACGCGACCGGCAACGGAACGCTTTACCATGGCCCAGGCGGGGCGCGTGATCGCTGTTGTCATCAAGCGTCGCGGCAATGCCAAACGGCTGACGATGCGCGTGCGTGATGGTGAAATCCACCTCACCACCCCGCCGGGAATTGATCAGGGTGACGCCAGCGCCTTCATCAGCAAGCATATCGACTGGGTTCATGAACAGCTCAGGAAAGATGACGCGGCGATGGCAGCGGCAGATGACATCACCGGCCCCAGCATCTGGTTTCATGGCGTGGTGACAAAAGTTCAGCTGGTGCGAAGCCCGCATTACACCGGCCGCAGCCGCGTTGACCATGATGACGGCACCATCACCATCCATATGGCCGCGGACAGCCGTGTTCGCCCCGTCGTGGTGCTGGAAGACTGGCTCAAGAAACAGGCGCGGGTTGCGATCAAATCTTCGCTCGATGAAGTCTTGCCCGGCCTTAACGAAGCGCCGGTGCCGATTTCCGTGCGTGACCAGAAAACCCGCTGGGGCAGTTGTTCGACCACCCGTCGCCTGTCGTTCAACTGGCGATTGATCATGGCGCCCCCCGCCTGTCTTCATTATGTCGTGGTGCATGAAGCTGTGCATCTCCTCCATCATGACCATTCGTCGCGGGTCTGGGGGAAGGTCGAAGAGGTTATGCCCGATTTCAGCATTCAGCAGAATTGGCTGAAAACCCATCAGCAGGCGTTGTTTGCCAATATTGAACGGCGTCTTGCGGGACTCAAGCCTGTGTCCTCCCCTGCGGCCCCCGTTTCATAAAGGTCACGTTGCATGTTTTTGGGAATTATCCTGGCGCTGTCCAGCGGGATAGCTCTGGGCTCCATCACCAGCTTTGCCGCCTTATCCTACCAGCATGGGGTGGAACCCCTGGGGCTGATCGCCTTGAGGGGGTTGATCGCGGCGGTGATAATGCTGGCGGTCTGTGTCGTGCAGAAAGAATCCATGGTGCTGAAAAAGGGCGGCGTCAAATACGCGCTCATGATCGGCACCGCGCTATCCATGGTGGGGTTCGGCTACATGAGTTCCGTCGCCTATATTACCCCGGGCCTGGCGGTGGCTATTCTGTTTCTCTTCCCGATTGTCGTTCTGGCGATCGACAGCCTGCGTCTGCGCAAAATGCCGCCAGCGGCAACCATCACCGGGTTCGGCATCGCGCTGGTGGGGATTGTGTCCTGCGTCGGGATAGGCGGGCCATTGCACCCCGTCGGCATCCT
>JAGWAQ010000011.1:0-851 GCA_021296375.1 Alphaproteobacteria bacterium
CTCATCAACCCCGCCCTCATCAACACAAGGGAGGTTTGACATGGACGCCTCATCACCCTCGCCGCAGGACCGCCTGCGCGCCATTGTCGACTGGGGCAACTACCCCCTTGATGACCCCCGCTTGAGCGACGCCCTGGCCGAACAGCTTGCGGAGGATGGCGTCATTGCCCTTGACGGGTTTTTGCGCCCGAACGTCACCGCCGCCCTGCGCGAGCAAGCGGCGGGGCTGGCCGACAAGGCGTATTTCACCAATTCCACCCACAACGTCTACCTGACACCAAAGGACGAGGCGCGTGATGATGACCATGTCTTTAACCGCCAGCTGGTGTCCTCCAAAGGCTGCATCACGACAGATCAGGTTCCGGCGGAATCTGACCTCGTCGCGCTCTATGATGCCCCCGCCTTCCGGCAATTCATTGCCCGCATTGTCGGGGAAGACGCGCTTTTTGAATACGCTGACCCCTTGTCCTCCATCAATGTTCATTACGCTGGCGCGGGCAAGGAGCTGAACTGGCATTTCGACAATTCCGAATTTGCCATCACCCTGCTGCTGCAAAAGCCTGAAGATGGCGGGCGGTTCGAATACCTCCGCGATGTCCGGGATGCCGAGGCGGGAGAGATGAATTTCGACGGCGTTGAGGCGATCCTTGATGGCCGCACCACCCCGTCTTTCCTGCCGATTGAACCGGGAACCCTGGTGCTGTTCCGCGGCCGCAACGCCATCCACCGCGTGACGCCGACAATTGGCGATACCGACCGGATTCTTGTCGTACTGGCCTATAATTCCAAGCCCGGCATCGCCCTGTCGGAAACCGCACGCATGACGTTTTTCGGGCGCCTTGGCTGACCCG
>JAGWAQ010000011.1:1033-12893 GCA_021296375.1 Alphaproteobacteria bacterium
GCGGCTGAATGGGCCTTTGACGAGGGTGCCGTCTTCCATCGCTTCCTGAATGGCGCGTTCGAGGGCTTCGACATCGGCGCTGTCGGGTTCAATTTCCGCTTCCACCCCGTATTTGCCTGAAAACCAGCGGCCCAGATCAGCCTGGGCGCAACGCCGGCAGCAAAACGGGGAATGCGGTTTTTCCGCAGGATTTCCGCATGTCGGGCATTGGACGGCCATGGTCACCTCACCTTATCGTTTCGCGCCGTTGTCAAGCCGAGGCGCATCAACGCAAGCATCTGAAACGAATTCCGGCGAAAAGGCAAGACCAAGCGCGTGCAAGGCTGGCGCGCCGTCGCCCTCGATCCATTTCAGCGCGTCAGGATGAAGCCGCACCCCAAGGGCCGATCGCGCCGCCGCCTTGCCGTGGTGCAAGCCGTGATTGCGGATCAGCCTGAGCGCCGCCAGCCCCGCCCGTCTCGGCGACGGGGCCAGTTCCTGCGCCAGCGGCATCAACTGCCACGGCCGCGCCATGGTGTAAAGCCCGCCGCGGGTAAAGCCGTGAAGAGCCGGTTTGGCTGGGTCGAGCCTGGCGGCATCGCGCATCATCCCGTGAATGGCTTTCTGGCCTTGCGGGGACAAGCGCGGGAAGTCGATAACAATCGGCCCCCCATGGCGACGCAAACGCAACTGCCGCATCACCTCCTCGACCATGATTTCCGCCAGCTGTTGCGGGGCGGCCTGACTGCTGCCGCTGTCGCCATCCACCACCACCGCCCCGGGTGGAGCGTTGAGATGAAGCCGCGCGCCATCAGCCAGAGGGATGGTCGCCTTGAGCGCGCTGTCAATCGCGGCGTCGATATCATGGTCGGCCCAGGCCTTGCCCTCATCATCGGCGATCACATCCGCGTCAGGCAAGAGAGCGCGGGCGCGCGCCAATGCGTCGGGCGCCGGGGTGATGACCCCCGACCGCATGGGCATATCCTGAACGCCGCCATATTCTTTTAACTGAAGCGGTTTGATTTCCGCCTCCTGGCGGGCGTCAGCCTGAACCTTGGCGGCGATCATCTGCCCCGGGGTGATTTTTTCAGGATGGGCGGTGCGAAAGCTCACCCCCTCGCCCATCAATTCCGCCGTCACCCGGCCATGCTGGGGGAACACTTGCTGGACCCGCACCGCCACCACCGCGCCGGGGCGCGGGGCGTGATGGGCGTCATCATCAATAAAAAGCGCGTCGAGATGATGGTTGCGGACCACCGCCACGCGGCTGTAGCCGGGCAGGTTATCACAAATAATGACATCCCCGGCCATGGTCAGCCTCCCGCCTTGATGGGGTAACCCGCCCCCGTCAACAGCTGGCTGGTTTCAAAAAGCGGCAACCCGACAATCCCTGTATACGACCCTTGCATCCAGGCGATATGACGAGCGGCATAGCCCTGCACGCCATAGCCGCCGGCCTTGCCCTGCCATTCGCCACAGTTAAGGTAATCATCAATCAAGGCATCAGAGAGGCGATTGAACTTGACGATCGACGTCACGAGACGGGTTTTCGGGCGGGGGTCATGGGGGGCGGTCACCGCCAGCGCGGTCAGCACCTGATGGCGACGTCCCGACAACTGGTCAAGGAATTTCCGCGCCTCGTTATGGTCTTCGGGTTTGCCCAGAATGCGCCGCCCCAGGGCCACCACGGTATCAGCGGCAAGGCAGTAATCCTGCGGCAATTGCCCCGCGATCACCGCGACTTTTTCCGCCGCCATGCGGATGGCGTAAGCCCGCGGCGTCTCCGCTTGATGAGGGGTTTCATCAATATCAGCGGGCAGAATTTCATCAGGGGTGATGCCGATCTGTGCCAGCAATTCCCGCCGACGTGGCGAGGCTGAAGCCAGAATTAACCGTGGGGCAGAACTCGACATGGATGGGGTCCCTTCATGCATCAACACGCTCAAGTGTGACCGCAAATTCGTTACATGACAACTCTGGCGCCAACCCCGGGATCAGCGAACAGATGGCCTGAAATCAGCAGCAGGTTTACTTGAAGCGGAAAGTGATCCGGCCTTTGGTCAGATCATAAGGCGTCATTTCAACATTGACGCGATCACCGGCAAGAACACGAATACGGTTCTTGCGCATTTTACCACTCGTATGCGCCAAGACTTCATGGTCATTGTCGAGTTTGACGCGAAACATCGCGTTCGGCAGCAGTTCGGTTACTGTTCCGGAAAACTCAATGACGTCTTCTTTGGCCATGCAAATGTCCTTATCGTTCAAGGTGAGGCAATTGGTATTAGCGTTTTTGAAGCATAGCCTTGGCTTGGTCAAGCTTTTTGTTCAACCCCGCCAGAATTGCCCCCTGCCCCTGGCGGCTGGGATTCAATCCCAAAGCGTGTTTTCAGCCTATCCAGAATGATATCCCGCACCAACCGATACGCGTTCAGCCGCTCATCGCGATTGTCGCTGACAAGGCCGGAATCAAACACCGGCCAATGTTCAACTTCGGTGGATTTCCCTTCCGCAAAGGTCTTCGCCTCTTCATGGGAAACGTCAGAAAAGCAGATGATCAGGTCAAAATATTCGTCTTCAAGATCAGCAAAACTTTTCGGCTGATGATTGGACATATCAATCCCGAGTTCGTTCATGACATTGATGACAAACCCGTCAGGCACCCCGGCGCTGATCCCGCAACTGTCGGCAAACACCGTGTTGGGAAACAGCGATTTCATCAACCCTTCCGCCATCGGCGAACGGATCATGTTATGGGTGCAGGCGAACAATACCGTGCCTGGCAAAACAACGTCAGAAGGGGTCATGTTACACCTCGTGATTTCAGCACGCAGATCAGGCTGAACAATCGCCGTGAGGTGTTGTCATCCATGATGACTTTGCCCTCAAGACGTTCGCGCAGCAGCACTGAACCTTCGTTATGGAGCGACCGTCGCCCCATATCGATCGATTGAATTTGCGATGGGGTTTTGGTGCGGATGGCGTCGTAATAACTGTCACAGACCATTTTATAGTCACGGATAATGCGCCGCAGCGGCCCCATGGCCAGAAAGAACCCGGCAATCGGCAGGTCATCAACAGAACGGATATCAAAATGAATATGCCGCATGTCGGACCTGAGGATAAGGTGGTACGGCCCCTCGGCGTCAGGCAAGGAAAAGCTGTTCTGTTCAATCAGGTCGTAAATCGCGATGGATCGCTCATGCTCTGCTTCCGGCGAAAGGCGGGGGGAATCCGGCTGGTCGAGGCGGATATGGACAATTCGTGCCGCCTCCCCTGCGCTCATCATGTCATCCCCCGATGCCATCACATCCCCTGATCAAGCCGCTGCGATACCGACAATCCATGGGCTTCAAGCCCTTCGGCATCCGCCAGTTGCACCGCCGCCGGGCCAATCCGGCGGAGGCTGCCGGCGTCGCATTCCACCATGGTCGTGCGTTTCATGAAATCCAGCACCCCAAGGCCCGATGAAAACCGTGACGTGCGCGCCGTCGGCAGAACATGGTTCGGGCCAGCGACGTAATCGCCAATCGCTTCCGGCGTCCACCGCCCAAGGAAAATGGCCCCGGCATGGCGAATTTTTTCAGCCAATGCCTGAGGATCAGCGGTGGCGATCTCAAGATGCTCCGCCGCGATCTGATTGGCCAGCGCCACCCCTTCATCCCAATCCGCAACCGTGATGATGGCGCCATGGTCACGCCACGACGCCCCCGCCACATCTGCCCGCGCCAGGGTCGGCAAGATCTCCTCTACCGCCGCCGCCACGTCATCGGCAAAATCGCGATCATCGGTGATCAGGATCGATTGCGCTGATTCATCATGTTCAGCCTGTGACAGCAAATCCATCGCCACCCAATGGGGGTTGTTATCGGCATCCGCCATGACCAGAATTTCCGACGGTCCGGCAATGGAATCAATCCCCACCTTGCCAAAAACTTGCCGCTTGGCGGCCGCGACATAAGCGTTGCCCGGCCCGACGATTTTGTCGACCGCGGCAATGCTGGCGGTGCCATAGGCCAATGCCGCCACCGCTTGCGCGCCACCAATCGTCCAGACCTCGGCAATACCGGCGATATGCGCCGCCGCCAGCACCATGTCCGACACTTCACCTTTTGGGGTGGGGACCACCATCACCCGCCGCGCAACCCCCGCCACGGCGGCGGGCATGGCGTTCATCAACACCGACGACGGGTAAGCGGCCTTGCCCCCGGGGACATAAAGCCCGGCGGCATCAACCGCGGTATGACGCAGGCCAAGCTTGACCCCGGCCTCATCCTGATAGGCGATATCGCCGGGCAATTGCTTTTCATGAAAGGCGCGAATTCGTGTTGCCGCGGTGGTGAGCGCGTCCTTGAGCGGCGGCGAAATGCGGTCATAAGCCGCCTTCAGATCAGCGGGGGTAAGCGAGAGTTCCGCCATTGATGAAACATCAAGCTGGTCAAACTTTCGCGTCAGCTCCAGCACCGCCGCGTCACCACGGGCCATGACATCGGCGATAATGCCGGCAACAGCGGCATTTACATCTGCCCCGTCCTCGCGTTTTGAGGACAGAAGCGCGGCAAAACCTGCGCTGAATTCGGCGTCACTGGTGGTTAATCTATGCGGCATCGACAGCATCCCTGATTTTCTGAACCCAGCCGCCGATATCATCAGGGCGGGTTTTCCAGGCCGCGCGATTGACAACAAACCGGCTTGAAACCTGGGCAATTTCCTCAACTTCCACCAGCCCGTTGGCCTTCAGGGTCGAGCCGGTTTCCACCAGATCAACAATCCGGCGGCAAAGCCCCAACCCCGGGGCCAGTTCCATCGCGCCATTGAGCTTGATGCATTCCGCCTGCACCCCTCGCGCGGCAAAATGCCTGGCCGTGACATTGGGGTATTTCGTCGCGACGCGAACATGCGACCAGTTGCGGGGGTCATCCTGTTCGGCGCCGGTGATTGTGCTGGCCACCACCATACGGCATCCGCCTACGCCCAGATCAACCGGTGCATAAATTTCAGGGTGGTCAAATTCCATCAAGACATCAGACCCGGCGACCCCCATATGGGCGGCACCAAAGGCGATGAAGGTCGCGACGTCAAAACTGCGGACACGGATGACGTCAACACCGTCCGCTTTGGTGGAAAACCGCAAGCGGCGATCATGCTCATCAAAGAACCCGTCTTCAGGTTCCATGCCGGCGGCTTTCAGGATCGGCCGGATGGCCTTCAGAATCCGGCCTTTCGGCAACGCCAGGACGAGGTTTTCGGCCCGCGCTTCATCAATCGGGAGTAACGCGGAATTCTTGCTGTCCGTCGCTGTCGACATGATCACGCCTTTCAGTCGTTCAAGAGCCTGAAGTTCAGGTCATCGCATCAGTGTTTAGGCTGAAACGACGTCACCCATCCTTCGCCTAGGTCTGCGGCATAAACCTTTATCGAAGGACATTCAAGCCTCACCATTGCCGCACCGGAAAATACCAGTTCAATAGTAGTGCCATTTGCGCGAATGGCCAACAGGTTGAGGACATCATCGCGGTCATGAGGGGAAAAGCCCTTGCGCTTGATCCCCGTCAAGCCTGAAAAATTCACCCCCATCAGGCGACGTTGGCCAGAGCGGTTGTCGGGGTCTCCGCCCCCTTGCGGCGAGATAAACCGCGCCGCCACCATCATGAAACTGCCGTCATCGTACCCCATATCCCCGATCAGCACTGTCGCATCCTGCAGCAGCGTGGACAGCACCATCAGGTCATCGTCATCAGCAATGGTGAGCTTGAGGTTTTCGGCATCCATCATCAGCCTCTTACCCGGCGGATTTTCGCCCCACAGGCGCTGAGCTTTTCTTCAAGACGATCATAGCCGCGGTCAAGGTGATAAACCCGCTGCAACGTGGTTTCCCCTTCCGCCACCAGCGCCGCCAGGACAAGCGAAACCGACGCCCGAAGATCCGTTGCCATGACCGGGGCGGCGGTCAATTGCTCGACCCCCCGGACCAGGGCATGGCCTCCATTGACCTGGATATTGGCCCCCATCCGCGCCAGTTCAGGGACATGCATGAAGCGGTTTTCAAAAATCGTTTCGGCCACTTGCGAGGTGCCGCTGGCGACCGTCATCAACGCCATGAACTGCGCCTGAAGATCAGTGGGAAAGCCGGGGTAAGGATCGGTGGTGATGTCGACAGGCCGCGGTCTTTCGGTTGCCGTGACGGTGATGCGGTCGCCGTCAATTTCCACCTGAACGCCGCTCGCCGCCATGGCCGCGAACAACGACGCAAGGTGATCCGCCCGGGCATGGGTCAGGGTGATCTGCCCCTGGGTGATGGCCGCCGCCAGGGCAAATGTCCCGGCTTCGATGCGATCCGCCACCACCGCATGACGGCAGGAGGTCAAGGCCGTCACGCCCTCGACTTCAATCACGTCAGTCCCTTGACCGCTGATCTTGGCCCCCATGGCGATCAAACATTCCGCAAGGTCAATGATTTCAGGTTCGCGCGCAACATTGATCAGGCGTGATGTGCCTTTCGCCAATGCCGCCGCCATCAGCACGTTTTCGGTTGCCCCGACACTGACGGTGGGGAACACCACGTCACCGCCGATCAACCCCCCCGCGGCTTCCGCCAGCACATCGCCTTCTTCAAGCGTGACCTTGGCGCCAAGAGCTTCCATCGCCATGATATGCAAATCAACAGGGCGCGAGCCAATCGCGCAACCGCCAGGCAAGGACACCCGCGCCCGGCCATAACGCGCCAGCAACGGCCCCAGCACCAGCACAGAAGCCCGCATCTTGCGGACAATCTCATAGGGCGCGTCGGTCTCAGCCCCGCGGGCGGAAGCAAAGCTGACGGTATCGCCCTCGCGCACACTCTCAACCCCGAGATGGGCGAGCAGCTCACACATGCAATCGGTATCGGCAAGGCTCGGCAGGTTATCCAGCACCATGCCTTCTTCCGCCATCAAGGCTGTTGCCATCAGCGGCAGGGCCGCGTTCTTGGCGCCGGAAATGGCAATTTCACCCTTCAGGGCGGTTCCACCGGTGATCAGCAGTTTATCCATCGGTGCGGTCCTCGTTGATTGCCGGGCGTGGGGATTGCGGGTCTTCTGTCTTGTCGTCACGCCCCCGCTTCTGGTCCTTGCGGCGACGCAGGTTGGCGCGCAACGCTTCCGCCAAGCGCTTCTGCTTCAATTCAGCTTCTGTTTTTTGTTGGGGCGTTTGCTGTTTGGGCATTTTCTGTTGGGCCGTTTTCTGATGGGCCGTTTTCTGATGAGAATGAGGCGGTCGTGACATGGTTTCGAAAGGATCATCCAGGCAAGATAATGTTCGGGTTTATCTTAATCCGCTTTCAGCGGAACTTAAACCCTCGTTAACGGGGGAAGGTGGATTTCTTTTATCAGGCGGATATGGCCATATCATGGCCGAAGGGTGCCTGTAATGCCCCCCCATATTGGCAGAAGTGTTTTTATTTCGGTCACGGCAATCACGGGGTTGTGATTTTGTTTTTCAGGTGGAAAACATTACCATGACGTTTCTCTTATCAATGGTTGTGGCTATGTCGTCTTCCCCTTCTTCTTTCAAACGTATGCTGCCGCTGGCTGTTCTGGTGTTTGGCCTTGTGCTGTTCTTTGCTTTCGATCTTGGGCGATTTGTCAGCTTCGCCGCCTTGGCGGAAAATTACAATGGCATCACCGCCTGGGTTGCGGCCAATCTGCTCGGCGCGGTGGCGGCGTTTTTCCTGCTTTATGTTGTGGCGGTGGCGTTTTCCCTGCCCATCGCCTCACCCCTGACGCTGATCGGCGGGGCGGTGCTGGGTTACCTGGCGGCGCCGGTGATTATCCTTGCCGCGACCTTGGGGGCGGTGATCCTTTTCCTGGCGGCACGGGGCGCGTTTGCTGATGTGTTGACGCGCAAGGCCGGGCCGTTCATGGCGAAAGTGTCGGACGGGTTCAATGAAGACCCGTTTTTGTGGCTTCTGGCCCTGCGGCTGATCCCTATCGCGCCGTTTTGGGTGGTTAATATTGTGCCGGCCTTGCTGGGGATGAACAGCCGTCAATACACCATCGCCACCCTTGTTGGCATCGCCCCGGGGACGACGGTTTATGTTGCGGTCGGCAGTGGTTTTGATGCCATTCTGTCATCGGGCAAAGTGCCTGATCTGGCTGACCTTGGCGATATTCGCATCATCGCGCCGTTGATCGGGCTGGGGCTGTTGGCACTGGTCCCGATCGTCGCGAAAAAATTTCTCAGGAAAGGTCAATAGCATGACGGTACTTACCCCACATCTTTGCATTATCGGCGGCGGTTCAGGGGGGCTGAGCGTTGCGGCAGGCGCCGCGCAAATGGGCGCTGACGTGGTTCTGTTTGAAGGCGCGCATATGGGGGGCGATTGCCTCAACTATGGCTGTGTGCCGTCAAAAGCCCTGCTGGCGGCGGCCAAAGCCGCCCATTACGCCCATGGCCACCCGGAAATGGGCATCAAGGGCCAGGCTCCTGACGTTGATTTTGCCGCCGTCAAGGACCATGTCGAAGCCGTCATTAAAGGCATCGCCCCCCATGATTCTCCGGACAGGTTCCGCGGCCTCGGGGTCAATGTTATCGAAGATTACGCCCGTTTCACCGCCCCTGATGAAGTGTCAGGGGGCGGCGTCACGGTGCGGGCTAAATATTTTATTGTGGCGACCGGCTCATCAGCCTTTGTGCCGCCAATTCCCGGGATTGACCAAACCCCCTATTACACCAACGAAACAATTTTCAGTGACCGCACCCGTCCTGACCATCTGGTTATTATCGGCGGCGGCCCGATCGGGGTTGAAATGGCGCAGGCCCACGCCAGACTCGGGGTTAAAGTCACCTTGATCGAAGCCGCCCCCAGCATCATGGTGCGGGACCATCCGGAACTGGTGGAACAGCTCAAGACCCGCCTGCGCGCGGATGGCGTTCACCTGATTGAAGGCCATGGCGTGACGGAAGTGTCGGGAACGACGGGGCAGATCAGCGTCACCGTTGACGGGCTTGGGGAAATCGCCGGCAGTCACCTCCTGATGGCGGTGGGGCGTGTGCCGAACCTCGAGCGGCTTGACCTTGATCAAGCAGGGATCCGCTATCAGCGCAACGGCATCATCACCGACGCGCGATTGCGGACATCCAACAAGCGTGTTTTCGCCATCGGGGATGCCGCCGGACGTCAGCAATTCACCCATATCGCGGGCTATCATGCCGGGATTGTCGTGCGCAACACGCTGTTCCGCCTGCCCGCCAAGGTTGATGACGCCGGGGTGCCATGGGTCACTTACACTGACCCTGAGCTGGCCCATGTCGGGCTCTCCCGGAAGGCGGCGGAAGACAAGGGAATTGCCGCCAAAGAGGTTGAATTCAGTCTTGCGGGCAATGATCGGGCGCGGGCAGAACTGCGCACCGAAGGCAAAGTGATCGGGGTTGTGGACGCGAAAGGCCGGATTCTCGGGGCGACCATTCTGGCGCCGCAAGCCGGGGAAATGATCCAGCCGTGGATTCTGGCGATTTCGAAAAAAATGAAGATTGCCGCCATGGCCTCCTACATCGCCCCCTATCCGACCTATGGGGAGGCGTCAAAACGCGCCGCCGGGGCGTATTTCACGCCGTCGTTATTCTCCCCCCGCACCCGCAAGATCGTGCGTTTTCTGTTATCCCTGCCGTTCTGAGGATTTTTAACAGTTCTGGCGCCTGAGGGCTTGCATATCGTCGGTGAGACTGATAAATAACCCCTCAATGCTGCTGTAGCTCAGTCGGTAGAGCACTCCCTTGGTAAGGGAGAGGTCGATGGTTCAAATCCATTCAGCAGCACCATTCCTTTCAGGTTCACATGACACGTCACCTTTCCACCGGCTCGACATTGGAATTTTACAAATCCCAGTGGCGGTTTCTGCTGTTCGGGTTTTTGCTGGCGTTTTTCTCCTCCCCGGGGCAAACCTTTTTCATCTCTCTTTTTTCTGGCCAGATCAGGGATGCCCTTGACCTGAGCCATGGGGATTTCGGCACGATCTATGCCATTGGCACCCTTGCCAGCGCCGCCACCCTGATCCCCCTTGGGCGGCTGGTCGATACCATCAAGCTGCGGGTGATCGCGCTCGCTATTGTCCTGGGCCTGGCCTTGGCGGCGGTGCATTTTTCGTTCATTTCATCGGTGCTGACCCTGACCCTGGGGATTTACCTGCTGCGGCTTTCAGGCCAGGGGATGATGTCCCATCTTTACGCCACCGCCATGACCCGCCGTTATGTCGCCGAACGCGGGCGGGCGTTGTCGATAGCAGTGTTTGGGCATCCCGTGTCGGAATTTCTGATGCCGCTTTTTGCCATCGGGCTGATGATGCTGCTGGACTGGCGGCAGGTCTGGCAAGCCACGGCCCTGCTCGTGCTGGTGGTGATGATCCCCGCCACGCTGATCCTGACCCGTCGCCGCGAAGGCCAGGATGGCGGCGGTGTTGACGCCATTCATTCCGGCCGTGACGGCAAGCAATGGACGCGGCGCGACATGCTGCTGCATTGGCGGTTCTGGATGCTGTCCGGGCTGGTGCTGTCGCCGAGCTTTACCTCAACAGGGTTGTTCTTCCACCAGATTTATTTTGTCGAGATAAAGAGCATCGCCCTGAGCCAATGGGTCAGCGGCTACGGGTTTTTCGCCGTCCTGTCGATCATCTCGTCTTTTGTCGGGGGGTTTCTTGTGGACCGGTTCACGGCATCGCGCATCGCCCCCCTTGCGGTTTCGATGCTGAGCCTTGCGGTGCTGATGCTGTATTTCACCACCCCCGGGGTGATGGTTTATCTGTATTTCACCGTTTATGGCATTGCCCAAGGCATTGCCTATACCGCCGTCACCCCCATCTGGGCTGAAATTTACGGCACCAAACATCTCGGCGGCATCAAGGCCATCGCGCAATCGATGATGGTCTTTGCTTCGGCCCTGTCGCCTGTTACGCTGGGGCTGATGATTGACGCCGGGTTCAGCTTTGGCGCGCTGATGCTGGTGCTGGGGATCATCCCGTTAATCGCCGGCGCTATGGCGGTTGTTGCCACGCGAGCGCCGAAGTAACCTTGCCCTTAATCCTGTCAAGAGGTGTTCATCCATGACGATCCGAGTTTTTGCCGCCGCCGCCACCGTGATGATGCTGACGATGCCCCCTGCCCTTGCCGCTGATGATACCGGCAACTCCAGCTGGGACGGGCTGTGGTTTGAATGCGAATATTCCGGCAAAAACGCCCCGCCGCGCGATGATTGCGCGATGCTGGATGATGACGGCTTTATGTTCGACGGCAATAACGTCACCTACATGAAGGTCATCAACAGCCCCGAAGCCGACGACTGCAAGAAAAAACGCAAGGGCCAGTGTTTCAAGGCCACGCAACCTGCCATTACCGTTATCCCCGGCCGCAACGGCAGTGCCGAGTTTACCCCCAACAGCATCGGGCTGACCTATCTGCTCTGCACCCAGATTTTTCATACATCAGCGCTCAACGGTTACATCGAGGCGCGGCCTGATGACGACCGCTGTTTTTGGGCGGGCGAGAAATATTTCTACCTGCGGCGCTATGAGGGCGCCATCACGATTGAGGACTAACCGATGATCGCGCAACTCCACCGCCGTGCCCTTGTTCGTTTTGACGGTGACGACGCGGCGGCTTTTCTGAATGATCTCATCACCGCCAGCACCGTTGATATGACGGAAGGCGAGCTCCGCCCCGCCGCTTTATTAACCCCCCAGGGGCGGGTGTTGTTTGACCTTTTGATCAGCCGTGATGGTGACGCCATTGTGCTGGAGCTGGACGCGGAACGGCGTCAGGCGTTGATCAAGAAAATGACCATGTACCGCATGCGGCGCGCCGTTGAGATCACCGCTGATGACCGCCCTGTTCATGCCCTCACCACTCCCCA
>JAGWAQ010000011.1:12909-32470 GCA_021296375.1 Alphaproteobacteria bacterium
CCTCAGGGATGGCCGTTTCGAGGACCGCTTTGAGGGCAAGGTGTTCCGTTTTTACGGCGAATGTGACGGTGCCGAAGGCGATGATGCGGATTGGCAGGCGTTTCGTTACCGCCACGGCATCGCCGAAGGGGCGGTGGACATGCCGCCTGAAAAAGCCTTGCCCCTGGAAGCGCAGCTCGACCGCCATGGCGGGATCAATTTTGAAAAGGGATGTTACATCGGGCAGGAGGTCACCGCCCGCACCCGTTATCGCGGGCTGTTGAAGCGCCGTTACATGACGGTCACTTCCAGCACCGCCATCACCGCCCCCTGCGATCTTGACCAGGACGGCAAGAACGCCGGTCATTTGCTGGCCATGGTGGCGGACGGGCCAGGCTGGGTCGGCCTTGCCTCCATCCGTCTAGAGGCGGTGGATAATAACGCGCCCGTCACCGCACAGGGGCATCCCCTCAGCATCGTCACACATGACGATCCTGTAAATTAGATTTTTATTTTATTGGGCCGTCCAGGCGCCATCGATCGGCATGGCGATCCCCGTCACGCTGGCGGCGCTATCGCTCATCATATAAAGCACCAGATCACCGATTTGTTCCGGCGTCACGAACGCTTTGGTGGGTTGGCGTTCTTCCACCAGGGCGACTGATTCGGCGTCGCGGGTGGTGCCATTGGCGGCCATCCGTGCTTCGATCTGCGCTTCCACCAACGGCGTCCGCACCCAGGCGGGGCAAATGGCATTGACGGTGATGTGATCGGTGGCGGCTTCCAGCGCGACGGCTTTTGTCAGGCCAACGAGCCCGTGTTTGGCGGCGATATACGCGGTTTTATTGACCGATGCGATCAACCCGTGAACCGACGCGATATTGATGATGCGGCCATGCTGGCGGGCCTTCATGCCCGGCAAGACAGAGGCGATGGCATGAAAACTTGCACTCAGGTTAATGGCGATGACATCATCCCATTTTTGGGTTGGAAACTCCTCGATCGCGGCGACGTGCTGAATGCCCGCGTTATTGACCAGCACATCAATACGGCCGAGCTTGTCTTCGGCATCAGCCAACATGGCGCGGATCGCGTCAGGGTCGCGCATATCGCCGTCAAAATACTGGCAATCCTTTGCCCCAAGCTGAATAAGTTCATCCTGAACGGCGGTGATCGTGGCGTCATCCGCGAGCCCGTTAAAACCCAGCACATGGCCCTGTCTGGCCACCTGACGGGCAATGCCGAGGCCAATACCGCTGGTCGCGCCGGTGATAAATACTACCTGGTTGGTCATCATAACACTCACTTCATCAAGTTTATTGCGGCGTTGCCGCTTCAGGATTTGAACAGATTTTCCGCCATGGACTGGACCGATGACTTGCCGGCGATGGCGCTGTCTATGCGCTCAATTTCCGCCTGCAGCCGGGCTTTATAGGCTTCAAGGTCACCGATATTCCAGCGTTCCATTTCGGCTGTATTCAAGCCCTGCTTTAACGGCTCCAGCTCATCATCCATGGTTGTCCTCCTGCGCGTCATTTCAAATAAACTGTAAGACCAGAAGACAATCTTTGCAAATTTTTGACGCAATCCTTATATATAGTGTATGTAATGACCGCGTGCCGTTGCGGCGGCGGTTTTCCCCATTTTTCAGGAGTCACCATGTCTGATCTGCTTATGCCAAAAGCGACCGCTGTCTGGTTGATTGATAACACTGCCCTGAGCTTTGCCCAGATTGCTGATTTCTGCTCTCTGCATGACCTCGAAGTCCAGGCGATTGCCGACGGCGATGTCGGGATTGGCATTCAAGGCTACAATCCGGTCTTGAACAAACAGCTCACTGACGAGGAAATCAAGCGTTGCGAAGATGACGAAAGCGCCCGCCTTGTTCGTTCCGGCACCACCCTGCCGGAACCCACCACCCGCACCAAAGGCCCCAAATACGTTCCCCTGGCGCGCCGTGGCGACAAGCCCGATGCCATTGCCTGGATCGTCAAGCATCATCCTGATATTAAGGACAGCCAGATTTCCAAACTCGTCGGCACCACGAAAGACACGATTGCCAAGATCCGTGATCGCTCGCATTGGAACATTGCCAACATCACGGCCAAACATCCGGTCATGCTTGGCATTTGCTCACAGCAGGATTTGAACGCCGCGATTGAAAAATCCGGCGGCTCCGTGCAATCCCCTGAAGATCAGGTGGCGGATATCTCCGAGCTTCCCTGAAGCCGATAACAACCGCACCACAAAAGGGGGCCATCTGGCCCCCTTTTTTCATCAACTGGTGATGACGACGTCAGGATTTCGGGTAACCAATGGCCGCAAGGGCAATGGTGATCTCCTCAAGAATGGCGGGGTCATCAATCGTCGCGGGCATGGGGTAATCCACACCATCGGCGATTTTCTGCATCGTGCCACGAAGGATTTTCCCCGACCGTGTTTTCGGCAAACGCTGGATGATCACCGCTTGCTTGAACGCCGCCACGGGCCCGATCTCCTGGCGCACCATTTGCACGACTTCAGCAACAATATCCTCACCACTACGGGTGACGCCGTTTTTCAGGACGAGGAAGCCGAGCGGCACCTGCCCCTTGAGCTGATCCGCCGCCCCCACCACCGCGCATTCCGCGACGTCAGGGTGGTTCGCCAGCACCTCTTCCATGCCGCCCGTCGACAGGCGGTGACCTGCCACATTGATGATGTCATCGGTCCGCGCCATCACATAAACGAAGCCGTCTTCATCGAGATAACCGGCATCACCGGTTTTGTAATACCCCGGGAATTCCGCCATGTAGCTGTCAACAAACCGGTCATCATTATTCCACAGGGTGGGCAGACTGCCCGGCGGCATCGGCAGTTTCACCACGATCGAGCCGATCTCGCCTGCTGGCACGGGATGACCTGCGGTATCCAGCACCTGAATATTCCAGGACGGCACGGCGCGCCCGGGCGAGCCAATGCGATACGGCGTCTTGTCAATGCCAAGACAGGTGGCGGCGATCGACCAGCCGGTTTCCGTCTGCCACCAGTGGTCAATCACCGGCACCTTCAGCTTGTCCTCGATCCATTTCAGCGTGTCGGGGTCACAACGTTCACCAGCGACGAACTGGGTTTTAAAATGGCTCATGTCAAATTGCTCAAGCAATTTGCCTTCAGGGTCTTCGCGCTTGATGGCGCGGATGGCCGTCGGGGCCGTGAACATCACCTTGACCTTGTGTTCAGAAATCACCCGCCAGAACGCCGCCGCGTCAGGGGTGCCGACCGGTTTGCCTTCATAAAGAATGGTCGTGCAGCCATGGAACAGGGGGGCATAGACAATATAGGAATGCCCCACCACCCAGCCGACATCCGACGCCGCCCAATAGACATCTCCGGGGTCGACATCATAGATATTTTTCATCGACCACTTGAGGGCAACAATATGCGACGCGGTGGAACGCACCACGCCTTTCGGCACACCGGTGGTGCCGGAAGTGTAGAGAATGTAGCAAGGATCAGAGCTGTCCACGGCGACGCAATCCGCTGGCGCAACCCCCTCGTGGGCGTCCCTCCAGTCAAGGTCACGGCCCTCGATCATGGTGGCGGTGGCCATCTCGCGCTGGAAGATGATGCAATGGTCAGGCTTGTGGGATGAAATCTCGATCGCTTCATCCAGCAGCGGCTTGTATTCGACAATGCGGTTGGGTTCAATCCCGCAGGATGCGCTGATCACCATCTTCGGGCTGCAATCGTCGATCCGTTTTGCCAGTTCATTGGCGGCGAACCCGCCGAAGACGACGGAATGCACCGCCCCTATCCGCACACAGCCCAGCATGGCGATAACGGTTTCAGGGATCATCGGCATATAGATAATGACGCGATCACCATAGCCAACGCCATTGGCCACCAGCACCCCGGCGAAGGCCGCGACCTTTTCCGTCAATTCCGAATAGGTGTAGCTTGTCTTGGTGTTGGTGACAGGGCTGTCGTAGATCAACGCCGCCTGATCGCCGCGACCTTCCGCAACATGGCGGTCGAGCGCGTTATACGCCGTGTTGATGGTGCCGCCTTCAAACCAGCGGGTGAAGGGCGGGTTGTCGTGGTTCAGCACTCGTGTTGGCGGCGTCATCCAGCTGACGTCTTTCGCCGCTTCAGCCCAGAAGGCTTCCGGGTCAGCGGCGGCGGCAGCATGGATAGCGTCAAATGACGTGGAGGCGTTGTGATCAGTCATGGTCAAATTCAACCTTATTCGATATAATAAAACTTCTTCTGCTCGTGATGAGTGAATTTATTGTGGCTATTTGCACCCTTGAGCGCAACCCTTTCAGGCCGATCCCCTTAAAGGGTCATGCCGCAATGGCAAGGGTTGGGTTCGTAAGCCAGGTAACCTTGCGATGGATTGTCCCCATGGACGATGATTTTGAAAAGCTGAAACAACAGGATATTCTGCGCGCCAAGCTTGAGGCCCTGACCCTTGAGCATCGCGATCTTGACGACGTGATTTCTGTCATCGCCGCCAGCCGGTCGATCGATATGCTGAAAATGCAGCGTCTGAAAAAGCGCAAACTGTCGATCAAGGATGAAATCCGGAGTATTCACGCTCAGCTCTTGCCTGATATCATCGCATAACCTAACCTTTTCCCCTTAATTACTGACCCGGACCTGATGGACAACACAATGACGTCACCTGTAATCGGCATTTGCATGGGCAGCCAGTCCGACTGGCCCACCATGAAACACGCGGCGAATATTCTTGATGCGCTGGGGGTTGGTTATGAAACCAGGATCACCTCCGCCCACCGCACCCCAAAACGCATGACGGAATATGCTGAAACCGCTCGTCAGCGTGGCATTAAGGTGATCATTGCAGGCGCTGGTGGCGCCGCCCATCTGCCGGGGATGATGGCCGCCATGACAACCTTGCCGGTGTTGGGGGTGCCGATCGAAAGCCAGTCGCTGAAAGGCATGGATTCCCTGCTTTCCATTGTTCAGATGCCGGGCGGCGTGCCGGTCGGGACACTGGCGATTGGCAAGGCAGGGGCGATCAACGCCGGGCTTCTGGCGGCAGGTATCCTCGCCGTTAACGATGCTGAACTGGCCTCCGCCCTCCAGGATTGGCGTGACGCCCAGCGTGATCAAGTCACCGAAGAGCCTCGTGATGACTAAATCTGCACTGCCGGAAGGCGCCGTCATTGGTATTCTGGGTGGCGGGCAACTTGGCCGCATGACGGCCATCGCGGCGGCTGAACTTGGCTACCGCGCCCATATTTTCGCGCCGCAGGGGGATGCCCCCGCCTGCGACATGGCCTATGCCAGCACCCGCGCTGATTATGATGATCTCGACCAGCTGAACGCCTTTGGCGCTGCGGTGGATACCGTCACCAGTGAATTTGAAAACGTCCCCGCCGAAGTCATGGCAACCCTCGCCACTCATGCCCCGGTCAGCCCCGGGGTCGCCGCTTTATCCACCGCCCAGCATCGCATCAAGGAAAAGACCCTGGCCCGTGATCTTGGCATTATGGTGCCGGATTTCGCCGCCATCACCAGCGCCGGTGACATGGCCCCCGCCATGGCGCGAATGGCCAATGGCGCGGTGCTGAAAACCTGCCGCCTTGGTTATGACGGCAAGGGGCAGGCGCGCCTCAAGGCTGGCGACACTGGCGAAGAGGCCTTCGCAAGCCTTGGCAGTGACGATTGTATTCTTGAAGAAATGGTGGATTTTTCCGCTGAAGCGAGTTTTCTGGTGGCCCGCAACGCGCAAGGTGAGGTCTCGGCCTTTCCCGCCAGCATCAATCATCATGAGGACGGGATTCTGGCCACCTCCCGCGCCCCCGCTGACCCCGCGGTCTTGCCCCCCGCGCTTTTGAAAGACGGGCAGGATGCCGTCGCCGCCATCGCCGAGGCGCTTGATCTGGTTGGGGTGCTGGCGGCGGAAATGTTCATCACCCCGAAAGGGCTGGTGTTTAACGAAATCGCGCCGCGTCCGCACAATTCCTTCCACTGGACGATCGAAGGCACGAAGACCAGCCAGTTCGCCCAGCTTGTCCGCGCCATCACCGGCCTGCCCTTTGGTTCAACCGAAGCGATGGGGCAATGGCAGATGGACAATATCCTCGGCCAGCATATGGACCGCCTGAACAACGCCATCGGCGAAGACGGCGTGTTCGTCCACCGTTACGGCAAGGCGGAAGCCAAGCCTGGCCGCAAAATGGCGCATCTCACCCGGAAGGTGTGATGACAGCGGCGATCCTGTGGGTGAGCTGTTGCTTGAGGTCGTCAGGATCTTTCCACAAAATGTGATTGTATTGCCGCGTGTCAAAATGCAGGGAATCCACGGCATCTTCCCGGCAGGTCCAGATCACGGGGATGTTCAGCCCGAAGGCAAAACCGGCCTCAAAATAGACGCCACCACGAACGATGAACTTCCGACATATTTTACTCTTCTCACAAGTGAAATCCGCCACAACAAAGCGTGACCGGCGAATTTCAGCGATAATTTCATCGCAAACCTTGTCGTTGTGTTCTTTGTGGTCGATACGGAACGGATTAAACCCATTGCCCTTGATGGCAGGGGCAATGCCCTTTTTATAAGCGTCAAGCGTATCATCATGAAACCACATGGCGACAAACGCCTGTCTGGAATCAATATTCGGGGCATCAAGAGCCTCAAGATACATCTGGCCTTTTGCTGTTAATTTTATGTTCCACAGGGGATAGGCGGAGTTCGGAAATGCTGTGGCAATCAACCCTGTTTCTTCACAGTGCTGGACCAGTATCAACAATTCATCAAAATTGCCCACACTTGAGTGGGCAAGGATATTAAGAGGTTGAATTTTGTTGTGATCACTACGTATATCAATTTCCTTTCCAAGCGGAGCTATCTCTTGCAGATAGCGCATTAAATTTTCAATGCGGGTTGACATGCTTGGGAGAGACATGGCTTTAGCTTGTTCAACAGCTTCAAGGGTTAAGACTGGGCAGGTTACACCAAGTCTCCTTTGCTGCACTAACCAGGTTGTGATTTTGACACGTTCAATATCATCATACCTTGTTACTTCAGCCATCACTTCTTCAGTAATTTTATATTCTCCCCCTGCTCTAGGAGAATAACAGTGAAGCCCCTGGTGGGTCACTTGGACTTCACTTTGTCCCAACAATAAGATGTCCGCCCATATCGGGCATTTATCAAATTTTTCTCTTCTGGTCATTGTATCCTCCATATTGAGTTAGGCCCGGAAAACACAAATTCAGCACAACAAAAAGGGGCAAGGTTCACATGGCCCCTGCCCCTTGGTGATTCAATCTATCCTTTTGGATGATCAGCCCTTGCCCTCAAGCCTTGTCAGGTCAAACGGCGTCGCCTGATACAGATCATGCAGCCAGTTGCCCATGAACAGAAACGCGAACGGCCGCCAGGAATTGACCGGCGCCTTGGTGGGGTCATTCCCGGGGAAATAGTTATGCGGCAGGGCGGTATCGAGCCCTTCGCCGGCGTCGCGGTGGTATTCCGCCGCCAGGGTATCGGCGTCATATTCCAGGTGATTGAGGATAAAGATATCCCCCGTCGCCTGATCACGCACCATCCCCGGCCCGGCGATCGCGCTTTCCGCCAGCAGTTCAAGCCCGTTGGCGGCGGCGATATCCTCGCGCGCGTTGTAGGTATAGCGCGAGATCGGCATCGGGAAATTATCGGTAAAGCCTTTCATCAGGCGTGAGGTGTTTTCCGTCACCTGATGGTCAAACACGCCAAAGCGTTTTTCATCCAGCCCGTGTTTCGGCACATCATGCAGATGGTAGAGCAGCGCCTGCGCCCCCCAGCAAATCCCCAACCGCCGGAAGCAATGGGTTTTCGACCAGTTGATGATCTCCGTCAATTCAGCCCAGTAATTGACATCAGCAAACGGCAGGGTTTCGACCGGCGCGCCGGTGACAATCAGGGCGTCGAAATAATCCCCCCGCACGTCATCAAGGTTGCGGTAATAGCGGCGCAGGTACCCCGGCTCGGTGTTCTTCGGGGTGTAGCTGGCGGTGGTCATCAAGGTCAGCTCGCCCTGAAGCGGCGTGTTGCGCAGCAGGCGCGCGAACTGGATTTCCGTTTCCTTCTTCTTCGGCATCAGGTTAAGCAGAAGAAGCTTTAACGGACGGATGTCCTGTTTGATGGCGTCATCGCTGACAATCAGGTCAACGTTTTCATCTTCAAGGACAGCGCGTGCCGGAAGATCATGTTGGATTTTGATGGGCATGGTGGTCACGTCACCCCGTGGGGCGGATTAATGGGTCAAAACAAATGGCGAGTCAGCCGGGGCGGCGCATCGGCATTCGCCCCATTAATTTACCCGCCATCTTCAGCCCCATTTCCGCGGCTTTTTTGGCAGGCGCGGTGACTTTCGGGATCATCGCGACTTCGCGCAGGCGGGCATCCAGAAACGCTTCGGTCCTGGCGCGGTCGGCGTTGGGGTTGGCGACCCAATACAGCAAGGTCGCGGAATAGACCCCCGCCAGGGTCGCCCGTTTGGTGTAGAAGGAGAAATCCACCGCGCGATCCCCTGTCAACCGCCAGATGCGATCAATCGTGCGGTACAGGGTTTTTGCCGCCAGTTGCGCGTGTTGCGGGCGCGCCAGCAGTTTCAGCGCTTGCGCCACGGCTTCGCGATGCGGCTCGGCGTTTTCAAGACGGCACAAGACAGCGGCACGGATAATCGCGCTGATTTTTTCAGGCCGAGGGTCAAGCGCATCCAGCGCCCGCGCCATCTGGCGGTCGGACAAATCGGTGTAAGCGTCAATGGCGTCGGCGTCATCAGCGATCAGGCGCATGGCGTCGGCTGTGTCCATTTTAATATCTTCAGCGGCGGCGTCGCGCGCCGCCATGGACCAGCCATCAAACGGCACATGGGCCAGCATCGCCTCAACCAGGGCGTCACGCTTCTCAAGATCTGCTGTGTTCGGGCTCGTCATGGGGCCACCTCGTGTCATCCAGAATATCTTCGGCAGAATATCAGCGGGCGGCGGTGATCAGCCCCCGGGATATGCGCATGCCCTATATATAGGTCGTTTTCCGAAAAATTTAAAGATCTAGTGCCGCATCGGATTAGGGTTTTGCCTTATGGGGGATTTGTGGTATAACCACGACCTTCCAACGGTTCAGTCGTGCCAAAGCGCAAGCTGAACCACCAACTTATCCATCTTGAAAGGATGTGAAAGCCAGTGTTTGTTACCGTTCGGGATAACAATGTTGATCAAGCTCTTCGAGTGCTGAAGAAAAAAATGCAGCGCGAAGGGATGTTCCGTGAAATGAAAAACCGTCGTTCTTATGAAAAGCCATCTGAACGTCGCGCACGTGAATCCGCTGAATCAACTCGCCGTGTGCGCAAGCTGATGCGCAAGCGCATGGAACGCGAAGGATTCTAGATCCTCTTCTCTGCCTTTTGGCTTGAAAAACTTAACTGGGATAAAGCCACCGCAAGGTGGCTTTTTCTATGGAGACCCTTAAAGGAGACCCTCAACATGCCGCCAGTTTCTGTCCGCAGCTACCACCAGGATGACCATGACGCGCTGGTGGCGCTCTATGCCCTTGCCTTTCCCGATGACTCGCCGTGGAACGCCCCCCGCCGCATGATCACCGATAAAATCGCCGCCCAGCCCGACGGCCTGCTGGTGGGGCTTGATGACGACGGCACCCTGATCGCCAGCGTCAAGGCCGGTTATGATGGCCATCGCGGCTGGATCAATTCCCTTGCCGTTCATCCGCACCATCGCGGCAAGGGCCACGGCAAGGTGATGATGGATCACGCCCTTGCCCTGCTCAACAACATGGGGGCGGTCAAGGTCAACCTGCAGATCAGGGGCGGCAACACGTCGCTGAAAAAATATTACGAAAGCCTGGGGTTTGAAGAAGAGCCGCGCATTTCCATGGGCATCCTGACCGAAAAAGGCCGCGCCACCATCAAAGAATAAAGATGGGGAAATAAAACCTGGTCAATAAAAAAGGCGGGGTCACCCCCGCCCTCTTTTAAGGTAATCGCTTGTGTTAGTGACCGCCCGAAATCGACTGGATGATCTCTTCGCACATTTTCTTCGCGTCACCGAACAACATCATGGTGTTGTCCTGGAAGAAGATCGGGTTATCGACCCCGGCGTAACCCGACGCCATTGACCGTTTGACGAACAGCACCGTGCCGGCTTTTTCAACATCCAGAATAGGCATGCCGTAAATCGGTGACGTCGGGTCGGTCTTGGCCGACGGGTTGGTGACGTCATTGGCCCCGATCACAAAGGCCACGTCAGTCTGGGCGAAATCACGGTTGATCTCTTCCAGCTCAAGCACCTCGTCATACGGCACATTGGCCTCCGCCAGGAGAACGTTCATATGCCCCGGCATCCGCCCCGCCACCGGGTGGATCGCGTACCGGACATCAACGCCTTCCGCTTTCAGCAGGTCCACCATTTCGCGCAGGGCATGCTGGGCTTGCGCCACCGCCATGCCATAACCGGGGACAATAATCACCGACGACGCGTTGCCCATGATGAAACCGGCGTCATCAGCACTGCCTTGCTTGACGGTACGGTCACCGTGGTCAGCGCCGCCCGCTGGCCCGGCGTCATCGCCGCCAAAACCGCCCAGAATAACGCTGAAGAAGCTGCGGTTCATGCCCTTGCACATGATGTAGGACAAGATCGCCCCCGACGCGCCAACGAGCGAACCGGTAATGATCAGGAGCGGGTTGCCAAGGGTAAACCCGATCCCCGCCGCGGCCCAGCCTGAATAGGAATTCAGCATTGAAATCACCACCGGCATATCGGCCCCGCCAATAGGAATGATGATCAGAACACCGATCACCAGGGACAGCACAAACAAGGCCCAGAAGGCGTTGTCGGAATTGCTCGCCATCAGCCAGACGATGATCACCACCAGCGCGACGCCAAGCGCGGCGTTCAGCATATGCTGGCCCGCGAACGTCACGGGCTTGCCGGAAATCAGCCCCTGCAATTTACCAAAAGCGATGATGGACCCGGTAAAAGTCACCGCGCCGATCGCCAGGCCAAGGGACATTTCGATCAGACTGCCGGCGGCGATTTCCCCGCGCAGACCAATGCCATAGGCTTCAGGATTATAGAACGCCGCCGCCGCCACCGCGCAAGCCGCAAGGCCGACGAGCGAATGGAACGCCGCCACCAGTTGCGGCAAGGCCGTCATCTGGATGCGCATGGCAATAAACGTGCCAATACCGCCGCCGATGACAATCCCCGCGATGATCAGCGTGTAGCTGACCACCCCCGGCATCGCCAGGGTGGTGAGAATGGCAATCGCCATCCCGATCATGCCATAACGGTTGCCGGTACGGGCGGTTTCAGGTGACGACAGCCCCCTCAACGCCATGATGAACATGACGGCGGAAACAAGATACATATAAGACGAAAGGGTCGAGCTCATGGGTTAGTCCCCCTTCCGCTTGAACATGGCCAGCATCCGCTGGGTGACGATAAACCCCGCAAAAATATTAACCGACGCCAGCACCACCGCATTAAAGCCCATCATCTGGGAAAAATTGCTTTCGGCTGGTCCCGCCGCGATCAACGCCCCGACGATAATCACCGAGGAGATCGCGTTGGTCACGCCCATCAAGGGCGAATGCAACGCTGGCGTCACCCGCCAGACCACATAATACCCGACGAAACACGCAAGGATCAGCACCGTGATGCCAAACAGAAGCGGGTCGACCCCGCTCGGGCCACCGGCCTGCTGGCTGGCGAATTTCACGGCATCAACCATGGATTGGCTGTCTTGTGCAAGTTCAGCTGCGCTCTGCGCCAGCATCTCTGCCTTTTCTTGAAGTTGATCGAGCGCCATGATTACGCGCCTCCTGCTGTCTTGAGTTTTGCCTGAGATTTTGCCTGGGGTTTAGCGGCTTTTTTTGCGGCTTTTTTTGTCGCTTTCTTGGCCACTTTCTTGGCCGCTTTTTTAGCCACTTTCTTGGCGGATGTCGTGGTGCTTTTTTTTGCGCTTTTGGCGGCCGCCGGTTTGGTCTTTTTAGGGAACAAACTCTCGGCAATGATCTCGTCTTCAAGGTCAAGCTTCAGCTTGCCCGCGTCAGCGTCCCACATATTGGTGATGAAATT
Source organism: Alphaproteobacteria bacterium (assembly GCA_021296375.1). Taxonomy (GTDB): domain Bacteria; phylum Pseudomonadota; class Alphaproteobacteria; order Puniceispirillales; family UBA1172; genus JAGWAQ01. The sequence continues at coordinate 24,985 of JAGWAQ010000011.1, forward strand.
GAGCAAGTTCTTGGCGTAAAGTGACGACGCCACTTCCGGCAATCGCGCCTGAATATTGGTGTAGCCGATGATATGAACGCCATGTTTGGTGACAACCTTGCCCGCTTCGCTCAGGGGGCAGTTGCCGCCTTGCTCCACCGCAAGGTCAACAATCACCGCGCCATCTTTCATGGATTTGACCATGTCTTCTGTCACCAGCACTGGCGCCGCCCGGCCGGGGATCAAGGCTGTCGTGATGACGATGTCCTGATTGGCGATGGTATCGGCGATCAATTGCGCCTGTTTGGCCTGATAGGCTGCTGACATTTCCTTGGCGTAACCGCCTGATGTTTCCGCCGCCTTGAACTCGTCATCTTCGACGGCGACGAATTTTCCGCCCAGGGATTCCACCTGTTCCTTGGCGGCGGGGCGAACATCAGTGGCGGACACCACCGCACCAAGACGGCGGGCGGTGGCAATCGCCTGCAGCCCCGCGACACCAGCCCCCATCACCAATGCTTTGGCGGGAGGAACGGTTCCGGCGGCGGTCATCATCATCGGGAAGGCGCGGCCATAAACAGCGGAAGCTTCCAGCACCGCGCGATAACCCGCAAGGTTGGATTGCGAGGACAACACGTCCATTGATTGCGCGCGGGTGATGCGCGGCACCATCTCAAGCGCAAAACCCTGCACCCCTTGCTTGGTCAGAAGATCCGCCATGCCGTTGTCGCTATAGGGTTCCATCAGGGAAATCAGCGTCGCGCCTTTCGCCATTTTCTTGACTTCATCAGCGCTCGGCGGACGCACCTTGAAAACAATATCAGCCGCAAACGCATCAGCGGTTGAGACCACAGAAGCCCCGGCGCCTGTCATCGCGTCATCAGAAATTGACGCCGCCTCACCAGCGCCTTTTTCCACCATCACGTCAAAACCCATGGCGATGAGTTTTTTGATCGTCTCCGGAACAGCGGCAACGCGCGCTTCGTCGGGTCGGGTTTCTTTGGGTATGCCAATTTTCATCAAATCATCCACTTCGAATTGGTATTTCGTTTTTATAAGTTAGATTGGATTTCAGGAATGTGAATAGATACTTTCAGGAATTCCGCAATCCCGTGCCGCGGTGGATTGCCGCTCACCCAATTTATCCTGGTCAAAATCATCGATCAGCCCTTCGAAAAGCTGGTGCCAGTTGACCTCGGCCTTAAGGTGCATGAAGACTGAACCCAGCCCGATGGCGGCACGGTCCATCAGCACAAATTCCCGCGGCGGTTGCACCCCGCCAATGCGCTTCAACTCTTCATAGACTTTCATGGCCACGTCACGGCCATGGGTGCCGGTGCCCATTTCGTGGATGGGGCGGGCGCGGTCTTCCAAGAGGGGCGTGTAAATAAATTTCGCCCAGATATTGAGAACGTCAATCGCCTCCTGATCAAGCCCCGAAAAGCCCCAGTTCTCATAAGCTTTAACCGCCAGGGCATCATCGCCATCACGGATCGCTTTATAAAGATCAATCACCCCTGACACGAAACTCGGGCGGAACAGCCGGATGCAGCCGTAATCAAGCAAATTGACGGACCCGTCATCAGCAATGGTGTAATTGCCGGGGTGGGGGTCACCATGGATCACGCCATAATAATAAAACGGCACATACCAGGTGCGGAACATATTGATCGCGACGTTGTTGCGGTCCTCCTGATTTTCGTTTTCGGCGATGAAGGTTTTCAGCCGCGTGCCGTTGATCCATGTCATGGTCAACAGCCGGTCGGTGGACAGCTCCTCCACCGGTGCCGGAACATTGGCCCCCGCCTCGCCTTTCAGCATATGGCGATAAAGCTTCATGTTGCTGGCTTCACGTTTGTAATCCAGCTCTTCCGCCAGACGTTCCGCCAATTCCTGGTGAATCTCGCCTGTCGAGATGGCGTTATCGTACCGTTCATAGAGATTCAGAATAAGCTTGAGCTGCTTCAAGTCAGCTTCCACCGCGCTGGCCATATCAGGGTACTGCAACTTGCAGGCATAAGTCGTGCCATCATGCCCGATGGATTGATGCACCTGCCCGAGAGAGGCGGCGGCGGCGGCGGATTTCTCAAAGCTCTGGAATTTTGACATCCAGTCCGCCCCCAGTTCCGCCATCATCCGCCGCTTGACGAACAGCCATCCCATGGACGGCGCGTCGGTCTGCAGATTAGCCAGTTCTTCGGCGTATTCCCGTGGCAAGGCTTCAGGAATAGTCGCCAGAATTTGCGCGACTTTCATGAGCGGGCCTTTCAGCCCCCCCAGCGCATCACGCAATTCCGCGGCGTGTTTATCGCGGTCGACCTTCAGGCCAAGGTAACGCTCCCCTGCCATTTTCATGGCCAGGTTGCCCATGGTGCCGGTCACCTTGGCGTAACGTTTGATGCGCCCGCCGATTGCCGATTGATCATCCGCCATTACTCGACTCCCTCTTGGGTGGCAGGGTCATCGAGCATGGCTTCCAGCTCATCGATCATGCCCGCCAGCATATCAAGGCCAAGGTTCCAGAACTGCGCATCCCCGGCGTTGAGGCCAAATGGCGCCAGCGCAACATCGTGGCGGTCCGTCCCCCCTGCCCGCAGCAGGTTCAGGTAACGGTCAACGAACCCGTCTTTCGCCGCCTGATCTTCGGCCTTGGCGTAGACCTGCCAGAGCGCGTTCACCAGGCAATCGCCAAACGCATAGGCATAGACGTAAAACGGCACATGGATGAAATGCGGAATAAAACCCCAGATCGGGCGATAGGTGTCGTCGATTTCAACCGATGGGCCAAGCGCCTCCGCCTGACTCTCCATCCAGATCTCGGCAATCTGGTCTGGCGTCAGCTCACTGTCCTTGCGGGCATCATGGAAACGGGTTTCAAAATTATGGAACCCGATCTGCCGCACCACGGTGTTGAGCATATCCTCGATCTTGCCCGCCAACAGGGCGCGACGCTGGACAGGATCAGTGGTGCGATCCATCAGCTTGCGGAACACCAGCATTTCGCCGAATACCGAAGCGGTTTCCGCCAGGGTCAGGGGAGTTGAACACATCAAATGCCCCCGCGGGGCGGCCAGCACCTGATGCACCCCGTGGCCCAGCTCATGGGCGAGGGTCATGACATCACGAACATTTCCGCTGTAATTCATCAGCACATAGGGATGGGCCGACGGCACCGTGGGGTGGCTGAAGGCCCCCGACGCCTTGCCGTCACGTTGCGGGGCGTCGATCCAGTTGCGGTCAAAGAACCAGCTGGCGACTTCCGCCATGCTGGCGTCAAATTCCCCGAACGCGTCAAGGACAAGCGATTTCGCTTCATCCCAGCTGAACTTGCGGTTGTCTTCGCCGGGGACCGGCGCGTTGCGATCCCACCACGGCAATTTATCCTTGCCCATCCATTTTGCCTTCAGGGCATAATAACGGTGGGTCAGGTCTGGCATACGGGCGGTGACGGTTTGGGCCAGCGCGTCCACCACCTCATCCTCGACATCATTGGCAAGGTTGCGTGACGACACCGGGCGACTGAATTTCCGCCATTTGTCATCGGTGCTTTTATCCTTGGCAATGGTGTTCAAAATCAGCGTCATCATGCGGCTGTTGTCATTCAGCACCTGCGAGCGGGACAAGCCGGCTTTCTTGCGCAATTCAGGGTCAGCGTCGGTCATCATGTCGAGGATTTCCGCCTCCCCCACCATGTCCCCGTCGATCGGGAATTTCAGGCTGGCGGCGGTTTCATCAAACAACCGCACCCAGGCGGAACGCCCTGACGGCTGTCGTTCCATCAGCATGGTTTCCATTTCTTCGGAAAGCTGATGGGGGCGAAACGCCCGCACCTGACGGATCCACGGCGCCCAATAGGCCATCGCCGGGGTCGCCAGATGGGCGTCCATCCTGGCGTCATCCATCGCCGCCAGTTCAAGTTCGACAAACACCAGTTGCGCGCTGATGTCGCTTTCCAGCTCACGCATCATCTGCGCCTGACGGCCGGTTTCAGGGGCGGTCATATCAGCGGCAAAAGCCAGGTCCGTGAAGCTTGTCATGCGGCCGAGCTTTTCGGCGATGGCTTCGTAATCGCTGATCACCTGCGCCAGTTCATCACTGCTGGCCTGATCAAGCCGTGACTTCCATGTCGTCGCCAACCCCTCGGCGCTGGACTTGACGTAAGCCTGATCCTTGACCAGATCATCGGCATCAAGCCCTTGGTAGAGATCATCAAGCGACCAATGGGGAAGTGAATCAGGCATAAGCTCAAGTCCAAAACAATGTGTTATGCCATAAATATAAGGTCGCTTTGGCCAAGGGCAACAGACGAAATGGGTAAAAACGACGCGGCGGGCTGGATAAAAACCCATCAGACTGGACGCTTGCAAATCGTGTGGTTAAGCTTTCAGGAGGATTTATGTTGGTGATAATGCTTTGACGACTTCGATCGCACGACAATTCAACACACTCACTGAGTTGTTTTTCTGTCAGGCGGAGTTGCGCGCGTCCCATAAATTTGTATCCAATAAAATTCATCAGCAATGGATCGGCCTCAGTTACAGCGAGGTCGCCCAGCAGACGCGGGATATTGCCTCCGGCCTGATGGCGCGCGGCGTCAACCGTGGTGATCGCGTAGTGCTGGTGTCGGAAAACCGCCTTGAATGGGTGATCGCTGATCTGGCCATTATGTCCATCGGGGCGATCACGGTTCCGGCCTTCACCTCCAATACCGAAGATGACCATCTCCAAATCCTGAACGACAGCGGGGCCGTCGCCATAATCTGCACGACCACACGATTGGCAGATATCGCCGAAGGCGCGGCAGAACGATCCCCAAACTGCCGGCTGATGGTGATGGTCGAAACCTCGTCTACCATTCATCAGCCGACGGGACTGGCGATCATTTCCTGGGCCCAATTGATGAAAGATGGCCAGAGCTTCCCCTCGGATATCGACGCCGCCGTCGAGGCCACCGCCCCCACCGACACCGCCTGCGTGATCTACACATCCGGCTCCGACAGTCAGCCGAAAGGCGTGATGCTGTCGCACCGCTCCATCCTGCATAATGTCTATGGCGCCGCCGACCGGTTTAATGATCTCAAATTCGGGGATGAGGTGTTTCTTTCCCTGTTGCCGCTCAGCCATGCTTATGAACACACGACGGGGCTGTATCTGCCGATTTACCTCGGGGCTGAAATTTTCCACCTCAAGTCACCGGACCAACTGGCGCAATCGCTCAAAGAAGTCCGCCCCACCATGATGACCACCGTGCCGCGTCTTTGTGATGTCTTGCATGATCGCATTCGCGCCAATGTCGCCAGCAAGGGCAAGCTTAATCAAAACCTCATGGGGCTGGCCTTGCGGCTGGGGCGGCGAAAACTTGCCGAAGGTCACTTGCCGCCTTTGGCAAGCCTGATCAACGCCATGTTGAGCCTTGTCGTCCGCCGCCGCATCAATCAGGTTTTTGGCGGCCGCTTGAAATTGATGGTCTCCGGCGGGGCGGCGTTGTCGCCATCGGTGGGGCGGTTCTTTGTGGCGCTCGGGGTGCGGCTGGTGCAAGGCTATGGCCAGACCGAAGCGGCACCTGTCATCAGCGTCAGCCCGATTACCGACAACCGCATCCATACCGTCGGCACCCCGTTAAAAGACGTTGAGGTGAAACTGTCGAAATCCGGCGAATTGCTGGTGCGGGGTGACCTCGTGATGAAGGGCTATTGGGATCGCCCGCAAGAGACCGCAAGGGTATTGAAGGACGGCTGGCTCCACACCGGGGACCTGGCGGAAATTGATGACGACATGTTCATCACCATTACCGGCCGCAAGAAAGATATTATTGTCAATTCCGGTGGCGAGAACATCTCCCCCATGCGCGTCGAAAGCCGTCTTGCCGCCCAGACCAATATTGCCCAGGCCATGGTGCACGGGGACCGGCGGCCGTGGCTGGCGGCGGTTATCGCACCGTCGGAAGAATGCATCACCAAAGCGCGCGGGCGGCCTGATAAAATCATCACCCTTATCCAGAATGACATCGACACCGCCAACGCCCGCCTGCCGACCTCAGAACGCATCCGGCGGTTTGTCGTGGCCGATGATGGCTTCACCATCGAAAACAAAAGACTGACCCCCACGCTGAAGACCAGACGTCACATTATCAACCAGCAATTCCGCGATAAACTCGACCGTCTTTACAGCCGATAACCGCCGCTGTTTTTGCTTGCCAAGCGCAGGTTTTTAACCACAAATAAATGGAAATTTTTAACCTTGGGGGAACGTGACATGCGTGTCGGATTTATTGGTTTAGGGAATGTGGGCGGCAAACTGGCAGGAAGCCTGATCCGCAATAAATTTGAGGTAACGGTGCGCGACCTTGACGAAGCGGTCGCGGCGCCTTTTCTTGAAGCTGGCGCAAGCTGGGGCGAGTCACCCAAGGCGATGATGGAAGCGTGCGATCTGCTCATCACCTGCCTGCCTTCCCCTGCCGCCAGCGCGGCGGTCATGGAAGCCGAAGACGGCATCCTTGCGGGCATGAGCGCGGGGAAAATCTGGGCGGAAATGTCCACCACCGACGAAGCTGAAGTCAAACGCCTTGGCGCAAAAGTAGTGGCGGCGGGCGGCTCGCCTGTGGATTGCCCTGTGTCCGGCGGCTGCCACCGTGCCGCCACCGGCAATATCTCGATCTTTGCGGGCTGTGACCGTGACGTTTTTGAAACCATGCTGCCGGTGCTGACAACCCTTGGCCGCCGGGTGTTGCACACCGGCCCCCTGGGTTCCGCGTCGGTCCTTAAAGTCATGACCAACTACCTGGCGACCGCCAACCTCATCACCTGCGCCGAAGCGCTGGTGACGGCGAAAGCGGCGGGGATGGACCTCAACACCACTTATGAGGCGATCAAGATTTCCTCCGGCACCTCGTTTGTCCATGAAACCGAAAGCCAGGTCATCCTGAACGGCAGTCGCGACATCAACTTCACCATGGACCTTGTGCTGAAAGACATCGGCCTGTTCCAGGAGATCGCCGATCGCCACGACGTGCCGCTCGAGATCTCGCCCTTGATGATCGAGATTTTCAAGGATGGCGCGGCACGATATGGCGACCGCGAATGGTCCCCCAATATCATCAAACGCCTTGAGGATAAAACCGGCCTCGACATCACCGCCCCCGGCTTCCCCGCTGAAATGCAGGATGATGAACCCGAAGAACCCGGCTATGAGATCATCCCCAACCGCGGCTGATCTTGTGGTAGAATGCTGGTCTTGTGGTAGAATAAAGTGTGGTCCCGTAGCTCATCAGGATAGAGCGCAAGATTCCTAATCTTGAGGCAGCAGGTTCGAGTCCTGCCGGGATCACCATTCTTCTGAATTTGCATCAGGCAAAACCACGTGATAGCGTCGAAACATCATCGGGTGAAATTGTGTTGCTGACGCGTTGCCCTGATTAGTTGATCCCCTTTCAAGTTGCTGCTCCGGTGATTGAACATCGCTGGGGGCTATGCTGAGCGCCTCCACCAAACCTTTTGATGGAGACCAC
>JAGWAQ010000144.1 GCA_021296375.1 Alphaproteobacteria bacterium
GACGCGATAGAACACCCTTCAGGGGCATCGGCCGTCACTAACCGTGATTGGGGCGGGCTTGATTGGGGGGGAACACCATCACGGGTGATCGGCGCCGATGAAGCTCAACAAGCGGGCGCTATCCCGAATGTCAGCCGTGATGATATTCGCAACGCGACGCTGGATTCAATCCGCGCCATTATGCTGATCCGCGCCTACCGGATTCGCGGCCATTTGCTGGCCAGGCTCGACCCCCTGGGGATGGGCAACACCACCTATCACCCTGAACTTGACCCCCTGACATATGGGTTTACCGACGCCGATATGGACCGGCCGATCTTCATCAATTACGTGTTGGGGCGTGAGGTCGCCTCGGTGCGGGAAATCCTGTCGATCGTCAAGGACACCTATTGCAACACCATCGGTGTTGAGTTTATGCATATCCAGGACCCTGAGCAAAAGGCCTGGATTCAGGAACGCATTGAAGGCATCCGCAACCAGACCACCTTCACCCCTCGCGGCAAGGCGGCGATTTACGAACGGCTCGTCTCTGCCGAAAATTTTGAGCAATACCTGCATAAAAAATATGTTGGCACCAAGCGCTTTGGCCTTGATGGCGGCGAAGCGGTTGTGCCCGCGCTCGAGCAGATTTTGAAGCGCGGCTCGCAACTCGGGCTGAAGGAAGTGGTGGTGGCCATGGCCCACCGTGGTCGCCTCAATGTTCTGCACAATGTGTTGTCCAAACCGTTCCGCGCGATCATCTCGGAATTCCTTGGCAATCCCGCCAACCCTGAAGAAGCCGGCGGCTCTGGTGACGTCAAGTATCACATGGGGAATTCCGCTGATCGTGAGTTTGATGGTCAAGAGGTTCACCTGACCCTGAACGCCAACCCGTCGCATCTTGAGGTTGTCAATCCGGTTGCCATCGGGCGCAGTCGTGCCAAGCAAAACCAGCGCGGCGACACCGACCGCACCAGTGTGCTGAGCCTGATTATCCATGGTGACGCGGCTTTCGCGGGGCAAGGGATTGTGGCGGAAACCTTCGCGTTTTCGGCCCTGCGTGGCTACCGCACCGGCGGCACCATGCATATGATCATCAACAACCAGATCGGCTTTACGACGGACCCGTCCTTCTCGCGCTCCTCGCCCTACCCGACGGATGTCGCGAAAATGGTCATGGCGCCTATTTTCCACGTCAATTGTGATGATGTCGAAAGCGTCGTCCATGTCTGCCGAATCGCCACGGAATTCCGCCAGCAGTTCAAGACCGACGTCGTGCTGGACCTGATCTGCTATCGCCGCTTCGGGCATAACGAGGGCGATGAGCCGTCATTCACCCAGCCGTTGATGTACACCAAGATCAAGGCCCATCCTTCGGTGCGGAAGATTTACGGCGACAAGCTGATCGCCGAAGGCGCCATGACGGCGGAAGACGCGCAAAAAGTCATCGACGATAACATCGCCTATCTTGATCAGGAATTTGAAGCCGGCACCAATTACAAGCCGAACAAGGCGGATTGGCTGGAAGGGCAATGGTCCAACCTGCGGACGGCCCATGGTGAAGATCGCCGCGGCGAAACCTCCATCACCCGTGAACAGGCGGATATCATCGCCAGGGCCCTGACCACGGTGCCGGAGAATATCTCCATCCATTCCAAGCTGAAACGTGTCATCGAGGCCCGCAAGACCGCGCTTGAAAAAGGGCAGGGCATCGACTGGGCGACGGCGGAACAATTGGCGTTTGGCGCGCTCTTGCTGGAAGGCAAGCCGGTGCGCCTGTCGGGGCAGGATTCCTGCCGCGGCACGTTTTCCCAGCGTCACGCCGTGTTTGTTGACCAGAATTCCAATGAACGCCATACGCCGCTGAACCATCTCGGGGTTGACCAGGAGGTGTTTGAGGTGATCGATTCGCCGCTGTCGGAAGCATCGGTGCTGGGGTTTGAATACGGGTTTTCCCAGGCTGAACCGAACGCCCTCGTGATGTGGGAAGCGCAGTTTGGTGATTTCGCCAATGGCGCGCAGGTGATTGTTGACCAGTTCATCTCATCTGGTGAAGCCAAATGGCTGCGGATGAGCGGGCTGGTCATGCTGTTGCCCCATGGTCATGAAGGCCAGGGGCCAGAGCATTCCTCCGCCCGCCTTGAGCGCTACCTTCAGCTTTGCGCCGAAGACAACATGCAGGTGGTCAATTGCACCACCCCTGCCAATTACTTCCATGTCTTGCGTCGCCAGCTGAAGCGTGACTTCCGCAAGCCGCTCATCATCATGACGCCGAAATCCCTGCTGCGGCACAAGCGTTGCGTCTCAAGTCTTGATGACATGCTCGATGGCCGCACCTTCCACCGGGTGATCGAAGAGCAGGACAAGGCGATTGCCAAAAAAGCAGAACGAATCGTGATTTGCTCCGGCAAAGTGTATTATGACCTGCTGGCGGCACGCGAAGAGCAAGGCATCGACAATGTCGCGCTGGTGCGGCTTGAGCAGATTTACCCGTTCCCGCATCGCACCTTGAAGCGGGTGTTGTCGGAACGGCCAGATGCCGAAGTCGTCTGGTGCCAGGAAGAGCCGCGCAACATGGGCAGTTGGGGGTTTGTTGACCACCGCATCGAAGCGGTGATGGCAGATGTCGGCGGCAAGCACAGCCGGCCACTTTATGCCGGACGCCCTGAAGCGGCGTCTCCGGCAACCGGCAGCATGTCGCGCCACGTCAAGGAGCAAAACAAACTTGTTCAGGATGCGCTTGATCTCAATTCCGGGATCGGCCGCAACTAAACCACCATGGCGACAGGCGGCATGACGTCGCCTCAAGCCAGCAACCGAAGGCCAACATCTCAAGAGAGCATGACCATGACGACTGAAATCAAAGTACCGCCATTAGGCGAATCCGTGGCTGAAGCTATTGTCGCGCGCTGGATCAAATCCGCGGGCGAAGCGGTGGCGCTTGATGAACCCGTTGCGGAACTTGAAACCGATAAAGTGACCCTTGAAGTGCCTGCCCCGGCCGCCGGTGTGCTGACCGCCATCTCCGCTGAAGTGGGCGCCAGTGTTGAGGTCAATGGCATCCTCGGGCTGATCGACGAAAGCGCGGAAGCCACGGCCTCGGCCGCACCGGCCGCACCGGTCGCACCGGCCGCACCGGCCGCGCCTGCCGCATCGGTCGCACCGGCCGCGCCTGCCGCATCTCCTGCGCCTGCCGTTCCTGCCGCACCTGCCGCACAGGTCGCACCTGCGTCATCACAAGACATGCCCTTGTCGCCTGCCGTTAAACGTCTGGTTGAGGAAAACAACCTCGACCCTCGCCGCATTGCCGCCACCGGCAAGGATGGCCGCTTGACGAAAGGTGATGTGCTGGCGGCGATCGCTGCTGGTGGCGCGAAAGCCCCATCCCCATCCCCATCCCCATCCCCGGCGACACCTGCGGCCCCGGCGGCTGCATCCGCTCCGGCACCGGTGGCGCCGCGGGTGGACCAGCCGCGCGAGGAACGGGTGCCGATGACGCGCTTGCGGAAAGTCATTGCCCAGCGCCTAAAGGATGCCCAGAACACCGCCGCCATGCTGACCACGTTTAATGAAGTGGACATGAGCGCGGTGATGGCCCTCAGGTCTGAATATCGCGATGTGTTTGAAAAATCCTATGGCGTGCGCCTTGGTTTCATGTCGTTCTTTGTCCAGGCGGCGATCGAAGCGCTGAAAGAATTTCCGGCGGTTAACGCCGAGATTCACGGCGAGGATATTATTTACAAGAATTACTACAACATCGGGGTTGCCGTTGGCACGCCGCAAGGGCTTGTGGTGCCGGTGCTGAAAGACGCCGATCAGATGAGCTTTGCGGAAACCGAAGCCAGCATCAATAATTTTGGCGCAAAAGCCCGTGACGGCCAGCTGACCATGGATGATATGTCCGGCGGCACCTTCACCATTTCCAATGGCGGGGTCTATGGCTCGATGATGTCGACCCCGATCCTGAACAAGCCGCAATCCGGTATTCTGGGGATGCACAATATCCAGAAACGCGCTGTTGTGGTGTCCGGCAAAGGTGGCGATACGATCGAAATTCGCCCCATGATGTACCTGGCCCTGTCCTATGATCACCGCATTATCGATGGTCGTGAGGCGGTGTCCTTCCTGGTTCGCATCAAGAATATGATCG
>JAGWAQ010000145.1:0-4127 GCA_021296375.1 Alphaproteobacteria bacterium
AAACCAATGGCCCTCTTGAGGTCTGGCCCGAAACCCACAAAGGCGAGATTCATGATCTCTGGCATGACGGCAAGTTCACCGGCGCGGTGAGCGATGACGTCACGGAACAGGCCCTGGCCAATCGCGTCATCTGCACTGCTCCGGCGGGGTCGGTCTGTTTGATGCACACCCGCCTTCTTCATGGTTCAGCCCCGAATAATTCCGATGCCCCGCGGACGCTTTATATTTGCGTTTACAGCGCGGTTGATGCGATCCCGTTTTCGCCCTCGCCGGTGCCGACAAGCTATCAGGGCATGGTGGTGCGCGGGCAGGACCATGGCCGGGTGCGGGCGGTGGATTATAACATTCCCCTGCCGCAACTGCCGAAAGGCACGTCTTTCTTTGACCAGCAAAAAACCCCGTCAACATAGGTGTGGCCATGCCGCTTGACCATGATCAATCAACGCTGTTGAACGCCGTTGCCAGCGAAGACGGCCGCTCCCCCCACAGCATGCCGGGGTGGTATTATTCGGACCCGTCGTTATTTGAGATTGAGAAAAAACACGTGCTGTCGGCGGGCTGGATGTGTTCTGGCCACAGCTCCGAAATTCCCAAACCGGGGATGTATTACACCGTCACCCTCGCAGATGAGGCGGTGGTGGTTCTGCGTGATCGCGACGGCAAGCTGCGCGCCTATTCCAATGTCTGCCGTCATCGCGGCATGAAACTGGTGGAAGGCGCGGGCAAGGCCATGGTCCTGACCTGCCCTTACCATGCCTGGAGCTATCACCTTGACGGCACGCTCAACAAAGCCCCCTATATGGATGAGGTTGAAAGTTTTGATCCCGCCGCCTGTTCCCTGCCGGAATTCAAGGTCGAGGAATGGATGGGCTTTATCTTTGTGAATATTTCAGGTGACGCCGCGCCATTGGCCCCGGGAATGGCCGCGCTTGAGCCGCATCTGGCCAATTACCGCCCCGAAGACCGCCATACCGTCCCCACCTGGATGGAAACCTGGCAGGTCAACTGGAAATCCCTGATCGAAAATTTCATGGAAGGCTATCACCTGTCGGTGACCCACGCCAAAACCCTTGACCACATCACGCCCACGGAACTTTGCGAAAAGCTGGCCAAGTCCACGCAATTCACCGCCTATCGGTCGAACTACCGCCCTGAAGCGGAACAGCGCAAACCTTACCCGGCGGAGCTGACGGAAAAGGAAAGGCGCTCTTCGGTGTTGTTCACGGTCTACCCGAATTTCCTCATCACCGTCGGGCCGAACTGCGCGGTGTTCCTGATCCTTTTGCCGGAAGCGGCAGAAGAGGTGAACATCAAGATGGGGGTGCTTGTGCAGGAGGGCGCGGATGATCTGCCCGCCACCCGCGCTTATATCGAACTCGCCCATGAATTTAATGCCGAAGACAAGGCGACGCTGGAAGCGATGCAGAAAAACACCCGCACCGCCCACCGCCCCATCGCCCCGCTTGCGCCGGAACAGTATGAAGGCACCGTGTGGGATTTCACCCGTCACGTCGCCCAGTGCCTGACCACGTCAGGTTGATGACATGACCGCCACCACCGCAATGCTGGAAAGGCTGATCGCGCATCCTACCGTCAGCCGTGACAGCAATCGCGCCCTGATCGATGAGGTCGCGTCCCTGCTTGATGACCATGGGGTTAAAGCCGTCATCATTGAAAATGACGATGGCCGCAAGGCCAATCTTTACGCCACCACGGGGCCGGATGACCATGGCGGCGTCATGCTGTCGGGGCATACGGATGTTGTGCCGGTGGATGGGCAGGACTGGACCAAGCCGCCGTTTCAAGCCGTCACCGCCGATGGCCGGATTTATGGCCGCGGGACGGCGGATATGAAAGGTTTTGTCGCCTCGGCGATAACAGCGTTTTGCGCCGCCACAAAAGAGTCCCTGAACTCCCCCCTTCATTTGGCCTTGAGCTATGATGAGGAAATCGGCTGCGTTGGCGTCCGCTCCATGATCGATATGCTGAAATCAGCGCCGGTCCGCCCCGCCATGTGCATTGTGGGGGAACCCACGGGCATGGCGATCGCCACGGGGCATAAAGGCAAGACCGCCTTGCATGCCGATTGCATCGGGGCCGAAGCGCATTCCGCCCTGGCGCCAACAGCCGTCAATGCCATTCATCTGGCCTGTGATCTGGTGCAGGAAATCCGCCGATTGCAGGATGAGCTGGCGGCGCATGGGGCGCGGGATGAAGGCTATGACATCCCCTACACAACCCTTCATGCCGGCATCATTTCATCGGGGGTGGCGCTTAATATTGTGCCCAATCACGCGGCGGTGAAATTTGAAATTCGCAATCTTTTCGAAGATGACCCGACGGTGATTTTGGCCCGGCTGAAAGCCGCGATTGCGCCTGTTGTCTCCGCCGCCCAAGCGAAAGCCCCGCACGCCGATATCCAGATCAGCATCACCAACACCTACCCCGGGCTCAACACCGCTCATGATGACGCGGTGGTGGAATTTGTCGCCGGGCTGACCGGCGGCAATGATCGCATCAAGGTGGCGTTTGGAACAGAAGGCGGCTTGTTCAGCCAGGACCTTGGCATCCCCACCGTGGTCTGCGGGCCGGGGTTCATGGATCAGGGGCATAAGCCTGATGAGTTTGTCAGCCTCGAGCAACTGGCGGCATGCGACGCCATGCTGGCGCAACTGGTGACGCGGCTCAAGGCCGGGGTCTAGCCTCTCGCTTATTCATCACTTTATTATTCATCACTTTTTTTATTCATCACTTTCTTATTCATCTCCGGGGACGCCATAGCTCGGCGCGGCGGCAGGGTTCAGCGCGCGGGTGACGTAATCATTCATCTGCGGTTGATAAACAGCCCATCCTTCGGCGATCGCCTCGATCGGGCAGGATTCGGTCCAGTCGCAGCGGATTTCCGCCAATGGCCAGGATTGCGCCTCGACCATCAGCAGCCCCGCTGAATGCACGGGGCCTTCTTCCCCGCCCGCCTCAAGGGCCGCGCGCATGGCGGCGATCAGGCGGTCGCCAAGATGGCCAGAGGTCGCGTGAAACCTGTCGATCATGGCTTGCGGAATATCGGTATTGGCGAGCAGATTGCCGGCGGCGGCGGCATTAAGGCTTGTGGCTTCGGCATGGATGCCAAGGGTCTTGGCGCCGGAATGGATGGCGGTGTTGCCGGATTTATCCACCGCCAGGACCTGCCGGTAGTCGGTATATCGGGCTTCGGCAATGACGCTGGCGACGGCATCTTGCGCCGATTGGCCGCGGGCCATGGCGTCGAGGGTTTGGGGGCCTAATCGCGGGTCCGTGACATTTTGTGAGGACACCGCCCCGACGCCAGCGCGGGCATGGGCGCAACGCGCCGCCACCGCAGGTGAGGATGACGATACCGCCATGCCGAACTGGCCGGTTTCAGCGCAACGCGCAACAATCGAAAAAGTCATGCCTCAGCCCTCCAAGCCTTAATACTAATGCCTTAACGTTCATGCGGGATAACGGCGGTGGCGTCAATTTCCACCAGCCAGTCGGGCCGCGCCAGCGCATCCACCACCAGCCCCGTTGAGACCGGATGCACGCCTTTGATGTATTGGCCCATGGTGCGGTACACATCTTCCCGAAAACGGATATCGGTAATATAGACCACCACCTTGACGAGATGTTCCATCTTGCCGCCGGATTCTTCGATCAGTTGCTGGATATTCTGCATGACTTTATGGGTTTGTTCCGTGACATCCCAGGACCCGATATTGACGGCATCATCAAGGTTTTGCGCCACTTGCCCCCTCAAGTAAATCGTTGACCCCGGCGCCGCCACCACCGCTTGCGCCAGGTCATTATCGAGATTTTGTTCCGGGTAAGTGTCTTTGGTGTTGAACGGACGGATGCGTTGATGCGCCATCATAATCCCCATTGGTAAGGTCAGTTGATCTGTTGTCAAACCTACCCTAGGGCCGGGGGTGTGACCAGTGGAATTCTTGCCGGCAGATTGTTCGCTGGCGGCGGTAAAAACAACATTGCAATTCCTTCTGATGATGGCAGACTGATTTGATCATCGAGTAATATGACGCGTGCCATGACGAGTTTTCAGAAGCCATTCACCCAGCAAGAGCCCATCCCTGAAGACGGGATCGCCCGCGCTG
>JAGWAQ010000145.1:4141-4545 GCA_021296375.1 Alphaproteobacteria bacterium
TAATCTGGCGGAAGGTGAAGAGTCGGAAGCCAGTTTGCTTGAACGCGAATACGCCGAATACCAGGGCGCTGACTATTGCCTAGCCTGCACGTCGGGCGGTTATGCCATTGCGCTTGCCCTGCGGATTGTCGGGGTCAAGCCGGGCGATAAGGTGCTGGCCAATGCCTATACACTGGCGCCCGTCCCCGGGGCTATCCATAATGTCGGCGCTCATCCGGTGCTGATTGAAATTGACGACAATTACCACATTGATTGCGATGACCTTGCGGCCAAGGCGGAAGGCTCAGGCGCCAGGGTGCTGCTGCTTTCGCATATGCGGGGGCATATCGCTGACATGGACCGGGTGATGGAGATCTGCACCGCCCATGACATCACCCTGATCGAAGATTGCGCCCATACCATGG
>JAGWAQ010000146.1 GCA_021296375.1 Alphaproteobacteria bacterium
AACTGTCATCGACCTTAACCTGGCTTTTGGTCCCGCATAGCGGGCAATGAAAAGATTTCGCGGTGATGTCTTCGCCGAGCTGCATGGTGGGGTAGGTCCAGTAGTAATGGCATTGCCCGCAGGTCAGGTGCCAGATCACCTCTTTGCTGGCGCGAATAGGTTTGTTTTCTGTCATTTGGCGTCACTTACCTTGCGAAGATACCTTGCGAAAAGCTTTCATGGCGCCGATCAGCTTGGCGTCACGTTCTTGGGCCAGCTCATCAAAGCTGCGGCCCGCCTCTTCCTCCATGATACCGGATTTCAGCATCGCGATCACCTCCGGCGTCAAGCGGGGGTCGCCCATGCTTTCCCACCAGGTGTGGAAGCTCGGGCCAAAGCGTTCACAGAAAGTGCCAATCCCGCCGCCGCCAGACCCAAGGCTGAACAGCATATGCGGCCCCATCACCGACCAGCGCAAGCCAGGACCGGCGGTGACGGCCTTGTCGACATCCTCAACACTGGCGACGCCTTCCGCCACAAGGCTGATGGCCTCGCGCCAAAGCGCCGCCTGCAAACGGTTGGCAACATGGGCAGGAACCTCTTTCAAGACGCGGATGGTTTCCTTTCCCGCCCCTTCATAGATGGCCGCGGCGCGATCAAGCACCCCGTCGGCGGTGGCATCATTGCCCAGCAGTTCCACCAGCGGAATAAGGTGAGGGGGGTTAAACGGATGACCAAGGATAAAGCGTGACGGGTCTTTCCAGCCGGCCTGCATCTCCTTCAGCAGAAGACCGGACGAACTGGTGGCGACGATCGCGCCATCCTGAAGCACCGGTTCCATGCTGGCGAAAGTGTCATGCTTGATGTCAATCCGCTCTGGCACGCTTTCCTGAATAAACTGCGCATCGGCGGTGGCGGCGGCCGGGCTGTCGACATAACGGATGCGGTCAGGGCTGGCGCCGGATTTGACCATCCCCAGCTCTTCAAGATTGCCCCAGGCCTGATCAATATAGCGCGACGTCTTGTCGGCATTGTCAGGGTCAGGGTCATAATTGATGACAGCATACCCCGCCGCCAGGAACAGCGCGCTCCAGCTTGCGCCGATAACGCCGCTCCCGATAATTCCAATATTTTCAATATTTAGTGATGCGTTATTCATGTGAAATATCAGCTCAATCCAGGTTGCAGGGGGGATGCCGCCACCAGCCCGCCATCGACCGTAAACGTCTGGCCCGTGACAAAACCCGCTTCATCCGACAACAGCCAGGCGGCGGCCTTGGCGATATCATCAGGTTCACCAAACCGCCCGGCGGCGTGACGGGCAAGGGCATCTTGCTTGGCGGCGGCGGGGTTTTTGGCCAGGTCGAAGGCGGCATCGGCCATGCCGGTCATGATCCAGCCGGGGCAGATCGCGTTGCAGCGCACGCCTTGCGCGCCATGGTCAACGGCGATTGACCGCGTCAAGCCATGCACAAACGCTTTTGAGGCATTGTAGAGCGCCATGGAAGGGTCGGCGTGATTGCCGGAAATCGAGCCTATATTGACGATCGCCCCGCCGCCATGTTCAGCCATCACCGGGATAAAGCCGCGGCAGGTCAGGAAAACCCCCTTGGCGTTGATCCCCATGACCTGATCCCAGTCTTCATCCGTGCTTTCGGTGACGGGTTTTTCGACCTGCACCCCGGCATTATTGACCAGCAGGTTAAGCCTGCCATGACGGCTGATGATATGGTCTTTCAGGGCCGAGACGTCCTCGCCGCTCGACACATCCATGCTGACCCAATCGACATCCTCCGCCAGATCAGCGGGGCGTTCGCCGCGCCCGCAGGTGATGACGGTGGCGCCATCGGCACGAAGCCGCGCGACGATCGCCGCGCCAATGCCGCGACTGCCGCCGGTAACAAGGGCGATTTTTCCGCTGAAATCTGTCATGCCTGCCTCTAATGCGCGATCATGACGTGGCGCGGCACGGTGTAATCTTCCAGCGCATAGATCGACATGTCCTTGCCGTAACCGGAAGCTTTCATCCCGCCATGGGGCATTTCCGACACACCAACAAGGTGGGTGTTGACCCAGGTGATGCCGTAACGCAAGCGCGCGACGGTCTGCATGGCGCGGCCGACATTTTGCGTCCAGACCGAGGCCGACAGCCCGTAGCGCGTGTCATTGGCCCAGGAAATGGCTTGATCAACGTCAGCGAAGCGCGTGGCGGTGACAACGGGGCCAAAAATCTCTTCCGCCACCACCTGATCGCCTTGTTCGGCATTGGCGATCAGGGTTGGTTCGATAAAGAAACCCTTGCCGCCCCCGATACCGCTCAGGGCTTTGCCGCCGGTGACGACCTCAAGCCGCTTGTCGGCGGAAACACTGTCCAGAATGCTGTTGACGCGCTTGTACTGGTCGGGGGTGATGATCGGCCCCATTTCCGTGCCTTCGGCGTCAGGCATGCCCGTTGCGATGGAGGACACTGAGGAGGCCATATCGGCCACGAAATTGTCATAGATGCGGTCAGCGACGTAATAACGGCAGGGCTGGGTGCAATCCTGGCCAGCGTTATAGAAGCTGAACATCTTGAGGTTCTCGATGACATTGGCGATATCAGCGTCGTCATAAATGATGACCGGCGCCTTGCCCCCCAGTTCAAGATGGGTGTTCTTGATGGTTTTGGATGCCGCTTCCAGCACTTTCGTGGCGGTGCGGATCGAGCCGGTCAGGGAGATGAATTCAATATCATCATGGTTGATCAGCGCATTGCCTGTGGTTTCCCCGCGGCCTGAGACGATATTAACAACCCCTTTGGGATAGATATCGGCCAGCATCTGGCACATTTTCAAGGTGGTCATGGGCGTCAGCTCAGATGGTTTCAGCACCATGGTGCAGCCCGTGGCAAGCGGCGGGGCGAGTTTCCATACCGCCATCATGAGAGGGTAGTTCCAGGGGCTGATGCTGGCGACGACCCCCACCGGATCACGGCGGATCATGGAGGTAAACCCTTCCATGTATTCCCCGGCGGCGATGCCGTTCATGGAACGAACCGCCCCCGCCATGAAGCGGAACAGATCAACGCAAGCGCCCATTTCATCCCGGGCGGCGTCGATCGGCTTGCCGGTATCAAGGCTTTCCAGGGCGGCAAAGCTTTCGGTTTGTGCCTCGACGCGATTGGCGACCTCAAGCAGAAGGGCAGAGCGTTCCCCCGGGGTCATCGCGGCAAAGGCCGGAAAAGCTTCGTTTGAGGCGCGAACAGCGGCATCGACCTGGTCAGCGCTGGCTTCCTTGATGGCGCAAATCTCTTCGCCGGTAGCCGGATTGACAACAGCAACCGCGTCCCCCGTGCCGTCAACAAGTTCACCATTGATCAAAAATTTCGTGTCATATGCCATCTGGCCCTCGCGTTTTAATTTGATGTTATGTTGTCGTTAAAATCCGACCGCATCGCCACCCTTGAGCTGCAAGCGTTCCCGCGCTTCATCGGGGGTCGCGACGGTCAGGGACATGTCCTCGACAATGCGGCGGATCTTGGCGACCTGATCGGCGTTGCTTTTCGCCAGCTCACCACGGCCAATATAGAGACTGTCCTCAAGCCCGACGCGGACATTGCCGACCAGAACCCCTGCGTTTGAGGCAAACCCCATCTTGTTCTTGCCCTCCGCCAGCACAGACCATTCGTAATCATCCCCGAACAGGCGATTGGCGACATTGTTCATATGGACGAGGTTGTCGATTTCCGCGCCAGCACCACCAAGGATGCCGTAAATCATCTGCAGGAAAAAGGGCGGCTTGATCAGCCCGCGATCAACAAAATGGGCGACGTTGTAAAGATGCCCAAGATCATAGCATTCCATTTCAAATTTCGTGCCATGTTCTTCGCCCAAGTTCTTAAGAACGTATTCAATATCCTTGAAAGTATTTCGGAAAATGAAATCATTGGTCATGCCAAGGAATTCCGGTTCCCAGTCGTGTATCCAGCTGTCGTATTTATCCAGCAGGGGGAAAATGCCGAAATTCATCGACCCCATGTTGAGCGATGCCATTTCCGGGCTGGCGCGATTTGCCGCCGCCAGGCGCTGCTCAAGGGTCATGCCCAGCCCGCCGCCGGTGGAGATGTTGATGACGGCGTTGCTGGATTGTTTGATGA
>JAGWAQ010000147.1 GCA_021296375.1 Alphaproteobacteria bacterium
CCCATTTCATAGAGGTCATCAGGGGTGGGGTTTTCTTCCCCGGCTTCGTTCTGGGCGAACAGCATGATCTGCTTGTCGTCGTTCATCACTTCTTCAAGCGCGCGAACGGATTTTTCACGCCCGACGAAAAGCGGCACGATCATGTGAGGGAACACAACGATATCACGAAGCGGCAAGACAGGATAACGGCCCGCTTCAAGCGGCATGTCGGTCATCACGTCGTGAGCGTCAGTGTCCACGGTACCCGTGCCCTGCGTACCCGTTTCTTGATCGAAATCGTCGTTATTGTCCATGGTCAAACTCCATCAACCGGAAGGAAATACTCTGTGTTATATACTTGGGATAGCCAGCGCACGGATTCAAGACGCAACTATCCTTAAGACGTATGTTTGATGAAAAAACCGGGTGGTGATCCGGCTGATCAGGCGGAAGTGTCGGCTTCCGACTTCGGGCCTTTGGCATGAACGATGATCGGCGGGGTGTTCTTTTCGATCACATCACCATTGATCACCACTTCCTCAACGTCTTGCGCGGTGGGGATATCAAACATGGAATCAATCAACACATGTTCGATAATTGCCCGCAAACCACGGGCACCGGTTTTCCGTTCAATCGCCTTCTTGGCAATCGCGCTCAAGGCGTCATCACGGAACTCGAGCTTGACGTCATCCATATCGAACAGCGACTGGTACTGTTTCGTCAAGGCGTTACGCGGTTCCGTCAGGATGCGCACCAATGCGGTTTCATCAAGGTCTTCAAGCGTCGCCAGCACCGGCAGACGGCCGACAAATTCCGGGATCAGGCCAAATTTAAGCAGATCTTCCGGTTCAACCTCAGCCAGGCGTTCGCCGGTGGACAGGTCATCTTCGGCCTGAACATCAGCACCGAAACCAATGCCGGAGCCTTTGTTGCGGCCAGCGATCAGCTTGTCCAGCCCGGCAAAAGCGCCCCCACAGATGAACAGGATATTGGTGGTGTCAACCTGCAGGAATTCCTGTTGCGGGTGCTTGCGCCCCCCTTGCGGCGGCACCGAGGCGACCGTGCCTTCCATGATCTTCAAGAGCGCCTGCTGAACCCCCTCCCCCGACACATCACGGGTAATGGAAGGGTTATCGGACTTGCGGGAAATCTTGTCGACTTCATCGATATAAACGATCCCGCGTTGCGCGCGTTCAACGTTGTAATCGGCAGCCTGCAGAAGTTTAAGGATAATGTTTTCAACATCTTCACCGACTTAACCGGCTTCGGTTTACGTCGTGGCGTCGGCCATGGTGAACGGCACATCAAGAATACGGGCAAGGGTTTGGGCAAGAAGAGTCTTGCCGCAACCGGTCGGCCCCAACAGCATGATGTTGGATTTGGAGATTTCGACATCACCCGGCTTGCCGCCATGGGCAAGTCGCTTGTAGTGATTGTGGACGGCGACGGACAGCACCTTTTTGGCGCGCGCCTGGCCAATGACATATTCATCGAGGAATTCGCAAATTTCACGCGGGGTGGGGACGCCGTCGGATGATTTGCTCAAGGCGGCTTTATGCTCTTCCTTGATGATATCCATGCATAATTCCACGCATTCATCGCAAATAAAGACCGTTGGCCCTGCGATGAGCTTTTTCACTTCATGCTGGCTTTTGCCGCAGAAAGAACAAAACAACGTGTTTTTGGATTCGGGATTTTCGCCAGAATTAGACATATGGAACTCCTACGCCCTCATCATAGACAGGGAAATCAGTATTCATCAAACTTTTTTTACAAACCACGTCGATCACGATCACGTTACAGATGATCTGATGGCGGGCGATCACTCTTCTCCTTTGGGCTTCGGGCGTTTGTCGACGACCTCGTCGATCAACCCGTGCTTGAGCGCTTCGTCCGGTGACATGAAAGTGTCGCGTTCCATGATGGCCTCGATCTCTTCAAGGCTGCGGCCGGTGTGCTTGACGTAAATATTATTCAGGCGTTCACGCAGGTTGAGGATCTCGCGGGCATGGATTTCGATATCCGTCGCCTGGCCTGAAAAACCGCCGGAAGGCTGGTGCGTCATGATGCGGGAGTTCGGCAGGCTGTACCGCTTGCCCTTGGCCCCTGCCATCAACAGCAAGGACCCCATGGAGGCCGCCTGACCAATGCACACGGTGGAGCAATCGGGGCGAATGTATTCCATGGTGTCGTACATCGCCAGCCCAGAGGTGACGATCCCGCCAGGGGAATTGATGTAGATGGAGATGTCCTGCTTCGGGTTTTCAGATTCAAGGAACAGAAGCTGGGCGCAAACCACAGAGGACACATTGTCATCAATCGGGCCGTTGATGAAGATGATCCGCTCTTTCAGCAGACGTGAATAGATATCGAAAGACCGCTCCCCCCGGCTGGTCTGCTCGATCACCATAGGGATCAAGGCGCTGGTGGGGCTTGAAAAAGGGGCATCACTGAACATTGGCGTATCGCTCATCATTTATCCTGTCTGATCCCCCTTGATCGGGGTCTCGTTAATCTTTCGATTTGGCTGACTTCTTGGCCGCCGCCTTTTTGGCCGCTTTCTTGGCTGCCGGCTTCTTGGCCGCCTTTTTAGCCGCTTTCTTGGCGGCTGGCTTGGCGGCTGGCTTGGAGTCGTCTTCGTCTGCCTTGTAGAGTTCGTCTACGGTAATAACGTGATCGTTCACCTTGGCAATTTCAAGGATGTAATCGATAACTTTATCTTCGAAGATCGGGCCAGCGAGCTGTTGAGCGGCTTGCGGGTTCTGCTGGAAGTATTCCAGAACCTGCTGTTCCTGCCCCGGGTAACGCTGGGCTTCGGCAAAAATCGCACGATTCTTTTCTTCGTCCGTCACCTGCAGCTCATTGATGCGGCCGATGTCGGTCAGGGCCATGCCAAGACGGACGCGGCGACGTGCCAGCATATCAGCTTCGGCTTTATCGTCGTCGGACATGCCGTCATCACAGGAATGATCGTGGTCATGCTCACCATGTTCATGAGGGTTCATGGAATGGCAGATGGAGCTGTATTCCTGGGCCACCAATGTTGGCGGAATTTCAAATTCACCGACTTCACCGTCAAGCGCATCAAGAACAGATGTCTTGACCTTGGCGCGGATAGCGGTGGCATGCTGGCGGCCAATCTGTTCACGAACAGCGGCTTTCAGGGCCGCGACGTTTTCCATCCCCAGGGTGGAGGCAAATTCATCATCGATCTTGGCTTCACCCGGCTCACGGATTTCGTGAACGGTGACTTCAAAGACACTGTCTTTACCGGCGAGGTGTTCGGCGGGGTATTCGTCAGGGAATTTGACGGCAACGTCGAGGGTTTTGCCAGCTTCGGCGCCCACCAGACCATCTTCAAAGCCCGGGATAAAGGTGTTGGAACCAAGACCAAGCTGGTGGCCTTCAGCAGAACCGCCTTCAAAAGCCTCACCATCAACGCGGCCAACAAAATCAATCACGACGGTGTCGCCAAGCTTGGCAGGGCGCGGCTTTGAAATAGGCTGTGACGGGCGGTTTTCTTCGGCGATACGGTCGAGCGCTTCGTCAACTTCGCTGTCTGAAACCTCAACGGAAGGACGATCAACCGAAAGCTTGGCCAGATCCACGGCAGGAATCTCAGGCATGACTTCAAGCTTGACGGTGGCTTTCATGTCGCCGCCTTCTTCGTATTCGGAGACATCAAGATTAGGGTTGGTGGCCACGCGTAGGTCATTGTCTTCGATGATCTTGCGGGTCGCTTCATCAAGCGCTGCCTGCAGAACTTCACCCAAAACCTGCTTGCCGTAAC
Organism: Alphaproteobacteria bacterium; assembly: GCA_021296375.1. Classification (GTDB taxonomy): domain Bacteria; phylum Pseudomonadota; class Alphaproteobacteria; order Puniceispirillales; family UBA1172; genus JAGWAQ01. The sequence continues at coordinate 3,770 of JAGWAQ010000147.1, forward strand.
GTGACTTGACCACGCTGGCGGGCACTTTGCCGGGGCGGAAGCCGGGCATCTTGACTTCGGTGGCGAGCGTCGTAATGCGAGCATCCACGCGGGTATCGATATCCGCCGCGGTCAGATGAATGCTGAATTCGCGCTGCAAGCCTTCGGAAAGTGTTTGGGTTACATCCATGGGTTTCATCCGTTTCTTGTCAGAAAAAAAAGTGGGGCGAGTGACCGGAATCGAACCGGCGACCTCCAAAGCCACAATCTGGCGCTCTAACCAACTGAGCTACACCCGCCACATGATCAGGTTGTACTATACAATTGACT
>JAGWAQ010000148.1 GCA_021296375.1 Alphaproteobacteria bacterium
CCGCCGCGCTCGGTTATTCGGTGATGAGCTTTATGATGACCGCCGCGCCGTTGCAGATTGTCAGCGTCAGCCAATTGGGGGATGGCGCCAACGCCACGGTCATCCAGTGGCATGTCATCGCCATGTTCGCGCCGTCGTTTTTCACCGGCAGCCTGATCAAGCGATACGGGGTTGAACGGGTGATGCTGGTGGGGATCGCGCTGTACCTTGCGTCGGTGGTGATCGCGCTTAATGGCACCAGCTTCTGGCATTATTTCATTGTGCTGGCCTTGATCGGGGGCGGCTGGAACACGCTTTATGTCGGCGGCTCGTCGATTGTGGCGGCGATTGCGTCACCGCAGGAACGGCCTAAAGTCCAGGGGGTGACGGATTTCATCATCACCTTCTGTGTGGCGGCGGCATCGCTGACGGCAGGGGCGATGCATTATCTGGTCGGCTGGGAAATGATGGCAAAACTGGTGCTGATCCCTGTCGGCGTCATCACTGTTGCGATCGTCGCCATGATGCGGGCCGAACGCAAGCCAGCGCCGGCGGAATAATAGCTCACCCGGTGACGCTCATGTGGCGGCTGACGGCAGGGGCGGTGTTGCGGCGATCAATGATAAAATCATGGCCTTCAGGCTTGCGGCCAATGGCCTCGACGATAGCGGCGTCCAGCCCTTCCACCCCGCGGCGGCGGAGGGCATGGGAAAGATCGGCGTTGTCATCTTGCCCGAGGCACATATAGAGCATGCCCGTGCAGGTCAGGCGAACGCGATTGCAGCTTTCGCAGAAATTATGGGTTAATGGCGTGATGAAGCCCAGCTTGCGTCCGGTTTCCTCAACCTGAACATAGCGCGCCGGGCCGCCTGACCGGTAATCAAGATCAGTCAGGGTGAATTGTTTGGCCAGATTGGCGCGCACCAGCGACACCGGCAGGTATTGATCAAGGCGGGTTTCCGACCCGATATCTCCCATCGGCATGACTTCGATGATCGTCATGTCGGTGCCCATCTCCCCGCACCAGCGGATCATCTCCGGCAGTTCGTCGTCGTTAAAGCCTCTCAGGGCGACGGCGTTAAGCTTGATGGCAAGGCCAGCGGAGCGTGCCGCCTCGATCCCGTCCAGCACCTGGTCAAGCTTGCCCCAGCGGGTGATGTCCCTGAACTTGTCGGCGTCAAGCGTATCGATCGACACATTGATGCGGCGGACGCCAGCGCGGTACAGATCATCGGCCATTTTATAGAGCTGGCTGCCATTGGTGGTGATGGTGACTTCATCAAGCGCGCCGCGGGCGACGTCTTCACCAAGCGATGAAATCAGCTGCATGATGTTGCGGCGGACAAGAGGTTCCCCTCCGGTGAGGCGTATCTTGCGGGTGCCCACCGCCATGAATCGCTTGCAGACGGTGTCCAGCTCCTCGAGGGTCAGAAGCTCGGCTTTTGGCAGAAAGCTCATGTTCTCTGCCATGCAATAGACACAGCGGAAGTCACACCGGTCGGTGACGGAAACCCGAAGATATTCAATCGGCCGTCCAAACGGATCGCGTAGCGGTGATGCGGCGGTGGTCATGCCCGTTGCCCTGAGGTTGTGGTGAATAATGCCTTCTTGCATGTCTAGCATAAGCGCAGGAGAAAGCGAAACCGCTTTAGCAGGGCAAAAAAAACTCGCGGGTGACCGCGCCAAAAGCAGGGTAAAAAAGGTCGCGGGTGGCCGCGCCAAAAGCAGGGCAAAAAAAAGGTCGCGGGTGGCCGCGCCAAAAGCAGGGCAAAAAAAGGTCGCGGGTGACCGCGCCAAAAGCAGGGCAAAAAAAAGGTCGCGGGTGACCGCGACCGAGTTTAGGGAGGAAACGCGCGCCATCTTTCAGGCGCGACAGGCGTGATATGCGCCTTTTCCTTCTTTCTGTCAACATTGCTGACCTAGTTTTTTCATGAAACAGGCCGGACAGAATGACGCATGGGGGTATCCCCCGGGGCAATTGAATAAAAGCGTTGTTGTATCAAGACGTTGCGGTTAATCGCCGAGCATGTTCAGGATTTGATTTCGGGTCATTCCGGCGTCACGAAGGCTGGCGATCGAGCGCGCGTCATCACGTTTGGCGAGCCGTTTGCCGTCCTGATCGGTGATCAGGCGATGATGCATCCAGACCGGCGGCGCGATTCCCAAGAGATGGCCGATCAGCCGGTGCAAGGGGGTCGATGATTTCAGGTCCTCCCCTCGCGTGACATGGGTGACGCCAGCGTCATCATCATCCAGCACGACGCTCAGGTGATAGCTGGTGCCGATATCCTTGCGCGCCACCACCATATCGCCCATGGCGTCAAGATCGACAAGCTGCGGCTTCTGTCCGTCTTCGGTCCAGGTCAGGTCCTGGGCAAGGGGGCGGATTTCTTCCATCCGCAATCGCCAAGCGGGCAACTCTCCGCGGGCGGTGCGGGCGTCGATCTCATCATCGGTGATCAGGCGGTCGGTATTGGCGGCATGGGGTTCATCGCCCTCGCCATGGGGGGCGGAGAGCACGGCGTCCAGTTCGCGCCGCGTCAGGAAACAAGGGTAGACCAATCCGCGTGTCTTGAGCTTGGCAAGGGCATCCTGGTAACGGGCCATGCGGCTTGATTGCGTCATCACCACCCCGTCGACATCAATTCCCATGAAGGCAAGGTCATCATGTATCCCCTGGGTGAATTCAGGGCGGCAACGGGTGTGGTCAATATCATCGATCCTGAGCCGCATTTCGCCGCCGTGGTCATCGGCGACGCGTCGTGCATGCAAGGCCGAAAACAAATGCCCGAGGTGCAGCCGCCCCGTGGGGCTGGGGGCGAATCTGGTGACGATCGGTGGCGCGGATGCAGGCGTGGGGGGCATGAGCAAAACCAGGGGGTTACGGGATTGCTATTTTAACATCTTGCCGTAATGATAGAACCCCTCAGTTTCTGATTAACGGGAGGGTTGGCCATGGCCACCATTATTCGCGACACCAAAGCCGGGTTATCGACCTTGATCCGCCAGCCTGAAGAGGGCGAGACGCCCGACCGGTTGGTGATTTTCCTTCATGGCTGGGGGGCGGATGGCGCCGATTTGATGGAGCTTGCCCCGGCGATTGCCATGGCCTTCCCGAAAGCCATGTTCCTTGCCCCTGATGGCCCTGAGCCGTGTTCCGCCAACCCCATGGGGCGGCAATGGTTCCCCCTTGATGTTGATCAGGCCGCGATTGATCAAGGCCCGGATCAGGCGATGCCGGCGCTCGATGCGCTGATCACCACGATGCTGGCGGAAACCGGCCTTGGTCTCGGTGATGTTTACCTGATCGGGTTTTCCCAGGGGGGGATGATGGCGCTCCATGTCAGCACGCGGTTGAGCGCCGCCATCGGCGGGGTGGTGAGCTTTTCGGGCGCGTTGCTGGCGCCGGAAAAACTGGCGGCAGAAATCACCGCCAAGCCACGGGTCTTGCTGGTCCATGGCCGTGATGATGAGGTCGTGCCCTTTCAGGCGATGGCCATTGCCGAAGCGGTGTTGGGGCAGAGCGGGGTTGACGTCACGGCGGTTGCCCGTGACGGGCTTGGCCACGGGATCGACCCCGACGGGTTCCGCCAGGCGGTGGAGTTTATCGGAGGGTAATCAGCCCCGTCCATAAGGATAGGCAGCCCACAAGTGGATATTTTTTTTCGCTACACTACTATATGTTGTGGTTGCGCCGAGATCTGGGGTTGATCACGCCGGGGTTTCATGTTTTCATCAGCTTATGTTGAGGACCAGAAAACGATGTTAGACGCGCCCCGGACCACCCTTACGAATGAGGGATTGGCCCCGGCCCTTGCCCTTAACGCGGATTTTCGTCCGCTCAGTTATTTTCCATTATCACTCTGGTCCTGGCAGGACACCATCAAGGCGGTTTTTCTTGACCGCGTGACGATCATTTCCGAATACGACAGTTATATTCATTCCCCCAGCATGACGATGCGCTTGCCCAGCGTCATTGCGCTGAAAGATTATGTTCAGCAAAGCCCGAACCCGGCCTTCACCCGATTTAATGTGTTTCTGCGGGACCGGTTTTCTTGCCAGTATTGCTCGCGGGAATTTCAGGCCCAGGACCTGACGTTTGACCATGTCATCCCGCGGTCACGCGGTGGCCGCACCACTTGGCAGAATGTCGTGGCGGCGTGCAGCCGGTGCAATCTGCTGAAAGCCAATAAACTGCCGATAGATTGCGGGATGGTGCCGCGGATCACCCCGGCGCAACCCACCACCTGGCAATTGCAGGAAAACGGCCGGCGGTTCCCCCCCAATCACCTGCATCACAGTTGGCGCGATTATCTCTATTGGGATTCCGAACTCGACCATGATCAGGCTGACCCTGATGACATCACGACATCATTGCGCCTGAACTAGATAAGCGATTGGTTGATCAGAACCGTTCCGCCAGTTTAATGGCGGCGCGGCATCCGGTCTGGATGATTTGCCGCATGACAGGATAGCCTGCCGCCTGCTCGCCGTCATGGTCGATGGCGGTGTCGCGATGCTCCAGCTCTTCGTCACGGAACCGGGCAATGGTGGCGCGCAATTCCGCCTCGTCATCCCCCAGCACGTCAGCCTGATCCTTGTAATGCTCGCCGATCACTCGGCTTTTGGCCCCATGGCGGCGGTCACGGCCCCCAGCACATATCCGGCGGAATTCCAGAACGGCGTCATCACCGACGGCCGCACCTCGTATTCATTAAGCAGGTTTTCAAACGTGTCGAGGTGAACCTGCTCCTGCTCTTTCATATGCTGGATTTCAGCGGCGACAGGGTGGTCCCCCAGGACCGCGATCTGGCCTTCGTAAATGCGTTTTGCCCCCAGCTCACCGGCATGGTCAACACGGAGAAAACGGCTGATCTGATCGGACGTGGTCATGTCATTACCTCAGGCTTGGGGCCGGTTGCGACGGCTCAACAGAAAACTTGCCAGGGCGGCGCCCGCCATGGCCAATGAAATTAATCCATTCCAGCTTGCCATGGACAGGCCGAAAAGAGACCATGGCACCTCGTCGCACCGCACCACGGGCGCCGCCAGCAATTGGTCGAGCAGCACCGACGGGTCACCATCAAGGGCCATGCCGCCGGAACATGCCGTTGGCCCGGGCAAGATCTTCAGCTCAACCCCGCTGTGCCAACCGGCAATTCCAGCCCCCACCAGCAAAGCCAGCGCCATCAGCACCAGGAGATGACGGGGGGTGACGACGGGCAAAGCCGGGATCAGGCTGATGCCCCCGAGGATGACGGCAATCCAATGGGGGATGCGTTGCCAATAGCACATGGTGCAGGGGTGCAGGCCAAGGATATGTTCAAAATACGCCGCCATCGCCAGCATCAAGCCGGAACCTGCCGCCAGAAGCCGCAAACTGAGCGCCGGTGAGCCGAGGATATCGCGCGGAGACTTCATCGCACCATTCCCCAGAAGATCAGCACCAGCGCGATCAAGAGGGCGGTGAAAAGCGCGGCTTTGGTGTTGTCCTGCCGATGGCGAACAATCGCCGCCACCAGCATGAAACGGGCGATGCGGCCGATCAGCGACGCCACCACCAGCGGCACGATGCCGATCCCCAGAAATCCGGCGGAAACGACCATGACTTTATAGGGCAGGGGGGTGAAGGCGCCGATCATCACCAGCACCCAGCCATGGGCGGCGAAACCGGCGGCGACGGCGTCATAGGCGCTGTTCTTGCCGATCCATCCTGACGCCATGACGGCTTCCCCGAGCCCGACGCCAATGCCCCATCCGACGACCCCACCGAGGGTCGAGAAAACGCCCGTCAATATCGCCAGCCGCAGGTAATGCCTTGGTCGCGCCATCACCAGCCCCGCCAGCAGCGGGTCGATGGGGACCGGGAAAATAATCGATTCAAGGAAGCTCAACCCCATCAGCCATGAGGTGGCGGATTTGCGTTGCCCCAGCGCGATCACCCAATCCTGAAGCCGCGCCAGCAAAGGCACCTTGAGCAGAATGCGATCAAAAAGACTTGAAGAAGACGGGGTCAACAGCGTTACCTCAACCGGCGAATGCAACCTTGGCCTGTGGCGGCGTCATGTCATGCCACTTAAGGCTTGTAAAATTAAGACCCTTAAAATGGTGCGAGTGGAGAGACTCGAACTCTCAAGGTGTTGCCACCGGTGGATTTTGAATCCACTGCGTCTACCATTCCGCCACACTCGCACGGTTTTAAGCCAGCAGATGCCCTGCCTACCCCCATGGTTCAGGGGATTTCAGGAATGTAGGGGGTTGAGGCGGAATTTTCCAGCCTTTTCTTCAAGATTTTATTTCAGGTCGGCGTCAGGATGAAGCGCCATGATGCGGCGGTTCAGCTCATCGAGATAAGGGTCACGAAGCCCCAGCTCGATCAGGCTGTCGCGGGTGCGCTCAAGATACTCAAGGCTGGTGCCGATAAAGCCCCTGGCGGTGGCGATCACCTGCGCCTTTTCATCCATCGACATGTCCGACACATAACTCGGGCTTTTCGGGTCAATGACAAAGGTGACGGCGTTGATCATGGTGCCGTTATCAAGGTGGACCTTGACGATTTTAGGTTGATAGGAGCTGTTGATCATCTCCCTCTTCCAGAGCAGGTCAAGCTCACCCACCGCGATGCTGCGGTCAAGTTTCAGGGCCTGGCCGGTGCAGCAGCCGCCGCGCTCAAGCCCGAGAATAAGCCCGGGCAATTCCGGGGTGCCGCGCCCGATCCGTGTCTGCAGGCAATAGCGGCGGTGATAGCCGTAAATGCGCCCCAACTGTTTGTCGGAAACCTCAACCGTGGGGTTCCAGATCAGGGAGCCATACCCGAACAACCAGATGTCATCAGGGTAATCATCAGGGATCAACTGTCGCCGTGAGGCGATCAAATCATCATCACTCAGCACCGATGACCCGTCACCGTCGCGTTCGCGCGCCAGTTTCTGGATGGTGCCATCAGCAAGCGATTGGCGGGAAATGGGAACAGGAGACGATGACATGCTAGTCTGAAGATACCATACGAACATCACGTTGCGGGAAGGGAATTTCGATATTGGCGGCGTCAAGCACTGGCTTGACCTGGCGCATCATGTCCCAATAGAGGTCCCAGTAGACATCATTATTGGCGTAAAGACGCAACCGGACAGTGATGGCACTGTCGCCAAAATTAACCACCAGAAAGCGCGGTTCCGGGTCCGTCAGCACCCGCGGGTCTTTCGCCAGCTTGAGCAGGGATTGTTCAGCATGGTCAAGATCAGTCGAATAGGCGATGCCGATATCAATATCCATGCGGCGGGTGTTGTTGCGGGAATGATTGATCACCCAGGCCCCCCAGATCGCCGAATTGGGAACCGAAATAAAAACATTGTCAAAAGTGGTGATGATGGTGGTGAACAGTCCGATTTCCGTGACCGTGCCGGAATTTGCCCCGGTTTCGATCCAGTCCCCGGCCTGAAATGGCCGCAGGAACAACAGCATCACCCCCGCCGCGACATTGGATAACGTGCCTTGCAGCGCAAGGCCAATCGCCAGGCCAGCGGCACCCAGAACAGCGATGATCGAGGTCGTTTGAATCCCGATACTGCCGAGCATCGCCACCAGCGCGATAATCAACACCGCGTAACGGGCGAGCGATGCCACCAGCGGCACCAGCGTGGGGTCAAATCTTGACATCCGCCCGAGATTCTTGCGGATGGCCGCCGCGATCCGGCGGCTGACCACCACCCCCAGCACCAGAATAATAATGCCGGATAAAAGATTGCCCATGAAGGTCAACAATGCCTCATAATTGGCGGAAGTGGTCAGTTCATTCAGGAACGGCAGGTCCATTGGTCTTTTCCTTTTAGCTGGCGGGCAAGCGGCGGGCAGGCTGGCGGGCCATGATCAGGCTTCCATCCTGCCAGACTCCAGCTCGTTGGGCAATGCTGACCGTGACGGAACAGCGGTGCAGTTAATCTGCTTGCAGGCGTTGAAACCAGTAGTAAAACCTTTCCAATTTTGCTAAATCAACGGCCTTAGAACAAAGTTTTTCAACCCACCCGCATCTGACGCTGACGACGGATACTCGACCACGGATACTCATGTCTTTTTCCTCTGCATATACTGCCGCTTCGCATGATCAGGCGCCCGCCGTGACGGTGATCGACTGGGCCATCGGGGACGCGCCGCTGTCCAATGGTGATTTTGCCACCGCCAATGGTAATTTTGCCACCGCCAATGGTAATTTTGCCACCGCCAATGGCAACTTTGCCGCTGCCATTGGCAATTTTGATGGCGTGCATCGTGGCCATCAGGCGTTGATCAGCGCGGCGGTGACCGGCGCAAAAGACAGCGGGCTGATGCCAGCGGTGATCACCTTCAGCCCTCATCCGCGGCGGTTTTTCAACCCCGGCGCCGACGGCTTTGCCCTGACCGATGAGCGCGACAAGATCGATTTTCTGGCGGCGCTCGGGGTCACGACGGTCATTCGCCTGACGTTTG
>JAGWAQ010000149.1 GCA_021296375.1 Alphaproteobacteria bacterium
TTCAACAGCCAGGCGGAGGGCATCTTGGTCTTTTCATTGATGATATTCGACAGGTGCCCGGGATCAATGCCGAGCGCTTCAGCAAATTTCCGCCGGGATTTATAGCGAGAGTTTATCAATTCAACCAAATTCACAAGCATGTATAACGGTAACACTTCATCACATTAACGTGTGTTGAATTCAGCTCATCAAAAACACCGCGATCTTGGGGTTATTCTCACAACAAAAACGTCGAACATCCAGCGCGGAAAACGTCACCCCGCAAAGCAAAAACATCACCCCCAAGGCAGGGCAAGGCCCGGCGCCTGATGACGCGGGAAGGGCATGGGTGGCGGCGACGGGTAGCGGCGTGAGGTGGCGGACAGGCCGCAAGAATTCCTGGAAATGAGAAGTTCAGGAAACACGAAGTTCAGGAAATGAGAAGTGCTGGAAACAAAAAGTTTTCTGGAAACAAGAAGTTCAGGAAAGTGGCGGATGGGGTGGGATTCGAACCCACGAAGGGCTTTCACCCTTGCTGGTTTTCAAGACCAGTGCATTCAACCGCTCTGCCACCCATCCGCTGTTGAGCGTTCAACGGCCATAGTCATAGCACCGCGGTTTCGGAAAATAAAGCCACGTTTTGGCAAAACCATGATCTTTTTTCGCCGTCCCCCGCTTCCGCTCAAGGAAAGCCCTTTCCCCATCATCAGGATTGGGTTAAGTCATAACAATGCTTGACGTTCTCGCCATCTCCATCCCGTTTTTCGGCTTGATCTTTTTGGGTTTCGGGGCCCGTCTTGTCCGCTTTTGTGATGACGATGGCGCAAGGCTGATCTCAAAATTCGCGTTTTTCATCACCCTGCCGCCTTTCATGTTCTATCATGTGGCCAGCAATGACCCGGCGGCGTTCTTCAACTTCGGCTTTCTGTGGCGATATGAGCTGGTGACGATCCTTGTCTTCGGCCTGAGCGGGTTGATGGCGCGGGGGGTGTTTGGCCTGACCCGCAACGAAGGCGGGATATTCGGGCTGAATACCGCTTATCCGAATTACGGGTACATGGGGGTTCCGCTGGTGATCCTGGCGTTTGGCGAAGAGGCGGCGCTGCCCATGGGGCTGATGTTATTTTCCGATACGATAGTGCTGCTGGGGATGACGGCGTTTTTTGTCTCCGGGGAAGGCGGCAGCCCCCTGACCATTATCTCCCGTATCCTGATGACCATGGTCAAGAACCCCTTGCTGCAAGCGGTGGTGGCGGGGCTGTTGTTCGCCGCGTCGGGGCTGAGTTTGCCGCTGGTGGCGGAACGATTTGTGCTGCTGCTGGCAGGCGGGGCGGCCCCGGCGGCGTTGTTTGCCCTTGGGGCGACGGTTTACGGCCAGCCGATCCGCGCCGCGTTCAGGGAAATCAGCGCCATCACCATCATCAAGCTGGTGGCCCATCCGCTGCTGGTGGCGGCGATGTTCCTTCTTATTCCCGGCCAGGACGAGCTGTGGATCAAGGTCGCCATTATCTCCGCCTGCCTGCCGGTTGCCGCCAATGTCTTTATGCTGTCGCAGGTCTATGACGCTTATTCTGGCCGCACCGCCTCAGCGATTTTGGCCAGCACCGTGGTGGCGACGTTTACGGTGCCGGTCATCCTCTATCTGGTTTTCCTGATCTGATTGACCCCCCATATCTATGAAATCCGAGGTCGATTTTAGCGCCCTGAAGTGATGTTTCCTGTTGTCTTGCGCAAGGCTTGGGGATAGTGTCATTTCATTCTGAATTATTCACGCGGGGGCTGTTGCCATGGCTAAATTAAGCAGATTTATAACAGGCTTGGCCAAAACAGGATTAGCCAAAACAGAATTAGCCAGAACAGGATTAGTCGCGGCCGTGCTGGCCGTGATGAGCTTCGGGCAGGTCTCCGGCGCCTCGGCGTCTGAGCAGAGTTTTGACGACTGGCTCCTTGAGTTGCGCGCCGAAGCGGCCGATAAAGGCATCAGCGCCGCCACCCTTGATGCCGCCTTGACAGGCATTAAGCCCATCCCGCGGGTCATCGAGCTTGACCGCAAACAGCCTGAGTTCACCCTGACTTTTGATGAATATCTTGACCGCGTGGTGCCGCAATCCCGCAAGAACCGCGCCAAGGCCCGGTTTGAAAAGCACAAAGATTTGCTTGAGGAAATCGGCGAAAAATACGGCGTTCAGCCGCGTTTTGTGGTGGCGCTCTGGGGCATTGAAACCGATTTCGGGCGTGTTCTGGGCGGGTTCGATGTGGTGCCGGCACTGGCCAGCCTTGCTTATGATGGCCGCCGGTCGGCGTATTTCCGCAAAGAGCTGCATCATGCCTTGCGCATCATCGAGGAAGGCCATGTTTCTGCCGATAACATGAAAGGCAGTTGGGCCGGGGCCATGGGGCAAAGCCAGTTCATGCCGTCCTCTTTCAATCAATACGCGCAGGATTATGACGGCGACGGCCGCCAGGATATCTGGGGCACCCAGGCCGATGTTTTCGCCTCGGCGTCGAATTACCTGAAGCGCGCGGGCTGGCGCAATGACCTGACCTGGGGGCGCAAGGTCACCTTGCCGGAAAGCGGGGCGGCAAGCCGCGCCAATGCCATGGAGCTGCATGACAGCAAGACCTGGAAAGGCCTTAATGAATGGGCGGAGCTGGGCATTACCCGCGAGGATGGAACGGCGCTTCCGACGCGCAATATTCAGGCCCGTCTGGTGATGCCTGGCGGCGTCGATGGCCCCTCCTATCTTGTCTACAAGAATTTTGAATCCATCCTGCGATGGAACCGGTCCAACTACTTTGCTATTGCCGTTGGCACGCTTGCTGACAGCATGAGGTAAGTGATGCGCTCGTTTTTTTTACTGTCTGTTTTTGCATTGTTGTTAACAGGGTGTTCCGCCATTGAGGTGGCGGTTGACCTGGCCAAGAAATCCCGCGGGTCATCAGGCACGGTGGTGGCGGAACCGCGCTATAAAATCGGCAATCCGTATGAGGTCAAGGGCATCTGGTATTACCCGGAACGCAACCTGAATTACGACGAAACCGGCATTGCCTCATGGTATGGGGACGAGTTCGCGGGCAAGCTCACCGCCAATGGCGAGATTTTCGACCCGGAGGTTGTTTCCGCCGCCCACAAGACCTTGCCGATGCCTTCGGCGGTGCGGGTCATCAATCTTGAGAACGGCCGTTCACTGGTGGTGCGGATAAATGATCGCGGGCCTTTTGTCTCGGGACGGATTATTGATCTGTCGCGGGAAGCGGCGCGATTGCTCGGCTTTAAAAAGCAGGGGATCGCCCGGGTTCGGGTCCAGATTCTGGCGGAAGAAAGCCTGCGGCTTGAGCGCGAAGCCAAAGAAGGGCGTTTCCCGTCACTTGGCCAGAACGTTTCCGCCTTGCCTGAAACCACCGCGGCGGCGGTGCCTTCGGTTTCCCTGACGTCGAAAGGCAAGGTGAAAAAGAAAAAAACCGAAACGGTTTCAGCGATTGACCTGATCTCATCCAACCGCACAACAGAGATCATCGAGCTGGCGCCTGTTGACACCAACATCTTTATTCAGGTGGGGGCTTTCGGTGAGCTGAGCAACGCCGAAGTGGTGAAATCAAAGGTCAATGGCGTTGGCAATGTCAATATTTCGTCTTTTGATGATGACGGCAAGCTTATCCACCGCGTGCGGATTGGCCCGGTCCAGAATGTCGCTGATGCCGACGAGATTTTGCTGGATGTCATCCGCCGGGGGTTCAACAGCGCCAAGATTGTGCTGGAATAACCAGGTCATGATTTGACCATAAATACCCTTTAATGCCCTATAGACCGTACAGAAAAGAGGTTTATTGACATGCCGTTTCCAACACGTTTTTCCCTTTCGTCATCAGGTGGTGCCGTGAAGCGCTTTAATCGGGCGGCAGCGGTGGCCCTTGCGGCGATACTTCCAGTGATGATTCCGGTGATGATTCCGGGGCTGACGCCGGCTTCGGCTGAGATTCTGACGCCGTCGGAATTCGTCATCATGATGGATTATGAAAGCGGCGATATTCTGTATGAAAAGAATATGGATGC
>JAGWAQ010000012.1 GCA_021296375.1 Alphaproteobacteria bacterium
ACGGCAACAAGTATATTCCTGTCTCAGTGACGGAAGACATGCATGGTCACAAGTTTGGTGAATTTGCACCAACCCGCACCTACTACGGTCACGCCGCAGACAAGAAATCGAAGCGATAGGGTCACATTATGGGTAAACAAGCAAAACCACGCAGCCTGGCCGATAACGAAGCTCGCGCAGTTGTGCGCAACCTTCGCGTCAGCCCGCAAAAACTGAATGAAGTTGCTGGCCTTATTCGCGGTCAGAAGGCAGACAAGGCTTTGGCCACCCTGTCGTTCTCCCGCCGCCGTATCGCCATTGATGTGAAAAAGGCCCTGCAGTCGGCCATCGCAAACGCTGAAAACAACCATTCGCTCGACGTTGATCGTCTGGTTGTTCGTGAAGCGCATGTCGGTAAAGGTCTGGTGATGAAGCGTTTCCGTGCTCGCGCACGTGGCCGCGGCGCCCGGATCCTGAAGCCATTTGCGCACCTCACCATCGTTGTATCTGAGAAAGAGAGCGCCTAATGGGACAGAAAATTAAACCAATCGGTTTCCGCCTCGGTATTAACCGCACCTGGGATTCACGCTGGTACGCTGACCGCAATTACGCGACGCTGCTTCATCAGGACCGTGAACTTCGTGAACACCTGATGGAACGCCTGAAGGCCGCTGCCATCAGCCGTGTCGTGATCGAACGTCCCGCTGGCCGTGCCCGCATCACCATTTACGCCGGTCGTCCCGGCCTGATCATTGGTAAGAAAGGCGCCGATATTGAAACCCTGCGCGCTGACCTGACCAAGCGTGTTGGTTCTGAAGTCAGCCTCAACATTGTTGAAGTGCGGAAGCCTGAAATCGACGCCAAGCTGGTGGCTGAAAGCATCGCCCAGCAGCTCGAACGTCGTGTTGCTTTCCGCCGCGCCATGAAGCGTTCCGTTCAATCCGCCATGCGCCTTGGCGCACTTGGCGTCCGGATCAACTGTGCCGGTCGTCTTGGCGGTGCTGAAATCGCCCGCACCGAATGGTATCGCGAAGGCCGCGTGCCGCTTCACACCATGCGTGCTGAAGTCGATTACGGTGAAGCCACTGCCCACACCACTTATGGGGCATGCGGCGTCAAGGTTTGGGTCTTCAAGGGCGAAGTCATGGTCCAGGATCCAATGGCTCAAGATAAGCGCCTCGCAGAGCAGCAATCCGCTCCTGCTCCGCGCAACGCATCGTAAGTGAGGGGGAGTAGATATGCTTCAACCAAAACGTACCAAATTCCGCAAAGCGCATAAGGGCCGGATTCACGGCAATGCAAAAGGCGGGACTCAGCTGAACTTTGGCGCCTTCGGGCTGAAGGCCACGTCACCGGCTCGCGTGACGGCCCGCCAGATCGAAGCTGCACGTCGTGCGATCACACGTCACCTGCGCCGTGCCGGCCGAGTCTGGATCCGGGTATTCCCTGATGTGCCGGTCTCATCCAAGCCTGCTGAAGTGCGTATGGGTAAAGGTAAGGGTAACCCTGAATTTTGGGTGGCTCGCGTCAAGCCTGGTCGCATCATGTTTGAAATTGACGGTGTTGCTGGCGATCTCGCCACCGAAGCGCTGAAACTGGCTTCCGCCAAGCTTCCGCTCGACACCCGAGTTGTCCGCCGTCTGGGCGAATAGGAGTTATTCATGGCAACGGTAAAAGCACAAGATCTGCGCGCGAAGACGCCAGACGAGCTGAAGACCCAGCTTGTAAGCCTCAAGAAAGAGGCCTATAACCTGCGTTTCCAAGGCGCCACCGGCCAGCTGGAAAACCCAGCCCGGATGCGCACGGTTCGTCGTGAAATCGCCCGTGTGAAAACGGTATTGGCTGAAAAAGCCACAGCCAGCGCGTAAGGGAGTATAGATTATGCCAAAACGTATCCTTCAAGGTGTAGTCGTAAGCGACAAGGGCGACAAAACTGTTGTCGTTAAAGTGGAACGTCGCTTGATGCACCCGCTGTACAAAAAGTTCATTTCAAAGTCGAAGAAGTTTTCTGCTCATGATGCTGAAAACCGCTTCAAGATTGGTGATCGCGTTCGCATCGAAGAATGCCCACCGATCTCTAAGTCAAAATCCTATGCCGTCATCTATGATGACGCCAACTAAGGACGAGCGGGAGATTACATTATGATTCAGATGCAGACTAATCTTGATGTTGCTGACAACTCCGGCGCTCGCCGTGTTCAGTGCATCAAGGTCCTTGGTGGGAGTGGCCGTACCGTGGCCGCCGTTGGCGACGTGATCGTTGTGTCCATCAAAGAAGCTATTCCGCGCGGTCGTGTGAAGAAGGGTGACGTGCATCGCGCCGTTATCGTTCGCACCGCCAGCGAAATCAAACGCCCAGATGGCACCGTGATCCGTTTTGATCGCAATGCCGCTGTTCTGATTAACCAGTCCAACGAGCCGATCGGCACCCGTATCTTCGGGCCTGTCACTCGTGAGCTGCGGTCGCGGAAGTTCATGAAGATTGTTTCGCTCGCACCGGAGGTGCTGTAATGGCTGTGAAGTTCAAAATCAAAAAAGGCGACCAGGTTGTTGTGACCACCGGTCGTGAAAAAGGCAAAACTGGCGAAGTGGTTGAAGTTCGTCGTGCTGAAAGCCGGGTCCTTGTGCAAGGCGTCAACATGGTGACCAAGCATGTTCGGGCCTCCCAGGCTGGCCCTGGCGGCATCGAGAAGAAAGAAGCCCCACTTCACATTTCTAACGTCGCCCTGATTGATCCTGACAGCGGGAAAGCCACCCGTGTTGGTTATGAGATGGATAAGGATGGCAACAAAACCCGTGTAGCGCGCCGTTCCGGCAAAGCTATCGGTTAACAAAGGAAGCTGAGATGAAAACGCGTCTAGAAGAGCATTATGCGACGGCTGTTCGACCAGCAATGATGGAAAAGTTCGGGTACACCAACGAAATGCAGGTGCCCCGTCTTGAGAAAATCGTAATCAACATGGGTGTTGGCGAAGGTGTTCGCGACTCCAAGAAAGTTGATGCGGCGGCTCAGGAACTTTCTGCCATCACTGGCCAGAAGCCTGTAATTACCCGTGCCAAAAAAGCGGTAGCGGCCTTCAAACTTCGTGAAGGCATGCCGGTTGGTTGCAAAGTCACCCTGCGCCGTGAGCGTATGTTTGAATTCATGGATCGTCTGGTCAATATTGCCCTGCCACGTGTCCGTGACTTCCGTGGCCTCAACCCGAAGAGCTTTGATGGCCGTGGCAACTATTCCATGGGTCTTAAAGAGCAGATCGTTTTCCAGGAAGTGGATTACGATAAGGTCGACAGCGTCCGCGGCATGGACATCATCGTGGTGACATCTGCCAAGACTGACGACGAAGCTCGCGAACTCCTTCGCAACTTCCAGTTCCCATTCACAAGCTAAGGCGAGGATAGAGTAATGGCTAAAAAAAGCGCTATTGATAAGAACCTCAAGCGTGCGAAGACGGTGAGCAGCAATGCCTCCCGCCGCGCTCGCCTTAAGGCAATTGTTATGGATCGGTCGCTGCCGATTGAAGAACGGTTTCAGGCCAACCTGAAGCTGGCCCAAATGCCACGGAATTCCGCCAAGATCCGTCTGCGTAACCGTTGTCAGGTTACCGGTCGTCCGCGCGGTTATTACCGTAAACTGGGTATGTCCCGTATCGCCCTGCGCGATCTGGCCTCATTTGGTCAGGTCCCTGGTGTTGTTAAGTCAAGCTGGTAAACAGGGAGGAGTAGAAAAATGACGATGAGTGATCCTCTTGGTGATATGCTGACACGCATCCGCAACGGCCAAAGCGCCCGTAAGGATATTGTCAACAGCCCCGCTTCCCGCTTCCGCAGCAACGTCCTCGACGTGCTGAAGCGTGAAGGTTACATTCGCGATTATTCCAGTGTGGAGGTTCGTCCCGGTATTTCCGAGCTGCACATCCAGCTGAAGTACCATGATGGCCTGCCGGTTATCTCTGAAATTCACCGTGTGTCCCGTCCGGGTCGCCGGGTGTATTCAAAGATCAAAGACCTGAACCGGGTCTATAACGGTCTTGGTATCGCAATTCTTTCAACCCCACGCGGCGTCATGTCTGACCTTGAAGCCCGTGAAGCCAAGGTGGGCGGGGAAATTCTCTGCCACGTATTCTAGGGAGGCGCGGATGTCACGAGTAGGCGGAAGCCCGATTAAAATCCCGAGTGGTGTTACCCTGAGCCTGGCTGATGGTATTGTTTCGGCCAAAGGCGCGAAAGGTGAGCTGACCAAGCCCCTGCCGCCACTGGTTGAGATGAACATTGCTGACGACGAAGCGATTGTTAAGCCGATGAACAACACCGGCAAGTCCCGCGCTCTTTGGGGCACGGCACGCGCCCTGGTCAACAACATGGTGACCGGTGTTTCCACCGGCTTCACCAAGAACCTGACCATTCACGGTGTTGGTTATCGTGCCGCTGTTCAAGGCAACAAGCTTGCCCTTAACCTTGGGTTCAGTCATCCGGTTGAAATGGAAATTCCTTCGGAAGTGTCCTGTTCAGTCGAAAACAACACGCAAGTTAACCTGTCCAGCTTCAACAAAGAAGTCCTTGGCCAGTTCGCAGCTGAAGTTCGCGCCAAGCGTCCACCTGAGCCTTACAAGGGCAAAGGCGTTCGTTACGAAGGCGAGCAGATCCTGCGTAAAGAAGGCAAGAAGAAGTAGAGGCACCTATGATTTCGTCCAAAGAACTCTTTATTCGCCGCCGCAAGCGCAACCGTTACGCCCTGTCCCAACGGGCGGGTGGCAAGCTGCGCCTGTCGGTACACCGTACTTCTCAGAACATTTACGCGCAGGTTATTGATGACGCCAAAGGGGTAACCCTTGTGTCCGCTTCAACCCTCGACAAGGATGTCCGCGACAAGGTCAAGGCCGGGGGCAACATTGCCGCCGCCAGCATGATCGGCGGGATCATTGCCGAGCGTGCGAAAAAAGCTGGTATTTCGACCGTGGTTTTCGACCGTGGTGGTTACATTTATCATGGCCGCGTCCGTGCATTGGCAGAAGCCGCACGTGAAGCTGGCCTGGAATTCTAGGAGGTCTTCATGGCTCGTCAAGACAGACAAAATCGCGACAATCAGCGTGAAGAACCTGAACTGATTGATAAACTCGTTGGCATTAACCGTGTCGCCAAGGTGGTTAAGGGTGGTCGTCGTTTCGGCTTTGCCGCTCTGGTCGTTGTCGGTGACGCAAAAGGCCGCGTCGGGTTTGGTTCCGGTAAAGCCCGTGAGGTGCCTGAAGCGATCCGCAAGGCTACCGAAGCCGCCAAGCGCAACATGATCCGCGTTCCCCTTCGTGATGGCCGCACCCTGCACCATGACATCGAAGGCCATTTCGGCGCCGGTCACGTGGTTCTGCGTTCAGCCCCTGCGGGTACCGGTATCATTGCTGGTGGTCCAATGCGTGCGGTTTTTGAAACCCTCGGCATTCAGGATATCGTCGCAAAATCCATCGGGACATCCAACCCCCACAACATGATCAAGGCAACTTTTGCCGCTCTTTCCGGTATTCAGGCCCCGCGCTCTGTTGCCGCCAAGCGGGGCAAGCGGATCGGTGATATTCTCGGCAACCGCCGTGACAAAGACGCTGATCAGGCTGAAAACGCCGAAGCATAGTAAAGGAAATTAGGTATGGCAGCGAAAGCAACAGTGCGAGTGACCCAAACCGGTAGTCCAATTGGTCGTAAATCTGACCAGAAGGCCACTCTGGTCGGGCTTGGTCTGAACAAGATCGGCCGGACACGGGATCTCGAAGATACACCATCAATCCGCGGCATGATCAACAAAGTAGCTCACCATGTCCGCGTTGATGAAGCGCAATAGAGTTTCCGGGAGTATTTGCTATGAAACTCAATGAGATCAAAGACAACAACGGCGCGCGCGCAACCCGCAAGCGTGTCGGTCGTGGTATCGGTTCCGGTACTGGTAAAACCTCTGGTTCAGGTCACAAAGGTCAGAAGGCGCGTTCAGGCGTGTCCATCTATGGCTTTGAGGGCGGCCAGATGCCTATTCACCGTCGCCTGCCAAAGCGCGGTTTCAACAACATTTTCCGCAAGCAATATGTCGTCATCAATGTCGGCACCCTGCAGGCGGCTGTTGACAACAAAAAGCTCGACGCGAAAAAGACCGTTGATGTGGCGGCCCTTCAGGCGGCTGGTCTTGTCACCAAAGCCAAAGACGGTGTTCGTCTGCTCGGCAATGGTGAAATTTCCGCCAAGCTGACCATCGAAGTTGCCGGCGCTTCGGCTTCCGCGATCGCGGCGGTCGAAAAAGCGGGCGGTTCCGTCACCACCACGGCTCCGGCCAAGGCTAAGGACAGCGAATAATCATGGCACGCACACCTGAAAAGATGGCCCCCAGCATGGGCATGGAAGCTTTCTCGAAGGCATCTGACCTCCAGCAGCGTCTTCTTTTCACTGTGCTTGCACTGATTGTGTATCGCCTCGGGACATATATCCCGGTTCCCGGCATTGACCCCACCGCATTGGCTGATATTTTCAGCCGCAATTCCGCCGGTATCCTGGGCATGTTTGACATGTTCAGCGGCGGTTCGCTCGGGCGGATGACGATCTTCGCCCTGACGATCATGCCGTATATTACCGCATCGATCATCATGCAGCTGATGACCGCCATCATCCCGACGCTTGAAGCGTTGAAGAAAGATGGCGAAGCCGGCCGCAAGCAGATCAACCAATACACCCGCTACCTGACGGTTATTCTGGCCGCTGTTCAGGGCTACGGCATTTCCGTCGGTCTTGAAGCCGCCAATGGTGTTGTCATTGACCCTGGCATGTTCTTCCGCCTGACGACGGTGATCACCCTCCTGGGCGGCACCATGTTCCTGATGTGGCTGGGTGAACAGATCACCGCCCGCGGCGTCGGTAACGGCATCTCCCTGATTATTTTCTCCGGTATTGTGGCGAACCTTCCTGTTGCTCTTGCGGGCACGTTTGAGCTTGGCAGCACCGGCGCCCTGTCGCCTGTCCTGATCATGTTCCTGATGGTTATGGCCATTGGCGTCATTGCGCTGATCGTTTTCATCGAACGGTCCCTGCGCCGCATCCTGATCCAGTACCCGAAGCGCCAGATGGGCAACAAGATGTTTGGTGGCGAAGCTTCACACCTTCCGCTGAAGATCAACGTTCCTGGGGTGATCCCGCCGATTTTCGCGTCATCGCTTCTGCTGATGCCAGTGTCGATCATCAACCTGACGTCAAGCGCGGATGGTGGCGCCAGCTGGCTGGTGACGCTGAACGCATTGCTTGGGCGCGGCCAGCCGCTTTACCTTGCTGTTTACATCGGGTTGATCGTTTTCTTCGCGTTTTTCTACACCGCGATTGTGTTTAACCCTGAAGAAACTTCGGAAAACCTTCGTCGTTACGGCGGCTATGTCCCGGGCATTCGTCCTGGCCAGCCGACCGCCGATTACCTTGATTACGTGCTGACGCGTCTGACGGTTCTTGGGGCGATCTATCTGTCGGCGGTATGTATTCTGCCGGAAATCCTGATCAGCCAGTACAGCGTGCCGTTCTATTTCGGCGGCACCAGCCTGCTGATTGTGGTGACGGTCACGCTCGATACCGTGACCCAGATCCAGTCACATATGATGGCGCATCAATACGAAGGCCTTGTGAAGAAATCAAACCTCCGGGGTAAGAAACGATGAATATTATTCTGCTTGGCCCGCCAGGTGCGGGTAAAGGCACGCAGGCGGAAAAGCTGGTCAATGACCGTGGCCTGGTGCAATTGTCGACGGGGGATATGCTCCGTCAGGCTATTCAGGACGGCACCGAGCTTGGCCTGAAGGCGAAAGCCATCATGGACGCCGGGGATCTGGTTGCCGATGATATTATTCTCGGGATGATCCGTGAACGCCTGATGAGCGATGAATGCGCCAATGGCGTGATCCTTGACGGTTTCCCCCGCACGGTGGCGCAGGCCGAAGGGCTTGATGCGATGCTGGCGGAAATGAACCTCGGGATCGATCACGTGATCGAAATCCAGGTCGACGAAGCGGCCTTGTTCGCGCGGATTGAAACCCGCGCCAAGGAAACCGGCGGCGCCCGCAGTGATGATAACGCTGAAGTCTTGACCAAGCGTCTTAAAGTTTACCACGACAGCACGGCGCCAATTCTGCCGCACTATCGTGCAAAGGGTAATATGAGTGTTGTTGACGGCATGATGGCTATCGAAGATGTCGCCGCGGCAATTGATGAAATTCTTGGGGGTCAGGCAAACTGACTGGTTGACTGAAACTTGTGTCGCATTATAATTCGTTTTCCCTCACTCAAGGGGGTTTAGCGTTGGGCGAGACGGAAAACGTCGTTTTGATAAAAGGAGAGGGCAGTGGCTCGTATTGCTGGTGTCAACATACCGACTAAAAAGAGGGTAAAAATTGCCCTTACCTATATTCATGGTATTGGTCATACTTCGGCCAATAAGATCTGCGCGCGCGCCGGCTTGACCGAAGAACGCCGTGTCAATGATCTGACCGAAGATGAACTGACTCGTATCCGCGACATCATCGATGAGGATTTCCTCGTTGAAGGTGATCTGCGTCGTCAAACCTCAATGGCCATCAAGCGTTACCTTGATCTGGGTTGTCTTCGTGGTCTGCGCCACCGCCGTAACCTGCCTGTTCGCGGTCAGCGTACCCACACCAACGCCCGTACCCGTAAGGGCCCGGCTAAAGCCATCGCTGGCAAGAAGAAATAACCCTTTTCGGTTAGGAGAGCATTTATGGCAAAGCAGCCTTCACAAGCACGCGTTCGTCGCCGCGAGAAGAAAAACATCAGCAACGGTGTCGCCCACGTTAACGCATCGTTCAACAACACCAAGATCACCATCACTGATGTTCAGGGCAATACCATTTCATGGTCATCTGCTGGTGGCATGGGCTTTAAGGGTTCACGCAAGTCCACCCCTTATGCCGCCCAGCTCGCTGCAGAAGATGCCGGCAAGAAAGCTATTGAGCATGGCATGAAGACACTTGACGTTCAGGTGCGTGGTCCTGGCACGGGTCGCGAATCTGCTTTGCGCGCACTGCAGGCCGTAGGGTTCAACATCACCTCTATTCGTGATGTTACGCCGATCCCTCATAACGGTTGCCGTCCACGCAAGCGTCGTCGGGTTTAACCACAACCTCACGTCGCCTCAAGTCCCGCGTGTGCGGGGGATTAATTTCGAAGGGAAATCGCCATGATTGAAAAGAATTGGCAGGAATTGAAAAAGCCCGAAAACACCAACGTCGCTATTGCCGATGAAAACCCGAACAAGGCGACCATCACGGTTGAACCGTTTGAACGCGGGTTCGGGGTCACCGTCGGCAACGCTTTGCGTCGTGTTCTTCTGTCGTCACTTCAGGGCGCCGCCATCACCTCCATTCAGGTTCAGGGCGTGCTGCATGAGTTCTCCTCAATCCCTGGTGTTCGTGAAGATGTCACCGACATGGTGCTGAACCTTAAGGGCATCGCTGTTAAGATGAGCATTGAAGGCCCCAAGCGTCTGCGGCTGAGCGCCGAAGGCCCATGCACCGTGACCGCAGGCATGATCAACGTCGTTGGCGGTGTTGAGATCATGAACCCTGACCATGTCATCTGCACCCTTGATCAGGGCGCCGAGCTGAACGCTGAACTGACGGTTGAAACCGGCTCCGGCTATGTTCCTGCCTCTGCGCACCGGTCCGAAGACAGCCCTATCGGCCTGATCCCGATTGACGCGATTTACTCGCCCATGCGTCAGGTCGCCTATAAGGTGGAAAACACTCGTGTTGGCCAGCGCACGGACTTTGACAAGCTGATCCTGAGCCTCGAAACCGACGGCACGGTCAAGCCTGATGATGCCGTGGCTTTCGCCGCCCGCATCCTGCAGGACCAGCTCCAGCCGATGATCAACTTCGAAGAGCCTTCAGCCGCGACCCAGGTCGATGAGCCTGATGACATTCCGTTCAACCGGAACTTGCTCAAGAAAGTGGATGAACTGGAACTTTCTGTTCGTTCGGCAAATTGCCTGAAGAACGACAATATCGTTTACATTGGTGATCTCGTCCAGAAGACCGAACCGGAAATGCTCCGGACTCCGAATTTCGGCCGTAAATCACTGAATGAAATTAAAGAAGTGCTGAGAACAATGACCCTTGAGCTCGGCATGGATGTTCCCAACTGGCCACCAGAAAACATTGAAGAAATGGCCAAGCGCCTGGATGAACCTTACTAGGTCCAGTGCGAGTATAGGAGACTTATAATGCGCCATCGTATGTCCGGTCGTAAACTGAACCGCACTTCACAACATCGCCAGATGCTGTTCCGCAACATGTCACAGGCTCTCATCAAGCATGAGCAGATCGTGACCACCCTGGCCAAAGCCCGTGAGCTGCGTCCCGTTGTTGAGCGTCTGATCACCCTTGGCAAGCGCGGTGACCTGCATGCCCGTCGTCTGGCTTTTGCCCGTCTGCGTGACAATGACATGGTCACCAAGCTGTTTGACGTGCTGGCGACCCGTTACGCGGATCGCCCCGGTGGCTACACCCGCGTCATCAAGGCCGGCTTCCGTTATGGTGATGCCGCCGCCATGGCTGTCATTGAATTTGTTGATCGTGACGAAGATGCCCGCGGTCAGGACTCCGGTCCCGTCATGGAAGACGACATGCCAACGGAAGAAACCGCCGCTTAATCCGGTTTCCCATGTGATTGATCAAAGGCCGGTGTTCCGGCCTTTTTTCATGCCTGGATTTCGCCTGCTGTTTTCCGTAACCCCCTGCGCATCCCCTATGGAAATTCCGCCCGGGAAATGGAATACTATCCCCATGACGCCGCCATCTTCTTCACTTTTTGACGCCAAACGCCAGAAACCGCTGGCCGAACGCTTGCGTCCCCTGCGTCTTGATGATGTGACAGGGCAGGACCACCTGCTGGGGGCTGACGGCAAGTTAAAGCGGATGGTTGAGGCGGCAAAATCCGGGCAGATGATGCCATCGCTGATCCTCTGGGGGCCGCCGGGCACAGGTAAAACCACCATCGCGCGATTGCTGGCGGCGCAAGCCGGACTGGCGTTTGAACCGGTGTCAGCGGTATTTGACGGCGTGGCGGAACTGCGCAAGGTCTTTGCGCGGGCGGATGAACGGGGGATGCTGGGCGAAGGCACGTTGTTGTTTGTCGATGAAGTTCACCGTTTCAACAAGGCCCAGCAGGACGGGCTGCTGCCCCATGTCGAGGACGGGCGGGTGACGCTGGTGGGGGCGACGACGGAAAACCCCAGCTTTGCCCTTAATGGCGCGCTGTTGTCGCGTTGTCAGGTGCTGGTGTTGAACCGTCTTGATGACGCCGCCCTTGACCGCCTGATCTCCCGCGCTGAAGAAGGGGAGGGGCGAAAGATCAATGTTGATGATGACGCCCGCGCCGCCATGAAAGCCATGGCCGATGGCGACGGGCGATACCTTCTCAATATGGTGGAAACGGTATTGGCGCAGCAAAATGACGGCGAAGCCGCTATTTCGCCTGATGAACTGACAAAGGTGTTGTCGCAACGGGCGGCGGCGTTTGATCGCGCCGGTGACCAGCATTACAACCTGATGTCGGCCTTGCATAAATCCTTGCGGTCATCCGACGCTGACGCCGCGCTTTATTGGCTGGCGCGAATGTTCGTCGGGGGGGAGGACCCCCGCTATATTCTGCGGCGGCTGGTGCGGTTCGCGTCTGAAGATATCGGGCTGGCGGAACCCGAAGCGCTTAATCACGCGATTTCAGCCTGGAACTCTTATGAACGTCTTGGCTCCCCTGAAGGCGAGCTGGCGGTGGCGGCGCTGGTGCTGTATTTGGCGACGGCGCCGAAATCAAACGCCGCTTACACGGCCTTCAAAGCGGCGATGCGGGCGGCGCGTGACACCGGCTCACTGATGCCGCCAAAACATATCCTGAACGCCCCCACCGGGCTGATGAAAGACCTCGGCTATGGCGATGGCTATGTCTATGACCATGACACCGCTGACGGGTTTTCGGGCCAGAACTGTTTTCCTGACGACATGCCGCGGCAAGTGTTCTATCAACCGGTGGAACGCGGTTTTGAACGCGACATCAAAAAACGCCTTGAATGGTGGGATAAAAAACGTCGGGAGAAACCGCAGGAATGACAGGGTTTGACCTTTTTATCGGCATTGACTGGTCGGGGGGGCAGGCTGAACACCAGAAAGGCATCCAGCTGGCGGAAGCCGCCCCGGGCCATGCCGCCCCCACCATTATTCCCCCGCCGCACCCCAAAGGCTGGAGCCGGGCGCAGGTGATGGCGCATCTGCTTGCGCATAAACATGGCGGTCGGCGTGTTCTGGCGGGGATTGATTTTGCCTTCTGCCATGCCCATGGCGGCGATGGTTATTACCCCGGGCTTGCAGGCGGCCCCCAGACCCCGGCGGCGCTGTGGGAAGTGGTGGAGCAGGCCAATCAATCAGCTCCCTATCTTTATGGCGGCGGCATTTGGGGGGATGCCGGGTTGCGCGCTTATTACAACGCCCCGAATTGCCGGGATGGCCGTGGCGGTAAAGGGGCGCGCTACCAATCCCGTCGTCGCCGCACGGAAGAGCTGGCGGCCACGCGCAACGGGCGCAGCCCGTCGCCGACCTTTAATTGCGTTGGCCCCGCCGGTGTTGGCACAGGTTCGCTGGCGGGCATGCGGTTGCTGCATCATATGGCGGGGCAGGCCTGGGTCTGGCCGATCACCCCTCAAGATGAGGTCGCGCGGCTCAAGCGAGAGGCTGGCCTGCTGGCCCTGGTGGAAATTTACCCGGCGCTTTATTTCACCATGGCAGGGGTCAAGGACGCGGCGAAAAAAGCCGCTCCTCTTGACGCCTTGAACACAGCGCTGGCGCATTTCCACTCCACCCCTGTTGCTGATGTGGCAACGCAACTGCCCGACCATGATGACCTTGACGCCGCGGTATCCGCCGCCGCCCTGCGCGCGCTCCATGATCCTGAAAATATCTTCCCCGTGCCGTCGCCGGAAGACGCTTCAGCGCGCCTCGAGGGCTGGATATTTGGGGCCGGCTGAAGTACAACCACAGCATGATGATGTTTACCGCCATAGCCCTTGGGGGCGCCATTGGGGCGATGTGCCGTTACGCCACCTCTCTGCTCATCATCTCGATATGGGGGGCGGGGGTCCAGCCTGCCGCGACCTTGCTGGTCAATGCGCTCGGCAGTGGCTTGATGGGGTGTGGTTACGCGCGGATCGGCCTCGGGTTGGCGATGCCTGAACCTCTGCGGGGATTGGTGCTGGTGGGGTTCCTCGGGTCGCTGACGACGTTTTCGTCATTTTCCATGGATGTGATCAGCATGGTTGAAAAAGGCATGGTCGGCGTTGCCCTTGGCTATGCGCTGGCGTCGGTGGTGGTGTCGTTGCTCAGCTTTGTGATGATGATGGGGCTGGTGCGGGCGCTGGCAGGGGGTATTCATGGCTTTTGAGAAGGTCGACCATCACGTGACCGCTGATGATGATGGCACAAGGCTGGACCGGTTTATTCGTCGCCTCCACCCTGATGTCAATCAGGGGCGGATCGAAAAACTCCTGCGCGGCGGGGTCATCCGTCTTGATGGACTGAAGGCGAAATCCTCCGCCCGGCTTTATACCGGCGCGGTGGTGACAATGCCAAGGAAGATCGAGCCTGCCCCGGCTTCCGCCACAGCCACGGCGCAAGCGACGCCAAAAGCCAGGAAACCTGCGGTAAAAGCGGACCCCAAGGTTGTTGCCACCGTCAAAAGCGCGGTGATCGGCAAGGGCAAGGGCTGGATTGCGCTCAACAAGCCGTCAGGTCTCGCCACCCAGGGCGGGTCAGGCACCAGGCATCACGTTGACGGCGCCCTCGCTGAAGCCTTCGCTGACCATGAGAAATGCCGGCTTGTTCATCGCCTTGATCGTGACACCTCCGGGGTGCTGGTGATCGCCACGGACCTCTCCACCGCCCGCAATCTGGCCAACGGGTTTCAACGCCATGACCACGACAAGACCTATCTTGCCCTTCTGCAAGGCGTGCCGAAGATCAGCATGGGAAAGATCAACGCGCCGCTCCTGAAAGCTGGCGGCAAAGGCCATGAACGCATGGTGGTGGATGACGACGGCCAACCGGCGGTGACGCTTTACCGCGTGCTTGAACAGATGGGCAAATCCGTCAGCCTTGTTGCCTTGCGCCCGAAGACCGGCCGCACCCATCAGCTGCGCGCCCATATGGCGGAACTCGGCTGCCCTATTCTGGGGGATGGCAAATACGGCGGGGCCGAAGCTTTTCCGAATGACGCCGTGACAAGGCTTTGCCTGCATGCCGCCTCGCTTACGCTGGACGCCACGGGGCGCGGCGGATCAAGCCAGAAAAAAGTGACGGCCCCCATCCCCGATGATATGGTGAAGGTGTTCGATTTCTTTGGCCTTGATGCCGCATCTGCGCTCCGTTCCGCGGCTGATCCTGATTGTTTTGAGGATAATTAACAATGTCGACACCAGCGGCGAAACGGTTCTGGACCACCACCAGCATGAAAGCTGATGATGGCGGCTTTGCGGTGACGCTTGATGGCCGTGATGTCAAAACCCCGAATGGCACCGTGTTTCGCGCCCCGACGGAACCGCTTGCGGTGGCGATCCGTGATGAATGGGACGCCCAGGTCGAGGTGATTAATCCCGATGCCATGCCGATGTTCAAATTCACGGTGACGGCGGTCGACCGTGTCACCCCACAGCGCGACGCCGTGGTGGATGAGCTGGCCAATTATGGCGCCAATGATTTGCTCTGTTATCGTGAGGGCGGTGATCAGCAGCTCGCCAACCATCAGGACGAGACCTGGCAGCCGTACCTGAGCTGGGCTGAGGCCACGCTTGATGTTCGCTTGAGCTGTTTTGTGGGGATCATGCCCGGCGAGCAATCCCCCGAAGCCAAGCAGGCCCTGCGCGGCCATGTCGACCGCTACAGTGATTTCGAATTGTCAGGGCTGCATAGCCTTGTCACCGTCAGCGGCTCCCTGATCCTCGGGTTGGCGGCGGCGCAAAACCACCAGCCGATTGATGCCATCACCAAAGCCGCCCAGCTTGATGAATTGTGGCAACAGGAAAAATGGGGTTATGATGACGAAGCGGGCGCCCGCTTGAAGGCCCATCACACGCTGATGACCGAAGCGCATCGTTACCTGTCCTTGCTGAAGACCTGAATGGAGAATGTCCCATGAGCAGTATTATCGAGCAGCTTGAAGAACGCCGAAATCGCGCCCGTCAAGGCGGCGGTGAACGACGTGTTGAGGCCCAGCACAGCAAAGGCAAGCTAACGGCTCGCGAGCGGATTGACCTGCTGGTGGATGAAGGCAGTTTTGAAGAATGGGATATGTTTGTCGAACACCGTTGCCATGACTTTGGCATGGAAGACAACATCATCCCCGGCGATGGCGTTGTCATTGGCTTTGGCAAGATCAACGGCCGGTCGGTGTTTGTGTTCTCGCAGGATTTCACGGTATTGGGCGGCTCACTGTCGGAAACCCATGCCGAGAAAATCTGCAAGGTGCTGGATCAGGCCATCAAGATCGGGGTGCCGGTCATCGGGCTGAATGATTCCGGCGGGGCGCGTATTCAGGAAGGCGTCGCCTCGCTTGGGGGGTATGCCGAAGTGTTCCTGCGCAACGCCACCGCCTCAGGGGTTATCCCGCAAATCTCCCTCATTATGGGGCCTTGCGCAGGGGGGGCTGTGTATTCCCCGGCGATTACCGATTTCATCTTTATGGTGGAGGGGTCCAGCTATATGTATGTGACGGGCCCTGACGTGGTCAAAACCGTCACCCATGAAACCGTCACCCATGATGAACTGGGGGGCGCTGGCACCCATACCAAAACCTCCGGTGTTGCCCATAAGTCGTTTGATAACGATGTGGCCGCCATCATGGGGGTGCGGGAGCTGATGGCCTATCTGCCGTCTTCCAACCGTGACATGGCCCCGCGGCTTGACACCCGGGATCCGGCGGATCGTTCGGCGCCCGCCCTTGACCGCATTATCCCCACCAACCCCAACGCGCCCTATGACATGAAAGATGTCATTGGCCATATTGTCGATGAAGACAGTTTCTTTGAAATTCACAAGGATTTTGCCGCCAATATCATCACCGGATTTGCCCATATTGATGGCCGTTCCGTGGCGGTGATCGCCAATCAGCCGATGGTGCTGGCGGGTTGCCTTGATATCAACGCCTCACGCAAGGCGGCGCGATTTGTGCGCTTTGCCGATGCTTTTAATATCCCCATCCTGACGCTGGTGGATGTCCCGGGGTTTATGCCCGGCACGACCCAGGAATACGGCGGCATCATCAATCACGGGGCAAAGCTTCTCTATGCCTATGCCGAAGCGACGGTTCCGAAAGTCACGGTCATCACCCGCAAGGCTTATGGCGGGGCTTATGATGTCATGGCCTCCAAGCATTTGAGGGGGGATGTCAATTACGCCTGGCCAACGGCGGAAATTGCCGTCATGGGGCCGGAAGGCGCGGCGCGCATCATCTTCCGTCAGGATGTCGATGACCCCGACAAGCTCAAGCAACGGACCGAAGAATACCGCGAGAAATTTGCCAATCCGTTTGTCGCGGCCGCTCGCGGGTATATCGATGACGTGATCATGCCGCGCAACAGCCGCCGCCGCATTGCCCGGGCGTTTGATATGCTTGAAGACAAAGAGCTGGCCAACCCCTGGCGCAAGCACGACAACCTGCCATTGTAAGCGAGGAGAATCCCCATGTTTTCAAAAATTCTTATCGCCAATCGCGGGGAAATCGCCTGCCGCATCATGACCACCGCCAAGGCCATGGGCATTGCCACCGTCGCCGTTTATTCCGACGCTGACGCCAATGGTGAACATGTCGCCATGGCTGATGAAGCGGTGCGGATTGGCCCGTCGCCTTCGGCCGAAAGCTATCTTAAGGCGGCAACCATAATCGAGGCGGCAAAAGCCACAGGGGCGGAAGCCATCCACCCGGGGTTTGGCTTTCTTTCAGAAAACGCCGAGTTCGTCAAAGCGGTTGAGGCGGCGGGGCTGGTTTTCATCGGCCCTGATGAAACCGCCATTGCCTCCATGGGGGATAAAATCACCTCAAAAGGCATTGCCGAGAAAGCCGGGGTGTCCACCGTGCCGGGCACGCCTGATGCGGTTGAAGATGTTGATGTCGCCGCCAAGATGGCGGAAGGCATTGGCTATCCGGTGATGATCAAGGCCTCCGCCGGTGGTGGCGGCAAGGGGATGCGCATCGCCCATGATGAAGCGGAGCTGCGGGTCAGCATGCCGCAAGCCCAGAACGAGGCGGCGTCATCCTTTGGCGACGCGCGGGTGTTTATTGAAAAATTTGTAACCAACCCCCGCCATATTGAAATTCAGGTGCTGGCGGATACCCATGGCAACACGATCTACCTGGGGGAGCGCGAATGTTCGCTCCAGCGGCGTCACCAGAAGGTGTTTGAAGAGGCCCCAAGCCCGTTTATCAGCGATGCGACACGCCAGGCCATGGGCCAGCAAGCGGTCGATCTGGCGAAAGCCGTCGGCTACCGTTCCGCCGGTACGGTTGAGTTCATCGTCGGCGCGAATGAGGATTTCTATTTCCTTGAAATGAACACCCGCCTGCAGGTGGAACACCCCGTGACGGAACTGGTTTACGGGCTTGATCTGGTGGAATGGATGATCCGCATCGCCGCGGGTGAAAAACTCACCATCCCGCAAACTGACGTCAAGCCCAAGGGCTGGGCGATGGAAGCGCGGGTTTATGCCGAGGACCCGTCGCGCGGCTTTCTGCCGTCGATTGGCCGCCTGACCCGTTATCAGGAGCCGCAGGGCGAGGGCGTGCGCGTCGACAGCGGGATTGCCGAAGGCGGCGAGATTTCGATGTTCTATGACCCGATGATCGCCAAGCTTATCACCTGGGGGGAGACGCGGATTGAGGCGATTGATCGCCTTGCCAGTGCCCTTGACGGCTATGTGATTGAAGGGCTGGGGCATAACCGCCAGTTCCTGCGTCATGTCTGCGATAATGCCGATTTCCGCAACGGCGACATGACGACAGGCTTTATCGGGGAAACCTACCCCGATGGCTATACCCCGGGGCTGGCCACTGGCGAGGCGCTGGGGCAGATGCGGGCCTTGGCGGTTCTTCTGGTGGCGGACCGGATGCACCGTATCGCCATGATGGGGGGCGGCGCGCTCGACACGTCTTTCGTGCTTCACGATGACCACGGCGCAACGCCAGCGATGATCGAGGTGGCGGATGACATCACCATCACGATCGAGGACATGACCTATGCTTTTGCGGCTTGGCCGGACCAGCACCGGCGGTTGTTCAGCGGCACCATCAATGGCGAGATGGTCCAGATCCAGTTCCGCCGAACAGCGGAAACCGTCGGCATGACCATGGCGGCTGATCAGCTCACCGTGCTGGTGCTGCCCGCCCGTGCCGCCGATGCCCAGGCGATGATGCCGGTGCGTGAAGCCGGGGCCGGGGCCATGCAGGTGGTGGCGCCGATGCCGGGGCTTCTGACCAAACTGCTGGTCGAGGAAGGCGATACCGTTACCGCTGGCGATGACGTCGCGGTGATTGAGGCAATGAAGATGGAAAATCTCCTGAAGGCGGATGCCACGGGTATAGTGGCGGAAATCCACGCCTCTGAAGGCGACAGCCTGAATGTCGATGAACCGATCCTGACTTTTGCCAATGATGATTAACCCTGCGTCCCTTATTCGCCTTCAGAAGACCCGCAGCTTTCTCGGCCCACATGCCGATCTGCTGATGGGGGAGATGCTGAAGGCGGCGGACGGGCGCATGCACGCCAGCGTTATCGTGCTGGCGGCGGCGATCCTCGACGTGATCCTGCGGGAGCCTTCGGGGCGACCTTTTGATGCCGACGGGGTGGATATTGCCGCCGCTCGCGACAGCCGGGATGCGTTCTGGCTCAGGGATCGCCGCAACGGCATTGTCCATTACGAAGGCGGCAAGGGCGGCTTGATGGGGGACGGGGACGCGGCCCTCGCCAATGACGCGGCGCGGGCGGTGGAAACCCTCAACGACGCGCTTGACCTGTTGATCTGACCGCTGGCCCTCGCGCATCTGCGCAGGGTTGACAATACCCATTGATGTCATACACTTGGTCCAGCTTTAACGGCGAAGAAGATTTGCTCGCCGCGTGTTATTGATGGCCTTTGCGTTTCTGCCAGCAGGACAACCCTGAAGGAGATAACTCATGCCTTTGCTATCACTAACTATCGCCATCCCCGTATTGCATTCATCAGGAGGATGGATTGCCAGTGCCGCAGGTAGTTATATTGCAGGAACTTTATCGTCAACATGGATAGGAGCATTTGTTGCAGGCAATGCCTCTATCGTTGCCATTACTGGAGGAGGGGGAATAATTTTAGGCATGGGTGCATTAGTTTCGACTGGTACGGCATGGCTTGGTGCTGCCTTGACCAGTGTTGGACTTGGTGGACTTGCTATTTGGTTAGGATTGGTTCCAGTTACATATTTTGGTTTAACGTCTGGTGCTTGGATTTTAATTGGAGCTGTTATTTTTGTTGTTTTATTAATTTTGTTCTTATTACGAAAATTTAGATTTTGTTTTTTTAAGTTTTCACTCAAACGCAGAATTGATGAAATCAATCTCGAGAGGGTTAAAGGTGGCTTGGCCCCAATTACTGTTAATGAATTGATCAAAATGATACTCACTCACAGACCAGAAAAAACGGACTAAGCTTTAACCCTCACCTATCAAAAGGGAAGCTTTGGGCAAAGCTGCGCTCCAGCGCCTTGTCGAGATCGGCCATGGTGACGGCGGGCTTGTGGGCGGTGATGCGCGTCACCCCGCCGTCATGGATGCCGCAAGGCACGATCCCGTCATAGGCCGCAAGATCAGGGTTAAAATTAATCGCCATGCCATGCCAGGACACCCATTTCGTCAGCCGCACCCCGATGGCGGTGATCTTGTCGGGCAATCCCCCCGCCGATGCCGGCGCAAGCCAGACCCCGGGGTAGCCCGGGCGGCGGTCGGCCTCAAGCCCCAGTTCAGCAAGCGCGGCAATCGCCCAGCCTTCGACCTCACCCACAAAGCGGCGGACATCCTGCCCGCGACGGCTGACATCCAGCAGAATATAGACCACCCGCTGGCCGGGGCCGTGGTAGGTCCACTCGCCGCCGCGTCCGGTCTCACGGATCAACGCATCACGAGGGTTGAGCAGATCCTCGCGCCTGGCGGAGGTGCCGGCGGTATAAACCGGCGGATGCTCAAGCAGCCAGATCAGCTCGCCTGCCGTGCCGCCGCGGATAGCCTTGGCCCGCGCCTCCATCTCTTCCAGCGCGGCGTCGTAATCCGTCAACCCCGGCGACACCCGCCATTCCAGCGGCAGGTCCAGCGGCGTCGGTACAGAAGCGGATGTTTCGGCAGGGTCAGTCATGCCGCCAGCATACCCCCGTCATGCCCGAAGATCAAAAGGTGTTGCGCGAAAGCCAGGGGGGGCGTGGAGGGGGCAAGCGTTGCGATATGGGCGTGTTCAATAGA
>JAGWAQ010000013.1 GCA_021296375.1 Alphaproteobacteria bacterium
GTCCTGAGTATTGATAATTCAGCGATCCCCAGCGATACCCCGCGATACATTGCAATTCCTGCGTTGATTTGATATGTAGTCTTCATTCTCAAAAAATGGTGAAAAAAATGTCTCAAGATTACAGTGTTGCAGATATCAGCTTGGCTGATTGGGGCCGCAAGGAAATTGCCATTGCGGAAGTTGAAATGCCAGGCCTGATGGCCCTGCGCGAAGAGTTTGGTGACAAGAAGCCGCTCAAACGTGCGCGCATTGCCGGTTGCCTTCACATGACTATTCAGACCGCGGTTTTGATCGAAACCCTTGCTGATCTCGGGGCGGATATTCGCTGGTCATCCTGTAATATTTTCTCAACTCAGGATCAGGCGGCGGCGGCGATTGCTGACCGTGGCATTCCGGTGTTTGCCCATAAGGGCGAAACCCTCGAAGAATACTGGGCGTTTGTTGACTAGATCTTTGACTGGTCTGACGGCGAGCCTTGCAACATGATCCTTGATGATGGTGGTGACGCCACCATGTACATCCTGCTGGGGGCCATGGCGGAAGCCGGTGAGAGCGTTCTGGCGGAACCGTCTTCTGAAGAAGAAACCTTCCTGAAAGCCCAGATCGAAAAGCGCCTGGCCATGAGCCCCGGCTGGTTCACCCGTCAGCGTGACGCCATTCGCGGTGTGTCGGAAGAAACCACCACCGGTGTGCTGCGGCTCTATCAACTGGCGGAAAAAGGCGAAATGCCATTCCCGGCCATCAACGTGAATGATTCGGTCACCAAGTCGAAATTCGACAATCTTTACGGTTGCCGCGAATCCCTGGTTGACGGCATCCGCCGCGCCACTGATGTGATGCTGGCAGGTAAAGTCGCTGTCGTCGCTGGTTACGGTGATGTTGGCAAAGGGTCGGCCGCTTCCCTGCGTCAGGGTGGCGCGCGGGTGATGGTCACTGAAATTGACCCGATCTGCGCGTTGCAGGCGGCCATGGAAGGCTATGAAGTGGTGACCATGGAAGATGCCGCCAAGAAAGCCGATATCTTTGTCACCGCCACGGGCAACCGTGATGTCATTAATCTTGACCACATGCGCGACATGAAGGACCGGGCGATTGTCTGCAACATCGGTCACTTCGATAATGAAATCCAGGTCGAGGCGCTCAGCAACATGAACTGGAGCGAGGTCAAGCCGCAGGTTGATGAAGTCGAATTCCCTGATGGCAAGAAAATCATCATGCTGGCGAAAGGCCGTCTGGTGAACCTTGGTTGCGCGACTGGCCACCCTTCCTTCGTGATGTCGGCGTCTTTCACCAACCAGGTGCTGGCGCAGATGGAGCTTTGGGAAAGCGCGTCAAAATACGAAAACAAGGTCTACACCTTGCCGCGTCACCTTGATGAAAAAGTGGCCCTGCTGCACCTTGAAAAGGTCGGGGCGAAACTTTCCGAGCTGTCCAAGAATCAGGCCGATTACATTGGCGTTGAACAGCAAGGTCCGTTCAAGTCCGAGCAATACCGTTACTAATCGTATCGGCGCGTCGTCGCCGCAAGGCAGATGATGGCCGATCAGATTGACCACAAACTTGAAGGGCCGGAAGCGACAACCGCTTTCGGCCATTCTCTTGCGCGGTTGCTCAGGACAGGCGATATGATCACCTTGTCGGGGGACCTCGGGGCCGGAAAATCAACCCTTGCGCGGGGGCTGATCAGCCAATGCCTGAGCGATCACGGCCTGCCCATTGACGATATCCCCAGCCCGACCTTCACGATTGTGCAATCCTACCCCTGGCCGGGTGAACATGATCAGGGGCGGGAAATCTGGCATATCGACCTGTGGCGGATCGATGATCCTGAAGAGCTGATCGAGCTGGGGTTCGAGGAAGCGTTGGGGCGGCATGTCATGGTGGTGGAATGGCCGGATCGCCTTCAGGGGCTTTTGCCGCAGGACGTGTTGAGCCTAAATCTTGCGGTTGAAAATGACGGCGCGCGCCATTTGACATCAGGTGATCTGGCGGAGACCTGGCGGGATCGCTTGCGTCCTTTGGGGTTGGGTTGACCCATCACGGCAACTGGCGGCGGGCCATGACCGGGGTTATCATGCCTAGACGGAATCGCGTCTTTCCTCTCTGGTGATGAAGCCTTAAGATAATCCCCATGACCACAACTGATCAGGCCTCATCGTTAGGGCATATCCATCATATTCCCGCGGGTCGTCCATTTGCGGATGACCTCGTGCGGGGGATTATGGCGCTCACCACAAGCCCTGAAGATATGGCCGACAGCATCATCATGCTGCCGAACCGGCGGTTGTCGAAAGAAGTGCGGACTGCCTTCCTGCGTCTGGCTCAAGGCAAGGCGCAACTTCTTCCCCGCATGCTGTCAATCGGTGATGTAGATGAAGACGCCAGTGAGCTGATCGCGGCGGGATGGGACGCCGATGACCTGCCGCCAGTGATCGACGGGCTGGAACGCCAGCTTCACTTGACCCGGTTGATCGACGCGTTTCTGAAAACACGCCCGGACTTCACGGCATCATCAAACCTCGCCATGGCGGAGGTGGTCTCCCTGGCGCGGGCCCTGGCGGATTTTCTGGACCAGTGCCAGACCGCCGGTTGTGACCCCCAGGGGCTTGATGACCTGATCAACGGGGAGCATGCCCATCACTGGGATATGATTCTCGGGTTTTTGAAAATCGTCACCACACATTGGCCTGTTGTGCTGGATGAGCTGAATAAATCAGACCCTGTTGTCTGGCAGAATACCGCCATCGCCGCCCGCGCCGAAGCCTGGCGGAAAACCCCGCCGAAAGGGCTGGTGGTGATTGCCGGGTCATCGGGGTCGGTGCCCGCCACCCAGATGTTGATGAAAGCCGTGCTGGGGCTTGACCGCGGCCATGTTGTGTTGCCCGGGCTTGATATGGGCATCGCTGACAAGGATTGGGATGAGCTGACGCGCGACGATGACGCCATGATGGTTTCCCATCCGCAATACCCGTTAAGCCAGCTTCTGATGGCGCTTGAGATTCCCCGCCATGAGGTGGCGCTATGGCGTGGCACCGCCGACAGCCCTGATGGTTATGACGCCGCCAGCTCAACGCGCCTTGCCTTGATCCGTGAAGCGATGCGGCCCGCCGCGCAAACCGCGCAATGGCGGAAAATTCCCGAAACCCAAACCATTCGCCCCGAAAGCCTTGACGGCATCACGCGGGTTGATTGTTATGACCGCCGCGAGGAATCTGAAGTCATCGCCCTGGCGATGCGTGAGGTGCTGGATACCCCGGGCAAGACCGCTGTGTTGATCACCGCCGACCAACGCTTGTCCCGCATGGTATCGGGGGAGCTGAAACGCTGGGGGGTTGAGGTCAATTCAAGCGCCGGCCAAAAAATGGTGGACACGCCGCCAGCGCAATTCCTGCGGCTCATCCTCGAAGCCTGGGTGGCGGATTTTGCGCCGGTTCCCTTGCTGGCCATGGCTCGTCACCGTCTGGCGGCGGGGGGCATGGATAAAGCCGAATTCCGCCAGGTGTTGCGTCAGCTCGAACTGCAGGTGCTGCGTGGCCCGCGTTACTCAGGCGGCTTGAAAGGGCTTGAGCAAAAAGCCCGCGCCAGGTCTTCGCATCTGGGGGATTTTGTCCGTGATCATTTGATCATGCCGCTGAGGCCATTGCTGGAGCTGGAGGGGCGGATTAACCTGACCCTGGCTGATCTGGCGGATGCCCATGGCCGTGCCGCCGAAGGGTTGAGCGCAACGCCGTTTGACCAGCTCGCCCCATGGCAGGGGCAATATGGGGTTCGGCTCGGGCAGTTCTTTCACAAGCTGGGGCTTTACGGGGCCACCATGCCGCTCCATCGTGACGCCTATCCCGGGGTGCTGAATGTGCTGTTGTCGGGGGAGGTGGTCTACCCTGATGACCGCGGTCACCCCCGTTTGTCTATTCTCGGGAGTGTCGAAGCGCGGATGCACACCGCTGACCTGACGATCCTCGGCGGCATGAACGAAGGGATTGCCCCGCCGCAAGTTTCCCCCGATCCCTGGATGAGCAACGCCATGCGCCGGGCGTTCGGGCTTCCCCATGGCCACTGGCGGATAGGCCATGCCGCCCATGACGTGGTGATGGCGCTGGCACGGCCTGAAGTGCTGATCACCCAGGCCAGTCGTGATCAAGGCTCCCCCACGGAACCGTCACGCTGGTTGCGCCGCATTGACGCGGTGATGACGGTGGCCAAACTCAGCTGGCCGGACGCGCAACGCCTGCCGCATCTGGCAAAGGTGATGAGCCGCCATGACGGGGCGGTGGAACCTGCCCGGCGGCCTGACCCGAAACCGCCCCTTGCGGCACGGCCACGGCGCTTTTCCGCGACCCAAATCGACACATTGCTGCGTGATCCTTACGCCATTTATGCCCATCGTATTCTGGGGCTGCGGGCCTTGCCAGAGCTTGACGAAGACCTCGGGCCAGCGGATCGCGGCACGGTTATTCACGACGCGCTGAAACGGTTTATCGATGATCACCCGAAAGGCGCCTTGCCGGATGATGCCTATGACCGGCTGATCACCATCGGCCGTGAGGAATTTGCCGCCTATGAGCATAACAGCAAGGTCACGACGTTTTGGTGGCCGCGGTTTGAAGACATGGCGCGCTGGTTTATCGAAGTTGAAACCGATCGCCGTCACGGGCTTGAGGAAAGCTTTGCGGAGATTAAAGGTGAGATCACCATCCCGTCGGCGCAGGGGGCGTTCACCCTCACCGCTCGGGCCGATCGCATTGACCGCACCACGGATGGCCATCTTGAGGTGATTGATTACAAGACCGGCACGCCCCCCACCAAAACCCAGGTCGAGGGGGGGCGGGCGTTGCAATTGCTGGTGGAGGCCCTGCTGGCGGCGGAAGGCGGATTTCCGGCCATTGGCGATGAACCCGCTGACATCAGCACCATCGCTTATTGGAAAATGACCGGCAAACGCGGTGAACCCGGGGACCGCATAAACGTCACCCCTGAT
This sequence comes from Alphaproteobacteria bacterium, assembly GCA_021296375.1. Classification (GTDB taxonomy): domain Bacteria; phylum Pseudomonadota; class Alphaproteobacteria; order Puniceispirillales; family UBA1172; genus JAGWAQ01. The sequence continues at coordinate 4,979 of JAGWAQ010000013.1, forward strand.
GGTGATTTTGTCGATGCCGCCCGTCTTGGCCTGCCGCGACTGCTTGAGGGGTTTGATGACCCGGCGACAGGGTATTTGTCGGAACCGCGGCGGCATGAAGCCAGCCCCTATAGCGATTACAAGCATCTGGCACGGACAAGGGAATGGTCATCATCGCCGGATGACGGGCAGGAAACGTGATGACCGCTGATCGCAAATCCATTATCGCCGCCGCCAGTCGCAACCAGCATAACGCCGCCATGCCCAGGCAATCGGTGTGGGTATCGGCCAACGCCGGAACCGGCAAAACACGGGTCTTGACCAACCGTATCCTGCGGCTTCTGATCGATGGCGCGGCGGTGACAGATATTCTGGCGGTCACCTATACCCGTGCGGCGGCGGCGGAAATGCGCAACCGCCTCTACCAGCGACTGGCCCGGTGGGCGGTGATTGATGAAACCACCCTGGCGGAGGATATTCAGGACATGGGGGTCGATCGCCCCAGCCGCAAGCAAATCGATCGCGCCCGCCGGTTGTTTGCCGAATTGCTCGACGCGCCGGTGCCGATCCGCATTGAAACCGTCCATGCCTTCGCGCAATCGGTGTTAAGGCGGTTTCCGGTGGAAGCGCAGATCCAGCCGTATTTTGAACTCGCCACGGCAAGTCAGGCGCGCGCCATGAAAGACGAGGCGGTGATGGATGTCATGTCATCGTCCGACCCGTTGGTGCTGCAATCCTTGCGTCACCTGGCGCAGGTGATGTCGGAAGACCAGTTGGTGCAATTCGCCGCCCAGATGTTCAGCCACTCAGAGCTGTTGCGCCGCACCGCCGCGACCCCTGCCGCCGTTAAAGCGGAGCTGTTTTCAGCCCTTGGTTGCGCTGATGCCGCCCATGACCATGAAGCGGCCATCGCCGCCAGGATCAGCGCCGCCATGGCGCCAGATGCCGCCCGCGACGGGTGGCTCAGCTCTCTTGTGGCGGCCAAAAAGACCGAAGGCACAGCGAAAGAAAAAGAAACAGCCGCGGTGCTGGAGGTATGGCTTGCCGCTTCGGCGGAAGAGCGCGCGCTGTTGTTCGACGGGTATTGCGGGTTTTTCCTGACAAAAGATGGCGGCATTCGCAAGAGCCACGCGACCAAAAAAGTGCTTGCGGTGAACCCTGATTTTGAACGCCTCGCCCATGAGGAAGGCGAGCGTCTGCTCGAAATTCAGGGCTGGATCAACAGCGTCCGCACCGCCGCCCTGACGATGGCGATTTATGTCGTGGCGGCGGAGATGGCGACGGGCTACGGCTTGCGCAAGACCAATGCCGGCCTGATGGATTACGATGACCTGATCAGCAAAACCGTCACCCTGTTTGCGCAGGATGGCGGCGTGTCCTGGGTGCGCTACAAGCTCGACAAGGGCATCCAGCACCTGCTGATCGACGAAGCGCAGGACACCAGCCCCAGCCAATGGTCTATTCTGTCCAGTCTTGCCGAAGAGTTTTTTGACAGTGACGATGGCTCCGGCCCGCCTGATCATCCGCCGCGTTCATTGTTTTCCGTCGGTGATTACAAGCAGTCGATTTACTCGTTTCAGGGGGCGCGGCCTGACCTTTTTCATGTGCAGGAAAAACGCTTCGCTGATCTCGCCGGCCGCAATCAGAAACCGTTTGCCGCGGTGGAACTGGACACTTCCTTCCGCACCACATCTGCGGTGCTGGGGCTGGTGGATGCCGTCACCCGCGGTGATGACGGCGATGCCCCCGATTACCTGCCCGGCCTCGGGGCGGCGGCGGCCCATCAAGTCAGCCGGATCGGGGATGCGGGGTTCGTTGAAATGCTCGACCCTGTGGCGGGGGAAGACGAGGACACGCCAGCGCCCTTCACCCCCCACCGCCACCATGGTTCCGCCAGCCCTGACGTGCGGCTTGCGCAAAAGATTGTCGCCACGTTGACGTCGTGGATTGGCCGCAAGATGCTGCCGTCACGGGGGCGGGTGATGACGGCGGGGGATGTGCTTATTCTTCTGCGGCGACGTGTCGGTTTTGGTGAAGTGCTGGACCGTGAATTGCGGCGTTCCGGCCTGCCGCTGGCGGGGGCGGACCGCGTCAAGCTGATCGATGATATCGCGGTCATGGATTTGATGGCGCTGGGGCAGGTGATGCTGCTGCCTGAAGATGACCTGACGCTGGCGGCGGTGCTGAAATCTCCGCTGTTCGAGGTGACGGAAGAGGAATTGTTTGCCCTTGCCTATGATCGCGGGGAGATGCCGCTGGTGCGGCGGCTGGCGGCGCAAGCGGCGGTGGACGCGCGGATGACGGCTGTTCATGACCGCCTCAACACCTGGCTGGGCCTGGCCGAAACCATGACGCCTTATGAATTTTTCCGTGCTGTGCTGGACAGTGATATCCGCAAGGCTTTCACCCGCAGACTGGGGCAACCGGTGCTGGATATCATGGCGGAATTTCTTGAGGTGGCGCGGGATTTTGAAGATGTTCACCCGCCGTCGATGCAAGGTTTTCTCGCTATGCTGACGGCATCTGATCTTGAAATTACCCGCGAGGGCAAGACCGAAGACAGTGACGAGATTCGCATCATGACCATCCACGGGGCAAAAGGGCTGGAGGCGCCGGTGGTCATCCTGCCCGATCTCTTGACCCAACTTCAGTCGGGGGGGGTTGATCTGCTCACCCTTGATCACAAGGGCATGACCTTGCCGATCAAGCCTGTTCGTGGCGGGGCGCAAAGCGAAGCGGTGATCGCCGCCCAGGCGGCCGCCAAACAAGCGCAGGAAGATGAGGCCAATCGCCTGCTCTATGTCGGCCTGACCCGGGCTGAAGACGGGCTGCTGCTGGCGGGGTTTGAGGCCGCGCGTCGCCGCAAGCTTGAGGGAAGCTGGTATCAATTGATTCGCCAGCGAATGGAGGCCATGCCAGGCTGTCAGCCAAGACCTGATGGCGACGGGGTGATGATCGAAACCCTGCAACTGGCGGATGTGGAGGCGGCGGAACATGTGGCGCCAGCCGGCGGGCATTACGACACCCCCGATTGGCTCACCACCCCTGCGCCAGAGGAAGAAACGCCGCCGCGGCCCTTGTCGCCATCGCGGTTCAGCGGCGATGTCGTGGGGTCATCCCCGACAGGGCAAAACCGGCGGGTGGCGATGCTGAGGGGAAGCTTGACCCACCGGCTTCTGGAAGTGCTGCCAGGGCTTGATGACGACGCGCGCCGCCGCGCCATTGCCCGCATCACCGCGCCTTATGTGCCCGGCCAGCTGGATGACGCCACGGCCCGGCGCGCGGTGGATGAAACCTTGCGGCTGATTGCCGATCATCAACTGAGCGATTTGTTCAGCCCTGAAGCGCGCGCCGAAGTGCCGGTATCAGGACTTGTTGGAAAGCATGTCGTGAGCGGGGTGATTGACCGCCTCGTGATCACCACCGACGCCATTACGATTGTGGATTTCAAGACAGGCGCATCGCCGCAAGAGCAGGCGGATGTGCCGCCAGCCTATATTTTCCAAATGGCGCTCTATGCCCATGTGCTTGCGGAAATCTGGCCAGACCGCCAAGTTCGGGCGGGGTTGATCTATACCGAAGATGCGCGGGTGCATTGGCTTGATGCGGCGGTCATGTCGACAACAATCGCCGATCTTGTTGGAACTGCACCTTGACGCCCCACATCTGGCTTCTTACATTAGTCCCAAGACATTTACCTGGAGCTTGACCATGGCTACCATGAAAACCACTGATTCTGATTTTGCCGCTGATGTACTGCAATCCGACACCCCCGTGGTGGTGGACTTCTGGGCTGAATGGTGCGGCCCATGCAAGGCGATCGGCCCGGCTCTTGAAGAAATTGCTGATGAAATGGGCGATAAGGTTAAAATCGTCAAGGTGAATATTGACGAAAACCCTCAAACGCCTCAGCAGTATGGCGTGCGCGGCATCCCGACCTTGCTGATTTTTGAAAATGGCGAAGTGAAGGCCGAAAAAATTGGCGCCATGCCCAAATCAAAGCTCAGCGAGTGGGTCGAAGAAACCATCTGACGTTATCATTGCCTGACGTTATCATTGCGCTGAAAATTTCATGATGAAAACCCGCCGGTTGGCGGGTTTTTTATTGCGGCAAGGTGCGGTTGAAGTCCAGCACATGCCCCGCCAGGAAAAGCGACCCGGCGATGATGAAATGCCCCCCCACACGTTCGGCTGCGGTAATGGCATGTTCCATGGCTGTGGGAAGGTCACTGGCGGCATGGGCGGTGAGGTCAAGTTGACGGGCATGATCCACCAGTTCAGCCGATGTTAACGCCGCCTCCTGGTGAGGGATGGTGATGGCAATGGCCTGATCAATCAGCGGCATCAACGGCGTCAGGAAATCCTTTGGGGGGCGGGTGTTAAGGGCGCCAAACACCAGCACCCAGGGGCGATCACTGATGCCTTCCAGCGTCGCCGCAAGGGCGTCGGCGCCATGGGCGTTATGGGCGCCATCAAGCCACAGGTTGACCTCGTCAGGGCATTGCGCGGCGAGGGCGCCGTCATCAAGATGCTGGATGCGCCCCGGCCATGCCGCCGCCGCCACACCGGCGATGATCGCCTCGTCATCAAGTTCAGGGAAACTGTGCATCAACGCCGCCGTCACCAGGGCGGCATTGTCATGTTGATGGGCGCCTTTCAGCCCGAAATTCGTCAGCTCGATACTGCGGGGTCCCACACTCACCCGAACACCGTTCTGGATGGGCGTGACGTCAATGTCGCGTCCGATCAGCATTAACGGCGCGCCCAGCGCTTCGGCATGGGCGATCAGGGCGGCTTCCGCTTCGGGCGCCTGACGGGCGGAAAAACACGGCACCCCCCGCCGCATGATGCCGGCTTTTTCGCCGGCAATAGCGGTCAGGGTATCGCCCAGGAAATGCTCATGGTCACGGGCGATGGGGGTGATGATGGTGGCGTGGGGGGCGGCGACCACATTGGTTGAATCCGCCCGTCCGCCAAGGCCGGTTTCCAGCAACACAACATCAGCCGGGTTGCGCTGAAACGCCAGCAACGCCGCGGCGGTGGTGATCTCGAAAAACGTCATGGGGTCATCACCGTTGATGGCCTCAACCTCTTCCAGCAGATCAGCCAGAGCCGTATCGGTGATCAAATGGCCGCCGATGCGAATACGTTCATGAAACCGCACCAGATGCGGAGACGTGTAGGCATGGACAGATTTCCCCGCCGCTTCAAACACGGCCCGCAAAACAGCAAGGCTGGACCCTTTGCCATTGGTGCCGGCGATATGAATAACCGGCGGCAGGTGATGATGGGGATTGCCAAGCTTGGCCAGAAGATTGAGCCCGCGATCAAGCCCGAGGTCGATCAGTTTCGGGTGCAGGGCCGACAGCCGTTCGAGCGCCGCCTCTGCACGCATCAGGTCAGATGTCATGAGGTTATTCAGCCGCTTTTGAGGAGGAGGTTTCCATCAGCATCCCGAGGATACGGCCAATAACTTTCGGTTGTTCTGAACGTGGGGTGACCATATCCACCATGCCGTGTTCCTGCAGGTATTCGGCGGTCTGGAAATCTTCGGGCAATTTTTCCCGCACGGTTTCCTCGATCACCCGCCGCCCCGCAAAACCGATAATCGCGCCCGGTTCAGCCATCTGGATATCCCCCAGCATGGCGAAGGACGCCGTCACCCCGCCGGTGGTGGGATGCGCCAGCAAGACCATATAGGGCAGTCCGGCTTTTTTCATTCGATTGACCGCAATGATGGTGCGCGGCAATTGCATCAGGGACAAGATGCCTTCCTGCATGCGCGCGCCGCCGGTGGAAGGAACGGTGATGAGCGCGGCGTTGCGCTTCAAGGCTTCGTCGGCAGCTTTCAGTATCCCGTCACCCACCGCGCGGCCCATGGAGCCGCCCATAAACCGGAAATCAAAAGCCGCGACGACCGTATTGATGCCGCCGATCGTCCCCGCCGCCACCATAATGGCATCATGAACCCCGGTCTTGCCGCGGGTGTCGCGCAGGCGGTCGGTGTATTTTTTCAGGTCGCGGAATTGCAACGGATCGTCTTTATTCGCGTCAAGGGTGATGATCTCGGCTTGCCCGCCATCAAACAGCAGGGCCATGCGGCGATGCGGCGGCAACGGCATGTGATTGCCGCAAGTGGTGCAGGTGTTGAACTGTTCTTCAAATTCGCGATGAAAGATCATCTGGGCGCAGGATGAACATTTCACCCAAAGGTTTTCCTTCACGCTGTCCTGATTGACCAGCGCTTTGATCTTGGGAAGTACGGTTTTGGCAAGCCAGTTCATGTCTGCTCCTCTGCCGCCGTTGTTCAGGGACGGCGGCCTTCTCCCAGTGATTTTGCCAGCTCCAGCACCGACGATACGGTGGTGGCGGTGGCATGGCCATTGTCATCAAGACTTGCGGCCAATTGGTCAACAATGGCGGACCCCACGACCACGCCATCAGCATGGGCCGCGGCCTCCCGCACCTGCTCAGGGGTGCGGATGCCAAACCCCACAACGGCAGGCAAATCACTAGCGTCGCGAATTCGCGCCATGGCCTGGCCGATGCTGTCACCACTGGCGGACCGGGTGCCGGTGATGCCGGTGATGGAGACATAATACACGAAACCGCTGGAATTCGCCAAAACAACCGGCATGCGGTCATCATCGGTGGTGGGGGTGATGAGGCGGATGAAATCCAGCCCGGCGTCACGCGCCTTGAGGCAGAACTCCTGGTCTTCTTCCGGCGGCAGATCCACCATGATCATGCCGTCGACACCGGCGTTTACCGCGTCAGTGATGAACCGCTCGACGCCGTAAATGTAAATCGGGTTGAAATATCCCATCAGGATAAGCGGCACCTCGGGGTGGCGGTCGCGGAAGGCCCGCGCCATGGCCAGGACATCCCCCAGTTTTGTCCCGCCTTTGAGGGCGCGAAGTGACCCCGCCTGAATAGCAGGCCCATCGGCCATAGGGTCTGAAAACGGCATCCCAAGCTCGACAAAATCAACCCCTTGGTCCGGCAGGCCAAGCAGGATTTCAAGTGAGGTTTTCGGGTCTGGGTCACCGGCGGTGACAAACAGCCCAAGGGCGGCGCGAGTTTCGTTTTTGGCGCGTTCAAACGCAGCGGCAATACGCATTAGAGTTTACCTCGCTCTTCCAGCATGGGCAGAACGGCGCCAAGGTCTTTGTCGCCACGCCCGCACATATTCATCACCACGATCTGGTCCTTGTCCATGTCGCCGATCATGCTGCCGATAAAGGCCAGGGCATGGGCAGGCTCAAGGGCCGGGATGATCCCCTCAAGGCGCGAGCAGAGCTGGAAATATTCCAGCGCCTCTTCATCCGTCGCGCTGACGTAATTGACCCGCCCGGTGTCATGGAGCCAGGCGTGTTCAGGCCCGATGCCGGGGTAATCGAGGCCAGCGGAAATCGAAAACGCATCTTCGATCTGGCCGTCATCATTCTGCAAAAGATAGGTGCGGTTGCCGTGCAATACCCCGGGGCGACCGCCGGTCAGGGAGGCGGCATGTTCACCGGTCTCGATCCCTTTGCCCGCCGCTTCAACGCCATAAATCGAAACGCTGTCGTCATCAAGGAAGGGGTGGAACAGCCCGAGCGCGTTTGACCCGCCGCCAATGCACGCGACGATACTGTCGGGCAGACGGCCTTCGGCCTCAATAATCTGGGCGCGGGCTTCGTGGCCAATCACCGACTGGAAATCCCGAACCATGGCGGGGTAGGGGTGCGGCCCTGCCGCTGTGCCGATAATATAGAAATGGGTTTCGGCATTGGACACCCAGTAGCGCAGGGCTTCGTTCATGGCGTCCTTGAGGGTGCCGGTGCCTGAAGTGACGGGGTGAACTTTCGCCCCCAGCAAGCGCATGCGATCAACATTCGGCTTCTGACGCTCGACGTCTTCCGCCCCCATGAAGACTTCGCATTCCATGTCAAACAAGGCGCAGGCGGTGGCAGAGGCGACGCCATGCTGGCCCGCGCCGGTTTCCGCAATAATCTTGGTCTTGCCCATGCGCTTGGCCAGCAGCGCCTGACCGATGACGTTGTTGATTTTATGGGCGCCGGTGTGGTTCAGCTCATCACGTTTCATGTAAAGCTTGGCGCCACCGAAATGGGCCGTCAGGCGTTCCGCGAAATATAGCGGCGACGGGCGGCCGATGTAATGCTTGCGGTAATAATCCAGCTCTTTCTGGAAGTCAGGATCGGTCAGTGAGGATTTCCACGCGTCTTCCACTTTCAGGATAAGCGGCATCAGGGTTTCCGCGACAAAACGGCCACCATGAATACCGAATCGGCCATTTTCATCAGGCTGATTGCGGTAGGAATTCATCGGTGAGGCGTTGGGGCTCTGATCATTCATCGCCAAGATCTCCAGCAAAATAAATACATTAAAGTTTTAGCCTATTGCGCGGCGGATACAAAGTCCTGAATGGCTTGATGATCCTTCTTCCCCGGCGCGCTTTCAACCCCGGAGGAAACATCAACCGCCAAGGCATCGCTAATGCGAATAGCCTCCGCAACATTGGCGGGGGTCAACCCCCCTGCCAGCATCCAGGGCGTCGTGCCGCGATAGTGGTGCATCATCCCCCAGTCAAAGGAATGGCCGGTTCCGCCAGGCAATGCCGCGTCCACCGGGGCGGAATCAAACAGCATCATATCGGCGATCCCGTCATAGGCCAGGGCGGCGGTCAGGCTGTCTTCGGATTTAACGCGAATGGCCTTCATCACCGCAACCTTGTGGCGGGATTTAATGGCCGCCAGCCGCTCCGGGGTTTCATTTCCATGGCATTGAATGACCTCTGGTCGCGCCGCCGCCATCATTGCGTCAAGGGCGTCGTCGTCAGCATCCACCACCAATGCCACCAGGAGCGGCGCTTTCAGGGATGTGTTGGCGTCAGCCAGGGCCCTGATCTCCGCCGCTTCCGCCAGCGACAGATGGCGCGGCGATTTCGGGAAAAACACCATGCCGACCCAATCGGCGCCGGCACGGGCGACCGCGGCGTAATCATCAGGGGTGCGGATGCCGCAAATTTTCACTCGTGCCATGTCGGGTCTCACCGTCGGGTCTCAACGTCTGGTCCGCTGTCGGGACAATTGGTCTTGATTTGATATAACTTAATTGGACTTGTGGGGAAGAGCAGGTTTGTCTTCAGCGTTATCTAATTTTTCTTTTTCTAATTTATTGAGGGATTTACGGAGACCCCGGATGGTCATGCGAAGCTGTGCCAATGGCCATAACATCGCCACCCCCCCGAGGATCAACCCGCTGCCAAAACAGACCACCACCAGCAGCCATAACGGCAGGCTGAAGGGCTCGGCAAATGGCCAGATGCTGACCGCCACCATGCTGGGATTTCCAATCGCCAGCAGCACCGCCCCCGCCATGACAGCAAAGGTCAGGATTGCGCTCAGAAGCCGTCCGATCAATGTGAAAATATCAGCCTCCCTATGATCTGTGACAAGGTGATCCTGAACAAGGTGATCCTTAACAAGGCAAAGCGTGATCGGGCGAACACCGGCGAAATTTCAATGAAACTAGCGGTTGAGGCGTTCCCGCATCCCTTTGCCCATCTTGAAGAAAGGCACGGTTTTTGCCTCGACATCGACGCCTTCCCCGGTGCGGGGGTTGCGGCCGCGACGGGCTTCACGATGGCGAACAGAAAACGCCCCGAAGCCGCGCAATTCAACCCGGTCCCCACGGGCCAGAGCGTCAGAAATCGTGTCAAAAAAGCAATTCACAATTCGCTCAATATCACGCTGATAGAGAAAGGGGTTCTTTTCGGCGAGAATAGCAATCAGCTCTGACTTGGTCATGGGGTCCTCCAAAACTTGAAAAAGGATGCCTTGGCCTCGCGTTTTTGTCAACCTATTCAGCAGGTTGTTGGTTTTTTTAACGCGTTGATTGCGGCGGGAACAAAATATAGAGGCCCCAGCAATGCCGAGGCCTCTATGTGGTATTCAGATAGATATCCTGCCGATCAACATTTACCGGCAGTGGTGATTATTTGTCTTCACCATCACGCTTGGCCAGGGCCGCGCCGAGGATATCACCAAGGCTTGCGCCAGAATCGGAAGACCCGAATTCGGCCATCGCCTGCTTCTCTTCAGCCATTTCACGGGCTTTGATCGACAGCGACAGTTTGCGTGAAGAGGCGTCAACATTAGTCACCTGGGCGTCAACCTTCTCGCCAACCGCGAAACGCTCAGGGCGCTGTTCGGCACGGTCACGGGACAGGTCACTGCGGCGGATAAAGCCGGAGATGCCATCAGCAACAGAGACTTCAAGGCCACCATCGGTGACAGCGGAGATGGTGCAGGTGACAATATTGCCCTTGCGGATATTGGCGAGGCTTTCGCCAACGGTATCTTCGCTCATCTGCTTGATGCCGAGGGAGATGCGTTCCTTTTCAACATCCACTTCGAGCACTTTGGCTTTGACCATATCGCCCTTGGAGTAGGACTGGATGGCTTCGTCGCCCGCGACATCCCAAGAGATGTCGGAGAGGTGAACCAGACCGTCGATTTCTTCGGTCAGGCCAACGAACAGGCCAAATTCGGTGATGTTGCGGACTTCGCCTTCGATCTCGGTGCCGACCTTATAGGTGTCCTGGAAGGACTCCCATGGGTTGGCGGAGCACTGCTTGAGGCCAAGGGAGATGCGACGCTTGACGCTGTCGATATCCAGCACCATGACTTCGACTTCCTGGCTGGTGGAGACGATCTTGCCGGGGTGAACGTTCTTTTTGGTCCAGGACATTTCCGAGACGTGAACGAGCCCTTCCACACCATCGCTGAGTTCAACGAAGGCACCGTAGTCGGTGATGTTGGTGACGCGACCGGAGACTTTCGTGCCAATCTGGAAGTTGGCTTGTGCCGCTTCCCATGGGTCGGTCTGCAGCTGCTTCATGCCCAGTGAGATACGCTGGGTTTCGGTGTTGAACCGGATGACCTGAACTTCAACGGTCTGGCCAACTTGCAGCGCTTCAGATGGGTGGTTGATGCGGCGCCATGCAATGTCGGTGACGTGCAGCAGGCCGTCAACACCGCCGAGGTCAACAAAGGCCCCGTAATCGGTGATGTTCTTGACGACACCGCTGAGCACCTGACCTTCTTGCAGGTTGGACACCAGTTCCGAACGGGCTTCGGCGCGGGATTCTTCCAGCACCGCGCGGCGGGACACAACAATGTTGCCGCGCTTGCGATCGATCTTGAGGATCTGGAACGGCTGTGGGGTGCCCATCAGTGGGCCGAGGTCACGGACAGGGCGAATGTCGACCTGTGAGCCGGGCAGGAAGGCGGTGGCGCCATCAAGGTCAACCGTAAAGCCGCCTTTGACTTTGCCAAAGATCACGCCGGTGACGCGCTCCTGCTTGTCATGGGCCAGCTCAAGGGCTGCCCAGGCTTCTTCGCGGCGGGCCTTCTCACGGCTGAGCATGGCCTGACCATTGCGGTCTTCCATCCGCTCGACGTAAACCTCAACTTCGTCGCCAACAGCGATCGAAGGGGCCTGGCCCGGGGCGGTAAATTCTTTTAAGGGAACGCGACCTTCAGATTTCAGGCCAACGTCAATAATGACGGCTTCTTTATCAACAGAAACAACGATGCCACGGACAACGCTGCCTTCAATAGTTACCGATTCATCAAAACTTTCTGCCAGAAGGTCAGCAAAGTTTTCAGTCATAGCCGCCGAAACGGCGTCAGGTGTAGAACTCAAGAGTTTCTCCGTTAGGTGCCTTAACAAGAGGGTGACGATATCGTCATCCTGGCCTGGCTGGTTCAGGTCTCCGTCATGTCAAAGCCAAACCCGCATCTGTGGGGTCATGACGGCTGCTCGGCAAATCCACCAGCAATCTAGTTGTCTTCCCAGCCCGGGCTTTGGTCAGGCTGGAACGAGGTGCTTTACCCCCCGGTTCGGGATCCCTCAATGTGGGATAAAGCGAAAGCCACCATGCCATCCACATCCACATCGGACGTATCCACCATGATGGAATCCTGCGCCGGTTTCAGGGGGGCGTGATCACGGTTCTGATCACGGTGGTCCCTTTCCTTCAACGAGGTCAAGATGTCGCGCAACATAACCTCATGTCCGGCATTGATCAACTCTTTATGACGCCGCTCCGCCCGGATCTCGGCACGGGCATCAACAAAGAACTTCACCTCCGCTTCCGGCAGCACCACGGTGGCGATATCACGGCCATCAAGGATCGCGCCATCACGCCCCTCTGGCGGGGTGGTGGCGAACTGCCGCTGAAGGTTGAGCAAGGCCGATCGCACTTCAGGAACAGCCGCGACTACCGATGCCATCTCTCCGGCTTCAGGGGTGCGGATACGGGCCGATTCCGTCAGGGATAGATCAAGGTTTTGTGCAATATTTTCAGCGGCTTGAGCTGATATATCTGAAGCGGTAAAGCCCGCATCCAAGGCGCTGACAGCAACCGCACGATAGAGCGCGCCGGTGTCCAGATGGGCAAGATTAAGCGCCGAGGCCAGCCTCTTGGCAAGGGTGCCTTTGCCTGAGGCGGCGGTGCCGTCAACCGCGATGATCATGCCGTCACCTCATTTATCCTGGCGCCGATCGTGACCATCAGTTCCGTGAAATTGGGAAAGCTGGTGGTGATGGTTTCAGCGCCGGTGACGGTCATGGGCTTGTCGGTGATCAGCCCAAGGGTCAGGAATGACATGGCGATTCGGTGATCATGGCAGGCGTCGATGGTCACGCCGCCCGCAATCGTGCCGTTTTTACCCCCGTTAATACCATGAACGGTCATGCTGTCTTCGGTGGTGTCCACGCTTACCCCCGCCGCCATCAATCCATCGGCCATCAGTTGGATGCGGTCGGTTTCCTTGACCCGCAATTCCTCAATCCCGATCATATGAGTCACGCCTTTTGCGTGGGCGGCGGCAATGCTCAGGATGGGGTATTCATCAATCATCGAAGCGGCGCGTTCCGCCGGCACGGTGATGCCCGTCAAGGCTGAACTCCTGACCTGGATATCGGCGACATTTTCGCCACCTTCGACGCGGGCATTGGACAAGGTCAGGTCAGCCCCCATCTCCATCAGGGTTTCAAACAAGCCGAACCGCAACGGGTTGGTGCCAACGCCGATCAGGGTGATGTCGGCGTCAGGGGTGATGGTCGCCGCCACCGCCAGAAACGCCGCCGAGGACGGGTCCGCCGGCACAGCGATATCCTGCGCCGTCAGCATGACTTCCCCTGTCAGCCGGGCGGCGTGACGGCCATCTTCACGATCTTCGGAAATCACCTTAACGCCGAAATGCCGCAACATGGCTTCGGTGTGATCGCGGGATGCTTTTGGTTCCACGACGCAGGTTTCCCCGCGGGCGGTCAGCCCCGCCAGCAGGATGGCGGATTTCACCTGGGCTGAGGCGACAGGGCTGTCGTAATGCAAGGCCAGGGGCTGGTCAGGGGCGGAAATCGTCAGCGGCAGGTAAGTGCCGTCACGGGCTTCAACTTTTGCGCCCATCTCCACCAGAGGGTCCGTCACCCGCGCCATGGGGCGCGACGACAGCGAGGCGTCGCCAGTGAACACCGCGCTGATGCCACTGCCCGCCAGAACCCCCATCAGCAACCGTGCGCCGGTGCCGGAATTGCCGAGATCAAGAGGCGCATCAGGGGCGGTAAAACCGCCAAGGCCAAGACCATCAACAATCCAGATGCGCTCACCGGACTGCTCATCAAGGGTGATGCGGGTTCCCAGTTGTTCGAGCGCGGCGCGGGTTGACATCACGTCAGCGCCTTCAAGCAGGCCGCGGATATGGGTGCGTCCCATGGCCAGCGCCCCGAAAATCAAGGCGCGGTGGGAAATTGATTTATCCCCGGGCAGGGTGATGGTTCCGCGCAATCGTGATGCGGCTTCAGATCGTAATGTCAACATGGCCGAGGTGGTCATCGTTCTGGCTAGGCTTTCTGGGCAGGGTTGGTTGGCATATGGTCGTGTGGGTTGTTCTACCATTGACGCTATTGAGAAAGCAAATCATTGAGCAATGTGTTTTTTTGTTGACCTGCTGGCTATTTGTGCCGAAAAACGCTCTAAAGACGTTACAATTTATTCACGGAGTTTTTTATGGCTTCCCCCTCCCTTGGCGTGAAACGTCATTGCCAGTCCTGTGGTAACAATTACTATGATCTGAACAAATCCCCGATCACATGCCCGATGTGCCAGGCCCATTTAGATCC
>JAGWAQ010000150.1 GCA_021296375.1 Alphaproteobacteria bacterium
ACGGATGGCGCGGGTCAGGCTCGGGGACCAGCATACATCCGCTGTCCCGCAATCCCGGCAGATCAGGAAATAACTATCATCATGGGCGTTGGGGTGGCCGCACCCCGTAAAGGCGTACAAACTGTCCATGCGGTGGATCAACCCCTGATCGAGCAGAAAATCCAGCGCCCGGTAAATCGTCGGCGGCTTGGCGGCGGGGTCATCTTGCTGCAGGGTTTTCAAGAGATCATAAGCTTTGACGGGGCGATGGCTCTGCCAGATCAAGCCCAGCACCTGCCGCCGCTGGTCCGTCAGGCGGGCGCCACGGTCAGCGCAGATCGCCTCCGCCGTTTTCAGGGCGGTGTCCTGGCAGTGATGATGATCCGTGCATGTCGACATGGTGGTGATCGCCTTTACGTTGATGCCTTTACGTTGATTTCTTGAACGTCATTTGCCTTTACGTCAATTGTCCTTCAAAGGCTGTTGCCATTTGCGGAATTGTTGTTATGTTATATTATAACATTTGGTCGTGCAACAAAAACCCACCCCAAAACAACTCACGAAAGGGAGATACCTATGCTCAACCCCCGCAGGCTGTGTGCCGCTCTTTCCATTCTAGCTGTTGTGGCGTCGCCGTTCAAGATGGCCGTGGCGTCGGAAATTTATGTCGCCGCCACCATCAAGCCGCTCCATGGTCTTGTGCAAATGGTGTTGGGGGATGAAGGTCAAGCGGTGATGCTGATGCCGGAAGCCGCCAGCCCTCACCACGTCACCTTGCGGCCGTCGGACCGCCGCCATCTGTCGCGGGCTGATCTGGTGGTGATCATTGATCCGGAATTCGAAACCACCCATGCCAAAGCCTTGCCGACAGCACAGCGGGTATTGACCGCGACTTCCCTGAACGGCATCCGCCTGTTTGAACGACGCACCAGCGGTGAATTCGGCCATAGCGACGAGATCGAAAGCCATATCGAAGGGGAGGAGGGGCATGACGAGCATGACGATCATGCCGAGCATGCTGGCCACAGCCATGATAATGACGGGATCTTCGGCCTTTATGACCTGCATCTCTGGTTATTGCCGGAAAACGCCAAGGTTATCCTGACCGGTGTCGCGGCGGAACTGAGCGCGATTTACCCGGAGCATGCGGAAGATTTCGCCCGCAACGCCAAAGCCGCCGCCATGCGGATCGATGCGATGGACGCCGAGATTGCCGCTATGCTCGCCCCCTATAAGGACATCCCGCTTATGGCCTATCACGACGCCTATGTTTATTTTGAAACCCATTATGGCCTGGCCATGGTGTCGACGGTGATGAACCATCATGACGAAGCGGCGGGGGTCAATCGCGTCCGTCAGTTGCGCAAGCTGATCACGGCCAGTGGGGTCAAGTGTATCTTTCATGAACCGCAGTTCAATGCCAGGATTCTTGATGTCATCGACCCGGGAAAACAGGTGGCACGGGCCGAACTTGACCCGATCGGCGCGGCCATCCCCAAAGGGGCAGATCTTTACCCCGAAATGATGATGCGATTGGCCAAATCCGTCAAATCCTGCTTGGCCCCCTAACCGCAGGAACTTCCAGCCGCAAGACGGTTGAACTTTCCCGCCATGCCGTTAGTCTGATGATGGAAACAGGGAGGGATCGCGGATGAAGATCGGATTTATCGGGCTCGGGAATATGGGCGCGCCAATGGCGGCCAACCTTATTGCCGCCGGGCATGCGGTGACGGGGTTTGACGTCGCGCCGATTGCCCTTGACGGGTTGACCATGGCCGCCACAGCAGGTGATGCCGCCATGGGGCAGGATGTTGTCATCACCATGTTGCCCGACGGTTTGATCCTGCGCGATGTGGCGGCGGAGATCATCCCTGTCATGGCCGCTGGTGCTGGATTTATCGATTGTTCCACCGTTGATGTTGACAGCGCCCGCGCCGTGGCCGATGCCGCCCATAACGCCGGGCTGCTGGCCGTTGACGCGCCGGTATCAGGCGGGATCGGCGGGGCGTCAGCCGGCACATTGACCTTTATGGCAGGCGGCAGTGAAGCGGGATTTGCCCTTGCCGCGCCGTTGTTTGATATCATGGGGCAGAAAGCTGTTCATTGCGGGGCATCAGGGGCAGGACAAGCGGCGAAAATTTGCAACAACATGATCCTGGGCATCACCATGATCGGCACCTGCGAAGCTTTCGCGCTGGCCGATAAACTGGGGCTGGATCGCCAGAAAATGTTTGATGTCGTCTCGACCTCGTCAGGTTACAGCTGGTCGATGAACGCCTATTGCCCCGCCCCCGGCATTGGCCCCGCATCTCCGGCGGACAAGAATTACGCCCCGGGGTTCGCGGCGGAACTGATGGTCAAGGATTTGAACCTGTCGCAAGACGCGGCGCGTTCGGTTGATGCGGACACTCCTCTCGGGGCGGCGGCGGCGGAACTCTACCGCCGGTTTGTCGAGGATGAAGACGGGCTGGGCAAGGATTTTTCCGCCATGTTGCCGCGATTTGAAAAGCGCGGTCGCGGGGCGTGAGCGCCACCACCACAGATGCCCTTATCATTGGCGGCGGGATCGCAGGGATCAGCGCGGCGGCGCGGCTGTCGGCGCAGATGAAGGTCGCGGTGGTGGAAATGGAATCCAGCACCGCCTATCATTCCACCGGCCGATCAGCCGCCATGTTCATCCGCAATTACGGCCCGCCAGCGGTGCGGGCGCTGAACCGCCTTGCGGAGCCGTTCTACCGCAACCCTGAAGGGTTTTCGGACATGCCGCTGCTTTCCCCCCGCGGGGAGATGACCCTTGATTGCGGGGATGATGACGCCGCTTTCGCGGCTTATTGTGAGGACAGCGTCGGGCTTGAGCATCTGACCGGTGAGGAGGCGTGCAAGATCGTCCCTATTCTGCGGCCGGATGTCGTGCGGCGGGCGGTCTATGAACCCGACGCCAGTGATATTGATGTCCACCAGTTGATGTCGTGCTTCACCCGCATGGCCAAGGCCAACGGCGCCACCATCAACTCCCGTCATGAGGCGCTGACGCTGCCCGCCAATAACGGCGGCTGGTCGGTTGAAAGCACAGGGGGGACGTACCATGCCGCCACCGTCATCAACGCGGCGGGCGCCTGGGCTGATGAGCTGGCAAGGCGCGCTGGCCTTCGGCCGATGATGATCACCCCCAAGCGGCGATCAGCGGTGGTGGTGCCGATGGCGGAGGGATATGATTGCTCGAGCTGGCCGCTCACCGTGCCCGCCACGGAAAGCTGGTATATTCGCCCTGACAACGGCCGGTTGATGATCTCGCCTGCCGACGCCGACCCTGTCGAGGCGCAGGATATTCACCCCGATGACATGGTGCTGGCGGAAGGGATCCACCGGTTTGAGCAAGCCACCACCATGACCGTCAATCGAATTGAGCATCAATGGGCTGGCCTGCGGTCCTTTCCCCCTGATCACAACCCTGTCGTTGGCTTTGCGCCGGATGCCGACGGGTTCTTCTGGCTGGCGTGGCAGGGCGGTTATGGCATCCAGACTTCCCCCGCCTTGTCGCAATTGACCGCCGAGCTGATCACCGCCGCGACCCCTGAATGCGATGCCGCGACCCTGGCTTTGCTGTCCCCTGAACGTTTTGTTGAAAAAGGATTACCCGCATGACCGCAACAATCAGCCTTATTCGTGGTGATGGTATTGGAGGTGACGTGATCGACGCCGCCCTTGCTGTCATGGAGGTCGCCCTCAGCCGGGTTGGCCTCGTGATGCCGAAGATGGCAGAGATCAAGGCC
This sequence comes from Alphaproteobacteria bacterium, assembly GCA_021296375.1. Classification (GTDB taxonomy): domain Bacteria; phylum Pseudomonadota; class Alphaproteobacteria; order Puniceispirillales; family UBA1172; genus JAGWAQ01. The sequence continues at coordinate 3,753 of JAGWAQ010000150.1, forward strand.
GGGGCAGGGTATTACGCCGAAACAGGGCAGGATATCGAGCCGGGGGGCGAGAACCGCGCCGGTGAGGCTGACGCGATCTTTCTAGGGGCGATTGGCTTGCCGTCCATCCGCCATGATGATGGCACGGAAATTTCCCCTCATTTGCGCTTGCGGGATCAATTCGGGCTTTATGCCGGGGTGCGGCCGGTCAAAGCTTACCCCAATGCCCCGCAACGACTGGTGGCGCCCGAAGCCCGCCATATTGACCTT
>JAGWAQ010000151.1 GCA_021296375.1 Alphaproteobacteria bacterium
CTGATGCGGAAGAGGACGATTAAATTCACCGCCAATTGCGGTAAATTTGGGCTTGATCTGTTCAGGCCTTGCCGTTAGAACAAGGACATCCGGCCATCGCCACAAGGCGACTGATGATGGATACGGGGCTATAGCTCAGCTGGGAGAGCGCTACACTGGCATTGTAGAGGCCAGCGGTTCGATCCCGCTTAGCTCCACCATCCGCTTCAGGAAAAGGCAAGATCAAAAAAACCCTGCTCACCGGCAGGGTTTTTTCTTGGGGCCAATCCTGAATAACAGCCCCCGAATAACGCCTCCCGGATAACGCCCCCCGAATAATGGCGGCCCTAGATACCTTCAACAAACACCATCCAGCCATAGCCCAGCAGCAAAGCCGGAATGGCGGAATAAAGCGTCGCCACAATCGCGACTTTCGGGGCAATGGCAATCGCCGGGAACAGCGCGTCGCCATCATTGGAAATGGCGTTGCTGATCTGCGCCGACAGGGGGATCGCCCCGGCCAGGTAAAGTGTGGTCACCAGTACCTGCGGCCCGCACCCCGGGATGAACCCAAACAAGGTGGCGATCAACGGAGTAAAGATGGCGTAGCCGCGGAAGGCGCCATGCAGATCAATCCCGAAACTGTAAACCGAGACTTCAAACAAAAGGAAAGCGGCGACCACCCAGGCGGTGACAAAATTGGTGTCGCTGATGACCCGCGCGGCGATACCGCTATGCGGCATGGGGATCTCGGTGTCGTCAGGGGCGTGGCGGCTCAAGAATTTGGGCACAATAAACATGAACACCGACAGCACCCCGCCAGCGGCGCCGATCGTCAGGCTCGGGGCGGGCAGAAAGCGCGTCCCGTGCAGCGCGTCACTGTCGATCTGGAGAGCCGCCATGACCCCGAGGGCAAAGCCGGGGATGATCAGGACCATCCAAAACCGGTTGAGCCACAACCCGGCATCACCATGCCCTTCGACGGAGGGATTGGCGACGTCACGCATCGGCTGACGGAGGAAATCCTTGCCATGGATGGCATCAACAATATAGCCGGAGACAACACCAACGCTGAACCCCATGACCAGCATGGCCATGCCTGTTACCGGTTCCTGGGCGATCAAGAGAAAAGCCGCATCCCCCATGGTGGCGGTCAAGACGGCGGTGACGGCGCCAAAGGACAGCCGCCCCGTGACATATTGGGTGATGACGATAATCGCCCCCCCGCACCCCGGCAACGCGCCCAGCAAAGCGGCATAGACAATCTGGCCACGGTCGGCATTGGCGAGCATTTTTTCAAGATCAAGCTTAGCGAATTTTTCCGCGCCATAGAACAGGAACAAGGTCGCCGCGACAAAACTGGAGACCTGAATATAGGCATCCGCAATGGCGCTCAGCACAACATCGGTCAATCCGCTGGCGGCCCCCATGCTCATCACCAGCACCGCCAGTGTCATCATCAGGATAACACTCACCTGGACTTGTTTGAGCTGTTGAGCAATGGCGGTCATTGGTGTCAGGTCTCGGCTTGTTGTCTTGAGATGTTTGGTCTGTTTACCCCGAGCGTGTAAATTTAGCCTGGGCAAAGTTTCATAATATATACATATATGAATAGTGCATTGAAATGTCAATTCAGCGGCGGCATTAATCCGCCAAGGTGTTGCGCCAGATGGGGACTGGCCAAAGCGTGATCAATCCCGTTACACTACCGCCATGTTGACGATCACCACATGGCCCGATTTTCTGGCCGAATTGCCCCCTGAACCGTTGATCACCTCAGATGACGCGGTGGTTTTTGTTGGAGCGGGCGAGGTCGATGGCGACCAATTGCGGCACTGGGCGGCGGGTCGACGCATCATTGCCCTTGATGGCGGGGTTGAGCATGTCATGGCGGCGGGGCTGACGGCGGCCGTGGTGGTGGGGGACATGGATTCGATCACCACCGGTGGCGGCGGCGATAACCTTGTAGATATCCCCCGGCTGATGATCACCGATCAATTCTCGACCGATTTTGAAAAGGCCCTGGCGGCGGTCAAGGCGCCGCTGATATTGGGGTTTGGCCTGTTGGGGCGGCGATTTGACCACAGCCTTGCGGCACTTCATGCCATGGGCGGGGGGTTGCCGAAAGGAAAGGTGGTGCTGATCAGTCCTGATGACGCCGTGATATTCAGCCGCGGCGAGATCACCCTCAGCTTGCCGCCTGGCGCGCGCCTGTCGGTCTGGCCCCTGACGCGCCAGCGGTTTAAATCCAGCAGAGGCTTGCACTGGCCCCTGGACGGATTGACCCTGGCGGCGGGGCAGGTGATCGGCACGTCAAATCGAGTTGCGGCCCACCTTGATGATTCCAAGCGTGATGGTTCCAAGCGTGATGATGGCGCGCAGCAGGTGGTGATCACGCCGGAACAACCCGGAGATGGCCCCGGAGATGGCCCCGCTGATGGCATGCTGGTGATGGTCGACCCTGAACACGCCGAGGCGTTAATTCAATCCCGTTAATAAAATACCCGCTGATAAAATGCCCACTGACAAAATACCCGCTGATAAAATACCGATAATATTTTTATGGTTCCTGCCGGTGCTTTCGGGGGGGTGAAGCCGGAGCTCAGGCTCCGTTGCCGTAGGTGATGTCCCGCAGGTGATTGATGATCGCGTTGCGGTTGTCAAACTGCTTGAGGTCAGCGGATGAGATGGGCTTGCGGATTTTGACATCAACCCTTGAGCCGATGCGGCGGCAAATCTCACGGAACATGAGCGAATACCCCAGGGTCTGGCTGATCTTGCGGGCAAACATATAGCTCAGGCTGTTTTGGCCGTCAAAAAACACCGGCAGAATAGTGGTGTTCTCGATGCTGGCCAGTTTCGCGCCAAAGGTCTTCCATTCGGAATCCCGCGCCGGTCCTATGACCTTGTCAGCAAGGGAAATCGCCCCCGCCGGAAACAGCACCAGCGCGCCGCCGTCTTCGACCTGTTTCGTGGCGTCTTTGCGGGTCTGCATATTGGTCCGCAGCGCCGCTTCGCTCTCCTCGAAATTGATCGGCAGGATCTGGTGCATGACGGCCGGCGCCTGGCGCAACACCTGATGGGTGATGATTTTGAAATCCTGACGGACTTTTGACAATTCCGAGCAGAGAATCAGCCCGTCGATCACCCCGAACGGATGATTGGCGACAATCAGCAACCGTCCGGTTTCAGGAATATAGGCGCCATCCTCGTAATCGAGGTTCACGTCAAGCTTGAGGCGCTCAACAGCGTCTTGCCAGAACAGATGGTTCGGGCGGTCGTCATTGACGTAATCAAGGTAGATGTTTTTGATTTTCGGCTGCCCCGTAAAGCGCTCAAGGCCACGAATGAAGGCGTTGGAAATCGGCCCCATTTCACCATCGGCAAAAGAGAAAATCGGCGTATTGTCTTTTTCGGTTACGGTGGTCATGGTCATGGCATCAAATCGTCACTATGATCAAAAGGGTTGGGGATCAAAAGGGTTGCGGATCAAAGGGCTTAAGCTTCAAAAGGGTTTCGCCTCAAAAGGGTTAAGCTTCAAAAGGTTAGCATTCAAGGCCCTGGTTTGATCCGGCTTCATATTGTGATAAGATGATTTCACTCTCTACGGTCATGTGTATGATCAGTGGGAAAGATAACATTTTTACCGCAGTTTTGTTACAATTTAATGACGTCTTCATCATCTTCCAAAACCGTTAATTCCGTCGAAGCCTGGGGCATGCTTGCCGAAGACCCCGACACCGTGCTTGTCGATGTCCGCACGATGGTGGAATGGGCCTATGTCGGCCTGCCAAACCTGACCAGCATCGGCAAGGACGTCGTCACTATTGAATGGTCGAAACTGACCGGCCAGCAGAACATGGCCTTTGCCCAGCAGCTTATGGCGCAGGTGCCAAAAGACAAGACCGTGCTGTTCATTTGCCGGGCGGGGTTGCGGTCCCACTCGGCGGCAATGGCGGCGCTGCTGGCGGGTTATGCGGCGGAGGTCAATGTCGAGGAGGGGTTTGACTGC
>JAGWAQ010000152.1 GCA_021296375.1 Alphaproteobacteria bacterium
GAACCTCAATCGCGGGGATTTCATCACCATCATCGGGCCGAACGGGGCGGGCAAATCGACCCTGCTGAAGGCGCTGATGGGGCTGATCAAGACCGACAAGGGCAAGGTCACCCGCGCCAAAGGGCTGAAGCTCGGCTACATCCCCCAGAAAATGCATGTCGAGGCGAGCTTGCCGATCTCCACCGAAGGCTTCATCAAGCTCAACAAGCCGAATGCCGTCAATTTTGATGAGCTGGTGGAAGATATTGGCATCGCCGCCCTGCTGGCCAAGCCGCTCAACAGCCTGTCCGGCGGCGAATGGCAACGCGCCCTTCTGGCCCGCGCGCTGATGGATGACCCCGACGCGATTATCCTTGATGAACCGGCGCAGAACCTTGATTTGAGCGGTCAGGTGAGTTTTTACAAGCGGCTTGATGCGATCCACGCCAAGCGCGGGATGGCGATCCTGATGGACTCCCATGATCTGCATATGGTCATGGCCTCGACCCGTCAGGTGGTCTGTCTTTATCATCACATCTGCTGTTCCGGCGCGCCGCAGGCCGTCACCCGTGACCCGGAGTTCATCAACCTCTTCGGCCGGGACATGGCCACCATGATGGCGATTTACCAGCATGACCACGATCATGATCACCATAACCACGATCACGATCACGATCACCATAACCACGGGGGGAGGCATCACCATGCTTGATGATTTCATTATCAACGCCCTCCTGGCAGGGGTGGGAATCGCCGTAATCTGCGGGGTGATGGGGTGTTTTGTGGTCTGGCGGCGGATGGCCTATTTCGGCGACAGTCTCGCCCATAGCGCGCTGTTGGGGATCGCCATTGGCATCGCCACGGGGATTGAGATGAGCCTCAGCATCTTTTTGATCAGCATGGGGTTTGCCCTGCTTCTGCTCTGGCTTCAGCATCGCGGGGTGCTGGCGACCGACACGTTGCTGGGGATACTTGCCCATGGCGCCTTGTCATGCGGCATGGTGCTGTTGTCGCTGAATGGAACTTCCGTTGATCTGCACGGGTTTTTATTCGGCGATATCCTGACCGTCACCACCATGGATTTGATGCTGATCGGGCTTGGTTCGGTGGTGGTGCTGGACAGTTTGATCCGCAACTGGGACCGCCTGATCCTGATGACGGTTTCCGCTGATCTGGCGAAGGCCGAAGGCGTCAAGACCATGCGGCTTCAGCTGATTTTCCTTGTGCTGATGACGATCACGGTGGCGGTCTCCGTGCGGATGGTGGGGGTATTGCTGATCACCTCGATGCTGATCATCCCTGCCGCCACCTCGCGTCAACTGGTGCGCTCCCCTGCCGCGATGGCGATCGGGGCCGTGGTGATCGGCATGATCGCCACCGCTGGCGGAATGTTCATGTCGATTGAACTCAACACCCCTACCGGCCCCACCATGGTGGTGGCGCTGACGGTGATGTTCGCGTTGGTGATGGCGGCGGCAGGCTTGCGCCACAAGCTGTCGCGGGGGTGATCAGCTTTTGCGCCCTCCCCTTTGGGAAGGGCTTAAGATAAGGACGTCAAACGATCTCGAAATCCGCCAGCGTCAGGGCGTCGGTGAAACCTTCCAGCACGAAAATCTCATTGCTGTCCGCGTCGGTAAAGACCGTGTCACCGCTGCTGACGGCTACGGTAAGCCCGGTTTTGGCCGCCTCCAGCAATGCCGCAACATCGGCATAACTGGCTTCATCAGCATTGATGCGGATCCTGTCGCCATCGCTTCGGCTGAAATCCGTCACCACATCACGGGCGGTGTCATCGGCGTTCAGATTAAAATGATCCGCCCCGGTGCCGCCGGTCATGCGGTCGAGGCCGGCCCCGCCAGTAATCATATCCGCGCCAGCCCCGCCATCAATCGTGTCATCGCCAGCCTGGCCGAACAGCCCATTGGCCCCGTCGTCACCGGTCAAGGTGTCGTTGGAACCTGAACCCGTAATATTCTCAATGCTGATCAAGGTGTCGGTATCGCCGTTGCCATCGGTGGCCGTGCCGGTGGAAAGATTGACCGTCACGCCAGCCGTGTCGAGGCCATAGGTGACAAAATCCGTCCCTGCCCCGCCATTCAACGTATCGGCACCGGCCCCGCCATTCAACGTATCAGTGCCGCCACCGCCAAGGATGATATTGGCCCCGTCATCTCCCGTGAGCCCGTCACCAAGCTCGGAACCGGTGATGTTCTCAATATTGAACAACTGGTCAGACCCACTGCTGACGCCAAAAGCGGTGCCATTCTGTGGGGTGGCGGAAAGATTGACAAACACCCCGGAGGTTTCATCAGCATATGTCACCGTGTCAATACCGGTGCCGCCATCGATCATATCCGCGCCAGCGCCGCCATCAATGACGTCCGCGTCAGCCCCGCCATTGAGGATGTCATTGCCCGCGCCGCCATAAAGGTTATCATCACCCGCATCGCCATTGAGGGTGTCATTCCCCCCCCAGCCGAACAGGTTGTCAGCACCAGCGCCGCCACGGAACGTGTCATCACCGGTGTCAAAGAACGGAGCGGCGCTGATGAAATCATTACCGCCGCCGCCGTCAACAGTATCAGCACCCAAACCGGTGATAATAGAGTTGTTGCCATCATCGCCGAAGATGACGTCATCGCCGTCACTGCCCTCAATGGTGAGAAAATCCCCCGTTAGGGCAGTATCACTGTCATCGCCGAAGAACTGGCTGATCCCCAGGGTGTCGGTGCCGATCGAGGCATTGGCTTCGTTGAATTTCAGCACCGTATCCGCCGCCACCATATCACTGCCGGAGCCATAGCTCTGTGCCGTTGCGGTCAGGTTGATCACCACCGATCCTGTAATATTTTCATAAGTCAGCAGATGGCCGCCCGCAAAAGTGCTGAACGTATAATCAATGGCGTAGCTGTCATTGCCTTCACTGCCATAAATGTAATAGGTTTCACCTTCATCCCGGTTCTGGATAACAATAGTGTCGCCATTGTCCGCCCCGGTCGCATCGGAGCCGTGCAGGCCTTCCACCCTGAAAAACTGGTCGCTGTGGGCATTTTCCCTTGGCATGCCATCATCCCAGGTGACCCCGGTTTCAAAATAGGACAATACCGCCGTGATGCCGGTGGCCGCCTGATTGTAACGAACCACGTCAAAACCTTCTTCACCGTCAATGTAGTCATCACCTGAACTGCCATAAATCACGTCGTCACCACCACCGGCAAAAATATTATTGCCGCCGTCATTGGTGTAGATGATGTCATCATTAAGGGTAGCCTGAACATGGCGGAAATCACCGGTCAAACTGTCAACTCCAATACTGGAGGGGGCATCATTCGCATCAAGCTCGAATTTATTGACCGTGTTTGCCGCAACGGTTGAGTTGGCGGCATAGGTCTGGGCAGTGGCCGTCAGGTTGATCACCACATATTCGTCGGAAAACCCTTCATCGGCAAACCCGGTGTAACTCAACATATGCCCGTCATTGGCCCCGTTGCCTGTGGCGGCCAGGGTCTAACTGTCATTGCCCCGACTGCCAAGAATAAGGTTGGAAACAGTGGTGCCAAACGTCGTCATCGAGGTGCTGTTTTCGATCGTGATCGTGTCGTCAAAGGCTGACCCTTCGATACGTTCAATGCCGATAAAGCTGTCGGTGCCGCCATCGCCATCAGCGCTGGCTGAACCGGATTGATCGGCATCGCGGCATCTGTATAGGAGGCGGCATCAACACCTTCGCCGCCATCAAGCGTGTCATCACCGGTGCCGCCGATCAGCGTGTCATTACCGTCATTGCCATAAAGCCCATCGTCACCGCCCAGACCATAGATCGTGTCATCGCCATCGTGGCCGCGGAACGTGTCGCCGCCGTCACGGCCGAACATGATGTCATTGCCGCCGGAACCGGTCACACTGCCAAAATCACCGCTGAATGTATCATTGCCACGGGAAATGTCAGTTGAACGTATCAACCCGTCGGTGGAGGCGTATTTTGCCACGACCCCGTCATTTTCTATTGAGCTGGCGGTTATCGTGAGCGGACCACCGAGCGCCTGATAGGTTTGCTCCACATTGCTAAAATTCAGCACGATATAGGTGGTGGCATTGAGGTTTTCATAACTGAGGGCGGCGCGGCCCGCGATACCTTCAGAAGCGTCCAGCACCAGCGTGTCCGAGCCGAGGGAGCCAAGGATAACATTTATGTCATCTTCATTGTCATCTTCATCTTCATCTTCGGGGTCATCTTCATCTCCGGCATTCTGGATGGTGATGCTGTCATTATGGGCTGACCCTTCGATGCGTTCAGTTTCGGTAAAGTTATCGGTGCCATTGACGCCATCGACGGCATCGCCATCATCGCTGGCCGAACCGGAATGATCGGCATCAAGCGTAACCGTCACCCCTGCCGCCGCCCCGGCGTAGGAGACCGTGTCAATACCGGCCCCGCCATCAAACTCATCATCTCCGGCGCCGCCGATCAGCCTGTCATCGCCATCACTGCCGCGCAGATAATCATCTCCCGCGCCGCCGTCGATCACGTCATCTCCATCATCGCCGTAAATTAAATTGATGCCGTCATCGCCATAAATCTCATCATCACCACTGCCGCCAGAGACATCCTCGAATTGTTCGTCAAGACTGTCGGTGCCCATCAGGGTGCCATCGGCATTGATCTTGCGCGTGGTATTGGCGGCCACTATGGTGCCGCTGGCATCGGTAATGGCACTGGCGGTCAGGTTGATGACAACGCTCTCCCCGCCCCTGAACAAGCTATAGCTGACCTCATGGTAAGGGGTGTCGCCATCCTCGGCGTCCAGCATCAAGATGTCACTGCCGCCACTGCCGTAGATGTAATTGTAATAATCATCCGAATTCTGGATGGTGATCGTGTCATCATGGTCAGAGCCCTGGACGCGCTCGATCTCATTGAGCGTATCGGTGCCCGCGCTGGCGCCATTGGCGTCGGTCTTCAGAACCATCCCCGTGCCATCGGCATTCAAGGTAATGGTGACGCCACCGGCTTCATTGCGATAACTCACAACATCAGCGTCGTCGTCATCAAAGCTGTCATTCCCGCCGTAAATCGTGTCATTGCCGCCGGAGCTGTAGAAATAGTTGGTGTCAAAATCATCCCCGATCAGGGTGTCATCAAAATCAGAGCCAATGACCCCCTCGATATCCAAGAAATCATCAGTACCGCCATCGCCGTCACCAGTCGAGATGACATCGTTGCTATCGGTGGTTTCCGTCGAATAGGCTTTATAGGTGATGCCGTCAATGACGCGGGAAAGGCCGAGGTTAACCGTCACCCCCGCCGCCGCGCCAACGTAGGAGACCGTGTCAATACCCCTGCCGCCATCAAACGAATCATCCCCTGTGTCGCCATAAAAGGTATCGTCACCTCGGCCGCCGTCATAGGTATCGTTGCCTGCGCCGCCCCATAAGTAATCATCACCCCCGGCGCCCGAAAGATCATCATCCCCCGTGGTGCCGTGAATAGTGTCATCGCCGTTGGTGCCCTCGATGACCGCCCAGCCGCCTTCAAGCGTATCGGTGCCAATGACCGTGCCGTCGGCGTTGTATTTCTGCACAAATTCATCCGACAGATTGGTGATGATATAGGCGCCATCCCCAAGCCAGCTGTAGGACAGGAAATATTGATTTGAACTGCCGCCGCTGGTGTCGAGGATCAAGGTGTCACTGCCGCCACTGCCGAGCAGTTCAAGCTGCGCGTCATTCACAATGCTGATGATATCGTCATGGCTTGAGCCATGAAAACGCTCAATGCCCTCAAGTTGGTCGATACCTCCATCACCATCAGGGGACACGATACCGGTGGACCCGCTGATCTTGCCGTTCACGCCAGCCTTGGCGTAATGATAGCTGACCGCGTCATCGCCGCTTCCGCCTCTTATGATGTCATCCCCTTCGCCGCCAAAAATAATATCATCACCACTGCTGCCATCGATAATGTTGTTGCCTTCAAAGGCGTAAATCTCATCCGACAAAGCGCTGCCGTCTTCACCATTGACGATGCTGTCACGGCGACCAAACGCCTCAATCAGGTTGAGGGTATAGGTGGCTGTCAAATCCGGGTTGACGTCAGGGTCCGTATGGGTTGCGGTCACCGTCACCACAATAGGGGTGGTGTCGGTGTCGAGGTCAAAATCAGCCCCTTCCACCAGCCGCAGGACATAACGCGTGCTGGCGGGAATGGTTTCTTCTTCCAGCAGCGGCGTTGTCCCGAGCAGGTTTTCAGGCGGTGGGTTCAGCAGCTCATCAAGCGTGATGGGCTCTCGCTCGTTATTGCTCGGGCCTGTCCTGACGACCTTGATGAGTTTCTGGACCACCCGTGCCGGGGTAAATAACTCCACGACTTCAAACCGCGCATCGCTGGTGACGCCCGTGGTGATGGTGTAGCCAACCCCGCCCTCAAGCGTCAGTTCCGCCAGTTCAGTCTGGGGGTTGTCCTCACTCGCCGCGAAAGTGGTTTCCGCTTGCGACAGGGTAATGGCCGCCGTCACGATCTCGAGGTTCGCCTTGAAGGTCTGGTCATTGCCGCTGTCATTGGAATTCACGTCCGTCACCGTGACTTCAACATCATAGGTTGACCCCAATGCCTTGCGATCACCTTCATCACCGCTGAATTCAAGCGTCACCCCATCCCCGGCAAGACGGAATAAATTCACATCCGCGCCGCCGGTCAAAGCGTAGCTGTAGGTGCTGACGCTGGCGCCATCCGCATCCGTCACACCCAGCACGCCAATAACCGCGCTTGTTGGCAACAGCACATTTGCCGACAAGGTAATGGCGGTTGGGGTTTCATTCACATCATTGACGGTGATGGTGTAGGTCTTCTCGACCGTGTCCGCCGCGCCATCATCATCAAGCGTCGAGGTGGTGGTCGCCCTCACCGTCACGGAATACTCACCATTATTGCCGTTTTCAAAATCCGCCGCGCCTTCATTAAACCGCAACTCGCCTGTTGTTTCATCAATGGTAAAGAACTGCTTGCGGCCATAGAAAACATAGCTTGACCCGCTGGCGGAACCATTGTTGTCGGCTGCATTCGCCCCGATGATGAGGTCATCAATACCGTCACCATTGACGTCCCCCGCCGCCGAAACAGAATAGCCGCTTTCATCATTTGCGGCCTCGCCATCAAGGCGGAAGCCCGTGGTGCCATCAAGGCTGGACAGATCAATACTGGCGGCGAAATTGCCGTCCGCCTCTGTGTCCCTGCCAAAGACGATATAGGTGGACCCGCTGTCGTTGCCATTGGGGTTGGCTTGATAAGCCCCGATGATGAGGTCATCAATATCGTCACCATTAACATCCCCCGCCGTGGAAACGGAAAAGCCGCTAAAGTCACTTGTCAGGTTGCCATCAAGGCGGAAGCCCGTGG
>JAGWAQ010000153.1 GCA_021296375.1 Alphaproteobacteria bacterium
GACGGCGCCGTCAACCCCGATGACCCTGATGTCAAGCTGATCCGCGCGGGTTCACACCCTGATGTCATGGTGATCGAAGCCGACACCAGCAAAGCCACGGCCGCCATCAGCGTTGACCAGATCCGCATGATGGTGCCGTTTTTATCCCATACCCCGTCGCGGGGGGGCTGGCGTCTGGTGATCATTGATGCGCTGGATGAAGTCAATATCAATGGCGCCAACGCGATGCTGAAAACCCTGGAAGAACCTCCGGAAAAAGCCATTATTCTGATGATCAATCATGGCGCGCGTCCGGTTCTGCCGACCATCCGTTCCCGCGCGCAGTTCATTCGTTTTGACCCGTTGGGGTTTGAGGATACGCGTCAGGTCATCAGCCGCAGTTTCCTGGAAGCTGACCCGAATTGGGTGGATGTCGCGGCGGTGCTTGCGGATGGCGCCCCGGGCAAAGCGTCGATGCTGGCGGAATCCGGCGGTGTTGATCTTTATGCCGAGACTTGCCAGGCGTTGAGCGCAGGGGGGATTTCGCCGCAGGATATCGATGCGCTGGCGTCGCAATGGGGGGCTGGCGGGGCCAAAAACAGCGCCCGTCGTCAAGTGGCGCGATTGATGATGGATCGTCTCTTGACCCGCGCCGCCCGCCGTGGCGCTGACCCGCAAGCGCTGGGGCTGATCAACAGGCCAGATGAACCGCGCATGGATATTGAGGAGGCGGCGATCAACCAGCTCATCAACGCCCATCCGCCCCATCTTCTGGCCGATCTTCATGGCCAGATACTGGCGGATCTTGATTACGCGGAACGCGTTAATCTTGACGCCGCCCAGGTGATGTTTTCGGCCCTTGAGAAGATCATGCCGCGCCGCTAGAGGGGAGGGGGCCAGCGCCGCTTGCCCGCGGGCTTTTTGCCGGTGGTCAAAATGCGTTGAGGGCTTGCTTACCCTTGGCGTTCAGGCTAAATCATGATGGAACTGACCGATCGCACAAAGGCGCCCTCATCTCATGAGCACATCCTACTACCTGACCACGCCGATTTACTATGTTAATGACAAGCCGCATATCGGCCACGCCTACACGACCCTGGCCTGTGATGTGCTGGCGCGGTTCAAGCGGCTCGACGGCTATGACGTGATGTTTCTGACCGGCACCGATGAGCATGGCCAGAAGGTCCAGAAATCCGCTGAGGAAAAGGGCATCGACCCGAAAGCCTTTACCGATCAGGTGTCGCAAAATTTCCGTGACCTGACGGCAACCCTGAATTTCACCAATGATGACTTTATCCGCACGACGGAAGACCGCCATTACGCCGCTTGCCAGAAACTGTGGGCAAAGCTGATCGAAAACGGCGACATTTACCTCGACAGTTACAAAGGCTGGTACGCTGTCCGTGATGAGGCGTTTTACGCCGAAAGCGAGATCACCGATGGCAAGGCGCCTACGGGCGCGCCTGTCGAATGGGTCGAGGAGCCGTCCTATTTCTTCAGACTGTCGGCTTTTCAGGACCGGTTGTTGGCGTTTTACGACGCCAACCCTGATTTCGTTGCGCCGAAATCCCGTTTCAATGAGGTCAAAAGTTTTGTCAAAGGCGGGTTGATGGACCTGTCGGTCAGCCGCGCCAGCTTCAGCTGGGGGGTGCCGGTGCCCGGTGACGATGCCCATGTCATGTATGTCTGGCTTGATGCCTTGACCAATTACATGACCGCCGCGGGCTATGGCCAGGACGGCGGGGAGTCGGAATACGCCAAACGCTGGCCTGCTGATCTGCATATGGTGGGCAAGGATATTCTGCGTTTTCACGCCGTCTATTGGCCGGCTTTTCTGATGGCCGCTGAACTGCCGACACCAAAGCGGGTCTTTGCCCATGGCTGGTGGACCAATGAGGGGCAGAAAATTTCAAAATCCCTCGGCAATGTGATTGACCCGGTGGAGATTGCCAACACTTACGGGCTTGACCAGATGCGCTATTTCCTGCTGCGCGAAGTGCCGTTCGGCAATGACGGCGATTTCTCGCATACCGCCATGGTGCATCGGATGAACGGCGATCTGGCCAATGACCTCGGCAATTTGAGCCAGCGCGTGTTGTCCATGATCTTCAAGAATTGCGACGGCGTCATGCCAACCCGGCCAGCGCAACTGACGGAAGCTGACGCGCCTATTCTGGCGGCGCTTGACGGTTTGCTGGAAGGCCAGCGCAAGCATTACGACAGCCAGATGTTTCACGAAGCCCTGAAAGAGATCTGGGAAGTGGTGTCTGCCGCCAACCGTTATGTTGATGACATGGCGCCATGGGCATTGCGCAAAACGGATATCGACCGCATGAAAGACGTGTTGTGGGTGCTTGCGGAAATTCTGCGTCAGGTGGCGATCCTGATCCAGCCGGTGATGCCGGAAGCTTCGCAGAACATGCTCGACCAGCTTGGTGTTGCGGCGGATGAGCGAGGTTTCGATCAGCTTGGCGGCGCAACACGGCTGAGCGGCGGGTGGACCTTGGAATAGCCGACGCCGGTGTTCCCGCGATTTGTTGAAGAAGAGGGGGCCTGATGTCGTTTCAGCTTAACGGCGTTATCGATAGTCATGCCCATATCGATTTCGACCACTATCTTGATGACCGTGAGGAAATGCTGGCGCGGATGACCGCCGCCGGTGTCAGCGACGTGATCTGCATTGGCACCCGGCTTAGCCATCAACACGGCCCGCGGCAGATGGCGGAATCCGCCCCCAACATCTGGTTTACCGCAGGTGTTCACCCCAACCACGCCCATGACCAGGATGATTACGCCAATATTGACGCTTATCGCGCGGCGGTTGATCACCCCCGCTGTGTCGGCGTCGGGGAGGCGGGGCTGGATTATTTCTACACAAGGTCCGACCCTGAACGCCAGATGGTCAGCTTTAAAACCCAGCTTCAGGTGGCCAGCGAAACCGGTTTGCCGATCGTCATCCATTCCCGTGATGCCGATGAGGATATGGCCACTACCCTTGAGGAATTTCACGCAAACAACCCGATTACAGGGGTGATGCATTGCTTTAGCAGTGGTCCTGAACTTGCTGAAAGAGCATTAAAAATTGGGTTTTATATTTCGTTTTCGGGGATACTGACCTTCAAGAACACCCAGGCCATTCGTGATATCGCCGCCAATGTCCCGATGGACCGGTTGCTGGTGGAAACCGATGCGCCTTACCTGAGCCCGGAGCCGGTGAGCAGCATCAAGCGCAATGAACCCGCCCATGTTGTTCATACCCTTCCCAAATTGGCAGAGATCAAAGGCGTCAGCTCAGCGGAAATGGCCGCCATCAGCGCCGCCAATACCCGCCGGTTGTTCCATAAAATGGACCCGAAAATGGGCCCGAAAATGGGCCCGCAAGCCGATGGGGCGTCATCATGAAGGTCACGTTACTGGGCTGCGGGACGTCGGTGGGGGTGCCGGCGCTCGGCCATGCGGGCTGGGGGCTATGTGACCCCGGCAATCCGAAAAACCGCCGTCAACGCTGCGCCGTGCTGGTCCAGAAGGATGGGTTTAATCTTCTGGTTGATGCCGGGCCGGATATTCGCAATCAATTGCTGGATGCCGGCAATCCCAAAATTCACGCGGTGCTGATCACCCATACCCATGCTGATCATGTGGCGGGGATGGATGATTTGCGGACGTATTACTGGCCTGATGAGTTGAAAATCCCTGTTTACGGCACCAAGGGGGTTCTCGATACGCTCAAGGACCGGTTCAATTATCTGTTCGTGAAGAACGAGACATCCCCGAGCTATTTTGTGCCGTCGCTTG
>JAGWAQ010000014.1:0-4350 GCA_021296375.1 Alphaproteobacteria bacterium
CAGATCATCGTAATATTCCTCAAACGTGTAGGCATCGGTCAGCACATCGGTGGGTTCGTCATGCATGGCCCGCAAGTTACGGGTATGGCGGGTGTTGCCGCCACGCATATGGGCGGGCGCCGCTTCAAGGATAGCGACGCTCAACCCCGCCTCTGCCGCCGTGATGGCCGCCGACAGGCCCGCGTTGCCAGCCCCGATCACCACCACGTCCCATGGGGTTGAAAAAACATCTCGATCTTTTGTATACATGTGTATACAATACGGAATTCATGATCCGAGTCAAGGCCAAGATGATCAACTGGACCGAATTGAATACTATTGTCAGCGTGCGCCACGGCGACCGGTTGTCGACCGCCAGTCGATGCCGCCACCTGATCATGACCGCCATCACCACCGGCGCCCTGCCCCCCGGCGAAAGGCTGATCGAGGCTGACCTCGGCCATGCCCTGAACGTCAGCCGCACCCCCTTGCGGGAAGCGCTGGCGGCGCTGAAAGCCGAAGGGGTTCTGCACCATGACAGCGACGGGCTGCGGATACGGCAACTGGGCTGGCACGACATCCATGACCTCTATGAAATGCGCTCGACCCTTGAAGGTATGGCGGCGCGCGGGGCGGCGGAAAAATCCAGCGCGGCGGAAAAATCGGTCATCAACAGCATCGCCACCACCGAAGCACGATTGATCGAACGCGGCGATGAGCCGGATAAACTGGCGCAGCACAACAGCCGCTTTCACCGCGCGATTCTGCAGGCGGCCCAAAACCCGTTTCTGATCGATGCCCTTAACCGTTTGTCTCATCTGCTGGTCCTGCTTGGCACCACCGCCTATTCCCTGCCGCGCCGCGTCAGCTCCATTGAAGGCGAACATCACGCCATCAATATGGCGATCCAGTCCGGCGATGGTGATGGCGCCGAGGCCGCCATGAAAACCCATCTTTCCAACGCCTTGACGGCGCGGCTTGAACTGCTGTCGATTTCCGACCAGCAGGATATGGATTAATCCCATGGCCCCTGCCCAGCCTGTGGCCACCCGTCTTGACGGCATCAAACGCGATCTCGGCAGGCTAGGCGTGACTTTTGCGCTGGCCGTCGTGACGGGGGTCATCTTCCTCAAGCTCGGGGCGCCGGCGCCTTTTTTGATGGGCAGTCTGTTCGGGGTCTGGATGGTGGGGGCAAGCCTTCCGAAACTTCAGCCGCACCTTGGGGTCGCGCGGTGGTTCCACATCCCCGTCGTGCTGGGGCTTGGGGTGCTGATTGGCAGCACCTTCACCACCAGCGCCCTGGCCCATGCCCTCAACTGGTGGCCAACGGTGGTGGCCATGATACTGGTGACGATAGCCGTCACGGCCTTGGGGTATATTGTCCTGACACGGGGGCGCGGCTATGACCCGATGCTGGCGTTTTTCTGCGCCATCCCCGGTGGCCAGGCGGAAGCCATCGTGCTGGCGCGCGATCATGTCGAGAAAGATTATGTCGTCGCGCTCTTCCACCTGATCCGCGTGGCCTTTGTGTTTTTATCAACGCCATTGCTGCTGGGGTTTGTCGAAGGCACGGCGGCGGTCGCCGACAGCAACGCCAAGCTTGCCAATATGCCAAGCCTGCTCGACCTGCCGCAACGTGAGCTGGGGCTGTTTATCGCCATGGCGATTGGCGGCTATCTGCTGGCGCGGGTCTGCCGGTTGCCGCTTCCCCATCTGTTCGGGCCGGTGGCCGTGTCGACCATCGCCCATGCCGCGGGTGTTGTCGCGCTTCCGCGGATTTACGAATTTGTCATGCTGGCGCAACTTTCGATAGGCGGCGCCGTCGGGGCGCGGCTGGCGCAGGTCCAGTTCCGTGAGCTGGTGGTCTATCTGCGCGACGCGACGATCAATACCGTGATGATCCTGTCGCTGTATTTTATCGCCGCGCTGGCGATCGCCGCCATGACTGATCGCGGCATCCTGCAAATGTGGCTGGCTTTTGTGCCGGGCGGTTTATATGAAGTCACCCTGCTGACCTTGATCTTCGGCTTTGATATCGCCTATGTGGCGGTGCATCACACCATCCGCATCATGCTGATTTTCATCAGCATGCCCGTCATGGCGCGTAGCTTCAGTCACCGCTCCAGATCGACGACGGAATAAACACCTCGCCACAGGCCAGCTTACGGGCGGTCCGCACCAGCCCCGCCGAATGATGCTGGAACGCCCCATCCGCGAGACTGTAATCAACCACCACCTCCATCACTCCCATGGGGTGATGCAGGGTAATGGTCGCCGGAATTTCCGCCGGGGCGGTCATCATGCCATCGGCCACTGTCCCCGGGGTCAGGGCGCAGGAGGCCATGCATTGACTGCCCGTCACCGCCATGGTGGGGTGAGTTGTCCAGGGCATGAAGTATCGGGTGGTGATATGGCCAGTTTCCGCATGGGGGGCGAAAAGCCCGAATTTCGGCGTCACGGAGGTCGTGCAATCGCCCATCCCCATGAGCGCGGCGGCCTTGATCCGAAGGGCTTCCATGGCGGCAAAAAACTCACGGTTGGCGTCCAGCTGCTCGCGGCTTTCCTGACCGGTCAAGCCAAAGTCAGCGGCGCGCGCCAGCACCATCGGCATGGCAACATCCATGCAAGTGACATCAATGCCGTCAATGCGGTCCATCGCCTGGCCTGTTGGCAGGAACATGCCGGTGGATGACCCCGCCACATCCATGAAATTGAGCGCAACCGGCGCCGCTGTTCCCGGCACCCCGTCGATCGCCTGGGCACCGTCGTAACTGACCTGGCCATCAGGGGTGGTGACGCGCGCCAGCACCCGCGCGCCGGTATTGACAGCGCGGATGCGAATTTCCGTCACATCTGCGGTCGCCGGGATAATGCCCATTTCCAGGGCCGCCGGCCCCACCGCCGTCAGGATATTGCCGCAGGTTGGCTTGAAATCCACCAGCCTGTCCTCGACGCTCACCTGGGCGAAAAAATAATCGACATCAGCCCAGTCGTCGTCCGACGGCGACAGCATCGCGACCTTGGTGGTCACCGCATTGCCGCCGCCAATACCATCAATATTGAGCGGATGACCCGACCCAAGGGCCGCGATCAACACCTCCGCCAGCTTGTCCTGATCTTGCGGCAGATCGGCACGATGAAAATACGGCCCGCGGGACGACCCCCCGCGCATGAAGAAAAACGGAATGCCGGTTTGCATGAAATCACTCCTATTCATTCAGCGGCGCCAGTTAACCCAAAGACGCCCTCAGCCTAAAGGCCCCAGTTAACCTAGAGGCCCCATTTAACCTAAAGGCCCATTTAACCTAGAGGCCAAGGCAAGGTCACGTAATGCTGCAGCAGGCCAGGGGGGAAATCCCGCTTCAGCAACCAGGCCATGGCGCCCATGAAGCTGATCCCTGCCGCCGACAGCGCCGCCGTCCGGGCCCAGGAAATACCCGCACGAAGCCGGAAGAACGCCATCAGGAAAATCGCCAGCGCCAGGATAAACCCGAGCAGCGAAGTCAGGATCAACAGCCCGGCGAACCAGCGCAGGGTTTGCCACAAGCCGAATCGATTGACGTCCTGATCGGTTTTCTCACGGTCAGCAAAAATAGCGTCCTGCTCCGGCTTCAAGCGCATCTGCACCAGCAGAACAGCACCGCAGGCCAATGTCACCCCTGACACCACAAGGGGGAAGACCGCGTCAACAAAAGCGTAATCCGGAATCCGGTAGGCGTCGACAAAGGACACGGCGGCAAAACCGATCAGCGCCAGCATGAACACCAGCGGCGCGCGCTTGCCCCCCGACGGCACTTCACCTTCGCCGCGAATATGCTTCGCCTGCCGCAACCCCACCACAATCGACGCCACCGTGATGACCAGCAGCGTCAACACAATGGGGCTGGCAATGTAGTCAAAACCGTTTTCAAACCCCTGACGGAAACGAATACCGGCGATCTGACTGGCGTTATTGGCGTAATTTTCCACTGGATTGGCCAGCACAAACCCGATCAGGAACGCCGGACGTGACCAGTCAAACCGCCGCATCAGAATCCCCAGAAGGCCGATCGCGAACAAGGCCACCAGATCCATCAGATTCTGCCCTGACTGGAACGCCGCAAAGGCGATCACCATAAAGACAAACGGCGCCACCAGCGCAAACCGGATGGTCGTGATGCGGGCGATCTGCCCCGACAGGGCAATGCACAGCAACGTCCCAAAGACATTGGCAAGCGCCAGCAACCAGACAATCGCATAGGTGAAATTGAGGTTGTTCTTGAGCATCACCTGCCCCACCTCAAGTTCACCGGAACCGAGCAAGGTCAGGGCGCCGATAAAGATCGCCATGGAACCAGAGCCGGGAATACCAAACAGCAAGGTCGGCACCAG
>JAGWAQ010000014.1:4366-8935 GCA_021296375.1 Alphaproteobacteria bacterium
GCCGCGCACCTCACCCTTGCCGAAATTGGATTTGTCTTTCGTCGTTTGCACCGCATGGCCATAAGCGATCCAGTCCACCACCGAGCCGCCAAGACCCGGGATCACCCCAACGGTGACGCCGATCAAGGAACAACGCATCGACAGCCATTTGTTGGCCCACCAGTCCTTGACCCCCGCCAGCCAGCCGCGCCCCAGATTGGGACTGTCGGAAATGGCCTTGTCCTGCCGCAACAGGGCGACGATCTCCGGAATAGCAAAAATCCCCAGCCCCACGATCACCAGCTTGAACCCGTCCATCAGATAGGGGGTGTCGTAGGTGGACATCCGCAATTCCCCGTTAAAGGGGCCTTCGCCAATCGTCGCCACCAGCATCCCCAGCCCGGCGGCCATGATCCCTTTAAGGGCGATCCGTCCTGCCAGAATCCCCACCATCGACAGGCCAAAGGCGGAAACCATCAGCAATTCCGGGGACTGGAATTTCAGCACGATGGGCCGCGCGATCAGGATAAAGAAAGTCAGGAAGAAGGCCCCCACCAACCCCCCAAACAAGGACGAGGCAAAGGCCGCGGACAAGGCCCGCGCCGCCAGGCCCTTCTTGGCCATGGGGAACCCGTCAAGCACCGTCGCCTGTGAGGCGGATGACCCGGGAATCCCCATCAACACCGAGGCAAACGTATCGGATGTCGGGACCACCGCCACCATCCCCACCATCAGCGCGAGGCCGAGGATAGGGTCAAGCCCGAACATAAAAGGAAGCATCAGCGACAGACCGGCAATTCCGCCCAGCCCCGGGAACACCCCGATGGCCAGACCCATCATCACCCCCAGCACCAGATAACCCAGCACCGTGGGCTGGAGGATCATCTGCCAGGCTTGAGCCAGGGCCGGAAGGGCTTCGATAAAAATATCCATGCTGTCTGATCGCCTAAAAAAAAAGACCCTGCCTGCGTGTTCGCAAGCAGGGTCAAGAGATGGAATTACTTCAGGGAGACCCCAAAGTCAGCCTGCAGCCAGTCGGTGACATAAGCCTTGGCGCTGTCGGAGACCGTAATGGCACCGCCGAGAGCCGCTTTGGCATCACCACCAACATACATCGGGTATTTGCCGAGACGCTTGGCGGAGATTTCAGCAAAGTCAGGACGGGCCTGAATTTTGGCGAAAGCCGCGGCGTAAGCGTCGGAAATTTCCGTTGGAGTCCCGGCAGGCAGGAAGGCGATTTTCTGTGACGGGAACCCGGCCACGAAGAAGGCTTTCCAGGCTTCCCAGGCAGGACCGGATGTTTCACAACCATCGGTCGCATTGCAGACTTCCTTGAAGGTCGGCATGTCAGGGAAGGTTGGGTCACGAACGATTTCGCCATTGGCGCCCAAGGCACCCCAGGACATCATCGGCACGGCCTTGCCTTCCGCCACCATTGGGGCGACGTTCTTCAGGTAGGAAGATGAGGTCTGATAATCAATGGTGGCTTCGCCGGATTCAAACATCTTGCGGCCATCACCACGACCCTTGATGCCCATGACATGTTCAACCTTCATGCCGAGCATTTTCCAGGCCAGGGCCGGGATCAAGTCAAGGCGAGTCGCGCCCTGGTTACCATAGACAAAGGTCTGGCCCTTGAGCTTGTTGGCGGAACCGTCAAACATCTTGGCGGCTTCAGGGTTCAGGTAAGCGACACCGCCGGTACCTGACGCCATCACCGGCACCCAATCCTTGTATTCATAACGCACGCGCGGGTCACCAAGCAGGTACGGGAACTGGGTTGAACCCGAAGACCCGAACATGGTGGTGCCATCGGTGTGGGTCTGACCCTGGAACCAGTTGGCGCCTTTGGTGGAACCGGCACCTGGCATGAACTTGACAACAACCGTCGGCTGGCCGGGCAGGTTTTCGCTCAGCAGCGGGGCAAAGAAGTTCGCCCATTTCGCGGAGCCGCCTGTTTCAGAAAACGGAATCGTCCATTCGATGGTCTTGCCGCTGAAATCAACATCAGCCGATGCCGGCATCGCGACGCCTGCGGTCAGGCCAGTGGCCACCGCCGCACTCGCAATAAAGCGTGTTAGTTTTTTCATGTGTCTCTCCTCAACATAAATGAAACGCACCGAACTCATGCTTTCATCATGAGCGGCCTGCGTATAAGATTAAACTCTAGACACCCAATCTTACATAAAGCTTACATTATCATGCATTTTTTGGTGATCGAAGATAACCGAACCCTGGCCCGTGCCCTGAAGCATCATTTCAATGATCTTGGCCATGCCGTCACCTGTGTTGATGACGGCGAGTTGGGGGTGCAGTTTCTGACCCAGGAAAATTGCGATTGCTGCATTCTGGATCTCAACCTGCCGAGCATGAGCGGGCTTGAGGTGCTGGAAAAAACCCGCCTGGCGGGGGTCCAGACACCGGTGATCGTCCTCACCGCCCGGGATGAGCTGGCGGATCGCATCAAGGGGCTTGATGGCGGGGCGGATGATTACCTCACCAAACCTTTTGAGATGGATGAACTCGACGCCCGCATCAGGGCTTTGCTCAGGCGGCGACCGCAACAGGCCAGCAAGACCACGCGCCTGGGGCAATTGACCATCCACCACGACGGCCGTTTCGCTTCTCATCATAGCGACAACATCCCCCTGTCGCGGAAGGAATTTGCCGCCCTTGAGGCGCTCAATGATTCCCGCGAACAGCTGATGCCGAAATCCCGTCTGATTTCCCAGATTTATGGCGTTGGGGCAGAGATCAATGACGCCACGGTGGAGGTGCTGGTGTCGCGCTTGCGGAAAAAGCTCAAGCCCTATGCCATCACCATCAAGACGGTGCGCGGCGTCGGCTATTATCTTGAGGAGCAGGACTGATGCTGTTTGCGGGATCCCTGCGGCTCAGGCTATTGACCCTCATCCTGATGCCCCTGACGGTGGTGGCGCTGCTGGTCGTCACCTGGCAATACCGGCAATCGACGGCATCCGCTGAACATATCCTTGACCAAAAACTGTCGGTCATCGCGCTGGCCATTTTCCGTGACCTGCTGGCGACCGAAGGCGATATCCTGTCCCCCGCCACCAAAGCCTTGTTCGAAGAGGCGTCCGGCGCGCGGTTTTTCTATCATGTCAGCGGCCCCGACGGCAGTTTCATCAACGGCTATTCGCCGCCGCCGGTCAAGCCTGACGCCACCGCCATCACCGGCAATGAACTGGTGTTCTTCCAGTCCAGTCATCGCGGCCGCCCCGTCAAGGTCGTGCAATTGCGCGAGCAGGCCCGCATCAGCCACATGAAAGGCCAGGTCATCGTTTCGGTCTGGCTTGACCTTGATGAACGCGACGCTTTTGCCCATCAACTGGCGCGCCAGGGGGGGGTTATCGCCGTCATGCTGGTGTTGACCGCCTGCGCCGTGGTGTTTTTCGGGATCAGGATTGGCCTGCGGCCACTCAACGCGCTTGAATCCGCCATTGGCCGCCGCACCAGTGCTGATTTAAGCCCCATCATGCGGGTCGTGCCAAAAGAGGTTCGGCAGATTGTCGAGCGGATCAATAATCTGTTTGGTGAAGTGACTCAATCCCAGCAGCAAAAAGACCGGTTTATCTCCAACGCCGCCCATCAGTTGCGCAACCCCGTGGCGGGGCTGACCTCGATGGCGCAGGTGGCCCATGATGCCGCCGATATCCGCACCGCCCGCAAGCGACTGCAAGAGCTGATCACCGCCAGCCGGGGGTTATCACGGTTAACGGAACAGATGCTGTCCTATGAACGCATTCGCCATCATCGGCTGAACACCACCGCCATGCGGCTTGACCGGTTTCTGGAAAATGTCGGGGCAGAGCTGGCGCCAGCGGTGATCAACCGCGGCGTCGGGTTTAGCCTGTCGCTCCATGCCCGCGCCACCAGGATCAAGGGCGACGCCCCCCTGATGACCCAGGTGTTTGCCAATCTGGTGGATAATGCCTTGAAATACGGCGGCGATGAGCTGTCGGAAATCACCATCCGTTCTTCGCGCGCCCACGGCATCCTGACCATCAGCGTCTGCAATAACGGCGCGGCCATCGCGCCGCAGCACATCAGCCGGATTTTCGAGCGGTTTGAACAAGGCCAGGAAAGCGACGGCGCCGGGCTGGGGCTGGCCATTGTGCATGAGATCGCCCAGCAGCATGGCTGTGAGGTTCGGCATGAAACCCGAGCCGATGGCGCGGTAAACTGGTGCTGCTTCATGATCGACTTCCCCCCGTCTTGACCCCCACGCCCGTTGTTTTCGCCTGATCAGGTCAGGGTGCGGATCGGCGCCCCCGCCAGGAACGCTTCCACCGCCGCCAGGCTTTCCTGATAAAACACCGCCATGGTTTCGCGCGTGACATAACCGATATGCGGCGTCAGGAGCAGGTTCGGCACCCCCCGCAGGCGGTGGTCACGGGGCAAGGGTTCCTCGTTATAGACATCCACCGCCGCCGCGCCGATCTGGCCCGTGGTCAGGGCCGTGATGAGCGCGTCTTCGTCAATAATCGGGGCGCGGGACGTGTTGATGATGGCGGCGTCAGCTTTCATCAGCCGCAACTCATCAGCCCCCACCAGACCGGTGACACGCGG
>JAGWAQ010000014.1:8946-17743 GCA_021296375.1 Alphaproteobacteria bacterium
GATTCAGCAAAAAACGCCTCTTTCGGGCGATAGGTGACGTCCTCTTCCGCCGCCCGTTCCGGCGTCAGGTTTTGCGACCATGCAATGACATTCATGCCATAGGCCTGCCCCAGCCTGGCGACCGCTGAACCAAGACGGCCCAACCCCAGAATGCCCAGAGTCGCGCCGCGCAGATCACGCCCCGATCGGGTTTGCCAATCGCCAGTCGCCATCGCCATCGCATCGGTCACGAGGTTGCGCGCCAGCGCCCCGATCAGGGTCATGGCCAGTTCCGCTGTGGCATGCCCCGGCGAAGGGGTGCCGGAGACGACAATCCCGCGCTCGGCGCAGGCCGTCAGGTCAATCGCCGCGTTGCGCATGCCGCTGGTGATCACGGCCTTGAGCCGCGGCAATTGCGCCAGCACTTCTGCTGAAAACAGCGAGCGTTCGCGCATCACGCAAATCACCTCATAAGGCGCAAGGCGGTGGACAAGATCCGCCCCGCTGACGCTATCTGAAAAGATATCCACCTGATGATCAGGGGACAGCCGGGTCCAGTCGGCACTGGTGGCGGCATCCCCCGTCCAGTCGTCAAGCACGGCAATTTTCATGTCATATCTCCTTAGTTCAGATCATCGGATGGTCATGGCTATTGATATGGCAACAATCGCGGCAATTGACAATCCCGCCCCTCAGCCCCAGGCTGGTCTTTATCAAAGATCCGCAGCATCATCGATCCGCATAAGGAGAGGCCACCATGGCACAAGAACACGACGCCAGCATGATGAACAACCTTTATTGGTGGGGCATCCCCACCTTGTTCCGTTGCCCGAATGAGGCCGTGGATGGCGCCGATATCGCTCTTGTTGGGGTTCCCCATTCCGCTGGCAATGGCACGACGGAACGTGACCAGCACCTCGGCCCTCGGGCGGTGCGGAACGTCTCCTCGGTGCAGAGGCGCGTCCATGGCGGGTTTCAGCTGGACCCCTGGTCGGCGGCAAAAATCGTCGATGCCGGTGATGTGCCTTTCCCGAAAGCCAATGACAACGAAGACTGCATCGAACGCATCACCGCGTTCTATAAAGACATTGACGCAAAAGGGGTGCGGCCGGTGTCCATTGGCGGTGATCATTCGATCACCGGCGGGATCGTCCAGGCGCTTGGCGGCGGCACCATCACGGGGGGAGAGCCGGTATGTTTCCTTCATCTTGATGCCCATACCGATGTCTTCACCAAGGTTGATCATTTCCTGGGGGCGAAGAAATCCGCCGCCCATTGGGGGGCTTACCTCGCTGACCAGGGGCAGGTTGACCCCCATCATTCGATGCAGATCGGTCTTCGCGGCCACCCCCGCACCCTTGACTGGCTGCAGCCGTCCTATGATTACGGCTATAACGTCGTGACCATGGCGGAATACCGCAAGCGCGGGGCGGCCGATGTCATCCAGCAAATCAAGACCGTGCTGGACGGGCGCCCTGTCTACATCACTTTTGATCTGGATTGCCTTGACCCCACCATTGCCCCGGGGGTGTCGAACCTTGAGCCGGGGGTTTGCGGCTTCAGCATTGATGAAGCGGTGGAACTGCTCCATGCCGTGCGGGGGATGAATATCGTCGGCGGCGATGTTGTCTGCCTGATGCCAACCAAGGATTACCCCAATCAAATGACGGCCATGGTGGCGGCGGCGGTGATGTTTGAAATGGTGGCGATGATCGCTGAGAACACCTCAAGTTAAACATGTCCCCCCGTTAAGCGCATAAGCCCCCCGTCAAGCGCATAAGCATGACGGATCAAGAATATCTTTGACCTTTCTGAGAATACCTTTTAAGAGATTCAACAAAATTTTTAGACATTCACCAACTTTTACCGCGAAAGTGCCTCCAATGACGATTAATTCCTGCCATGTTTTTCGCCGCTTGCCTGCCGTGCTGGTGGCGATGCTGTTTCCATCCCTTGCCTTTGCGGCCACCGATAGCGGGGATACCGCCTGGATTTTGACCGCCACGGCGCTGGTGCTGTTCATGACCTTGCCCGGGCTGGCGCTGTTTTATGCCGGTCTTGTGCAGTCAAAAAATGTCGTCTCTGTGCTGATGCATCATTTTGCGCTGGCCTGCATCCTGTCGGTCACCTGGGTGGTGCTGGGGTACAGCCTGGCTTTTTCCGGTGATGGCGCCTGGGTCGGGGATCTCGGCGGGCTGATGATGGCGAACATCACCACCGAAACCCTGAACGGCACTATTCCGGAAAGCGTTTTTGCCGCCTTCCAGATGACCTTTGCCATCATCACCCCGGCGCTCATTATCGGCGCTTATGTTGAGCGGATGAATTTTGCCGCTGTGCTGGCTTTTTCCGTTGCCTGGCTGCTGGTTGTTTACGCCCCCGTCACCCATTGGGTTTGGGGCGGCGGCATCATGGCCTCATGGGGCGTGATGGATTTTGCCGGCGGCATCGTTGTTCACACCACGGCGGGCACCGCCGCGCTGGTGATCGCCCTGGTGCTGGGCAAACGTGTCAATTTCCCGCAATCCGTGGCGCCGCCACATAGCCCGGTGCTGACCATGATCGGCGCGTCCATGCTGTGGATCGGGTGGTTTGGTTTTAACGGTGGTTCAGCCCTGAGCGCCGGTCAAGG
This sequence comes from Alphaproteobacteria bacterium, assembly GCA_021296375.1. GTDB lineage: Bacteria > Pseudomonadota > Alphaproteobacteria > Puniceispirillales > UBA1172 > JAGWAQ01. The sequence continues at coordinate 11,558 of JAGWAQ010000014.1, forward strand.
CGCGGGCATGGCCCTGCTGGTGACTCATATTGCCGCCGCCATTGGTGCCCTTGTCTGGATGTTCATCGAATGGTTCCGTTTTGGCCGTCCGTCCGTTGTTGGCGCGGCAACGGGCATGGTCGCTGGCCTCGCCACGGTGACGCCGGCATCTGGCTATATCGGCGTGCCCGGCGGCATCATCCTCGGCCTTGGGGGGGGCGTGATCTGTTATTACGCCGTTGACCTGATCCGCGGCAAGCTGAAGATCGACGATTCCCTTGATGTCTTTGCCGTCCATGGTGTCGGCGGTATTCTGGGCAGCCTGCTGGTGGCTTTCCTCGCGCTCGAAGCCTTTTCCGGCGGCGGGCTGGCGGAAGATGTCACCGCCACTGGCCAGTTCATGGTTCAGCTGAGTGGCGTCATTGTCACCGCCATCTGGACTGCCCTTGCGACTTTTGTCATTCTGAAGATCATCGGCATGTTCACCGCCTTGCGCGTCAGCAAAGACGTTGAGGTCGAGGGCCTTGACCTCGCCCAGCATGGTGAGCGCGGCTACCACAACACCTGATCGGAGGATGTCATGAAATATATCATTGCCATCATCAAGCCATCACGACTTGATGACACCCACGCCGCCCTGACGGAAATCGGCATCAGCGGGCTGACCGTTACCGAAGTGCGGGGCTATGGACGTCAACGCGGCCAGACGGAAATTTACCGCGGGGCGGAATATTCCATCGCCTTCGTGCCCAAGGTGAAGCTGGAAATCGCGGTCGATGACAAGATCGCCGATGACGTCGTGGACACCATCCGCAAGGCGGCCCATACCGACAAGATCGGCGATGGCAAAATCTTCATCCTTGATCTCAAGGACGCCCTGCGCATCCGCACCAATGAAATGGGGGTCGATGCCCTCAATTAAGGGCGGAAATAAAATCTTCCGTGGAAATATTGACATTTCCCCCGTGAAAACCATTTTTGGGGCATAACCTCCCCAACTCGGAGTGGCTACGAACCGATACCGGTTCAGCCACTCCTTTTTTTTGTGTTTTTTCAGACTCTTGGCATCAGGGGCTTACGCCTCAAAGCCGTAATCACGGATAACTTCCGCCACCCGCAGGCGGTAGGAGGCGAAAATCCCGGCTTTTCCTTCGGCCTGGGCTTTCTGGTGTTCAACATTTCGCTTCCAGTTCAGGATCGAGGCCTCGTCTTCCCATGTCGACACCGACACGACTTTATTTTCATGGGTCAGGCTTTCGTAGCGTTCAATGGAAATGAACCCCGGCTGCGACTGGATTTCCTCGCGCATCAGCCCCGCCAGTTCAAAATACCGGTCCTTGACCCCATCCTTGACGGTAAATTCAAAAATCTCCATATGCATGGCCAGCACCCCCTTGTTGTTCAGAAGATGTAGCGTAACACATGATCTACCGGAACACATGATCTACCGGACACCTGATCTACAGAACACATATTTTACCGGATACGGGGCGGCAGAGGGTCAAGATCACGCTTGAAGGCGGGGAAATGCGGGTTATTTCTACCTTTGATATGGCCAAGATGATCAAAAAAGCAAACCTGCCGTCGAAACCCTGCCTTTATTGCGGGCTGGATTTCGCCTGGCGGAAGAAATGGGCAAAAGTCTGGGATGAGGTGCGCTATTGCTCCGAACGCTGCAAGCGCGAAGCGAAAGCCGCCTCCCGCAAAGGTTAATCCGCTCGCAAGGGTTAACTCGCAAGGGTTAATCCGCTTGCAAAGGTTAACTCGCAAGGGTTAATCTCTTGCGTGCAAATGATCCAGCAGTGCCGTGGCGCTGTCAAAAGCCGCCTCGACCCGGCCCTTCAGGCACCAGTCCCCGATGGCGTAAAGCCCGGCGGCGTCATCAGAACAGAACGCCTCCCCCAATGGCGTTTCCGTGGCGGCATAGCGCCAGCGGTGGAAACTGCTCAGTTGAGCGGCAGCAGCATCAATACCGGTCAGCCGCGCAAGCTCATCCCGCATGATGGTGTTGATCTCATCAGGGTCATGCTCCACCCGCGGCTCAGCCCAGCTGTTGTTGGCCTGGACCACAAGGCTGAAGCCTGACTTGCGCCCCGGCTTTGATGAATTGACGGCAATAAACCCCAAAGGCGACCCTTCAACAAACGCCCCGCCATAGGGCAGGTCAATCGGCTTGTCATACCCCAGCATCAGGGTAAAGCAAGCCAGCATCTTGACGGCACCAAGGCGCGGTTTAGGGGCAAAATCATCGGGCATGATCGCCATGGTCTGGGCGGCGGGAATGGCGGTGATGACGCGGTCAAAACAGCCCTTGTCATGGCCGGATTTATCGGCCAGACGCCAGCCCTGCTGATCACGTCTGATGGCGGCGATCTCCACCTCATGCCGCACCGTGATCCCGTCCAGAAAACTTTTCGCCAGTGCGGTCATGCCGGGGCAAGCGACATAAGCTTCGGTCTGGCGCGGGGCGGTGGCACCCGTCGCCGCCATATCCACCATCGGGGCGTCCCAGCGCTGGACAATGCCCTGATCCTTGAGGGGGGCAAGGGCGCGGGCAAATTTTTCGCCGCGAATGGTGAAATATTGCGCCCCATGGTCAAAAGCGTATTCACCCCCTTCGGCGCTTTGCCGCCTGCGGGTGCACATCCGCCCTGCCGTGCCGCGGGATTTTTCAAACACCGTCACGTCATGGCGGGGGGCCAGCCCCGCCGCCGCCGTTGCCCCCGCAAGGCCCGACCCGATGATCGCGATCTTCATGATGATCTCCCGAAACTATCCCCGAATAAATCCGGTGTGCCGCCATGGGGCTGCATGGCGGAAGATTTCGCTTTGTTCCAGTAGCGGAAGAACCGCCGCAGGTCAGGCGTCCCCGACAGATGGGCAAAAACCTCATCTTCCACCGTCGTCAATTCCAGCCTGGCGCGCAGGGCGGTCATGATGTCCCGCAAATATGGGTTGGGGCTGGCGGCGGTGGTGATGCCGCCGCCTTGCGCCAGCTCAAGCAGCAACGCCGGGGTCGAGCCTTGATAAATCGTCACCGGCAGATCAGTCAGCGCTTCATAGATAAAGACCTTCTGCTTAAAGCCCATCGACATGCTGTTCATGTAGTCCTTGTCCCAAATGAACACCGCCTCCCCCTTGCCTTCGGTAAACACCGGGTGGTCCGCGCGCAGGCATTCGTCATGAATCCAGATCAAATCTGTCATTTCAAAACTCCTGCTTGTGGGGGAAGAGCCGTGCCGACAGCTCTTCATAACTGGCATCAAGGGGGGCGTTATGTTGAGCGCTGGTGGTGATCAGGCTGCCACAATATTTCTGCATATTCTCAAGGTTGAAGATATAGGGCTTGCTGGAATAGGTGCTGGCGATCCATTGCCAGGACAGGTTGTTGGAGGCAAGGTCAGCGTCGATCAAATGGCTGAGCATAAAGCGCGCCCCCGCCTGCCATTTCACCTGCCGCCAATGGACAACATAAGACGCCAGGTACATGCGCAAGTGATTGTGAAGATAGCCGTCGGTTTTGAGCCGGGTGATGATGTCATCAATTGCCGCCACCCCGGTTTCCGCGGCGGCAATGTCATCGGGCAGGTCATCGGTATAATCCGCCGCGGTGAAGCCGGTTTTATAAGCCTCAACGTCGGTCCAGATCCAGTCAGGGTGCTGGGCCTGAACCTTGCGCCAGAATTCCCGCCAGCCGAGCTCCTGCACCAGTTTTTCAGCATCGGCCTTGCGGCTGACCCGCGCCAGCGCAAGATTGCGAACATGATTGAGCGACACCATGCCGTGGCGAATATAGGCCGATAATCGCGTCACCTTGCCGTTCAGGAAATTCCGTGTCTTGCCATAGCCCGCGGGGTCAAGCGCGTTCAAGGCGGCGTTGAGGTCGGTGGCGGTGATGGGGCTGGCATCACCCTCATCGCCTGAGATCATCCGCACATGATCAATCAAGGCGGCACGGTCAGGGAACTGGCGCGGAAGCGGGGCGGGAATCATGTCACTCTCATCATGTCTTTCGATATTTCTTAATTATGGCGCTATCGCCGCCAGTAAAGACGCAAGCCGCGCCTTCATGACGTTTCAAATCCGCGGCAGGGTGACGCAGGACAAATCACCGAAAGTAATTCTGTAACCTTTCCTGCCCTGACCTGATCATAAAACATCGCAAAACAGCTCTTGATCGACGAAAGATTAGTTTGCCCGTTTTTCGCCATAAATGACGGAAAAATAAGGGGTTTTCGCGCCCGTAAGATCAGCGTATAGCCATCCTTATCAACCCCTCAACACTTCAACATATGCCTTACAGGAGACATAACATGAACGTTAATGACAACATCACGACCCTCAACCCTAACGCCGCCAATGACGATGTCAAAGCGACCTCAACCGCTGGTTTCGTCAATGGCATCACCCGCTGGATTCAGATCAGCGGCATTTCACGTTCGCTTCATCAGCTTGATGATCGCACGCTGGAAGATATCGGGATTTCCCGTTACGAAATCCGCGAATACGCTGAAAAGCTGGTTGATAACGACAACAGCAAATCCGCCGCGTAACCTGCGCCTTTGTTAAGGGGGTTTCCCTTGAAAGGCCATGTTGACGGATCTGGGCAGCCTTGCCAGAGGCTGCCCTTTTTCATGGCTGGATTTGCATCACGGCGGGGTCAGCTGCCCTGGCCCGCCAGCACCGGGGCGGAAACCGCAGAGGTCATCCAGCAATCCTTATATTCGCCGGACTTGACCTTTTTCACCACCCAGGCAAAGGCCAGCACCCGTCCGCCGCGATCTTCCATCAGCACCTTGAACTGCACCCATTCGCGGGCGCGGTTTTGTTCGGTGATGGTGTGGCGGCGGTGATTGAGCAACGGTTCATAAGCGGGGGTTTTCATCATCTCGATGAACCGCCCCAGCGGCCCCGTCACCTTGCGGTTATCGGGATGGGCAAAGGCCCAGGTCTGGCGAATGCCGTCATCCGCATCAGGGCTGTCGTTCCGCATCAACGCGTCAAGCTGGATGGCCACCACTTCAGCGGCGGAGATCGACGGGTTGGGGCGGTGCATGTCATCTGCGGGGACCGTCTCAACAACGGAAAAAACAGCCATGATGGCCATCAGCAGGCCAATTTTAAGAGGATTACGCATCGTCAGCTCCATCAACAGGGTCCTATTGATGTCGCCCGATCGAGTTCAATTTCAAGTCAGCAGGTGAACCCCAGTGATGATTAGATGATAAGATGATCAGATGATCAGTTGCCGCCAGAACCACGGCAACCGAAATACCCCACCGCTTCATCGTCACTAAAGGCAATCGAACGCATGAAAGCGACGTCAAAACCATTGTCGCTGCAGAGCTTGCGCGCCGCGTCCTTGACTTCGGCGGGAGGACTGACAAGCGAAGCATCGGTTCTGGTCCAGGTAAATTTATACCCAAGCCCCTCGACAAATTGAGGCCCGGTCTCGGCAGCCGCGCCAAGGGCAGTGGTGGCGGGGGACTGGCCGTTTGCGGCATGTTGCGGGGCAACACAGGCGGTCAGCGCAATCGCGGAAACAATTCCCAGCATGGCAGTGAATAAAGGGGAAAAACGCGCGGATAAGCTGCTCATGGCTGAATCCAATCCTGGATAGTATTTGCAAATCTTAATGTACAATTTGGCATTCAACGACTAATGTCAAACAAATTGAACAAAAATGGGCGCAAACACCATGATTCCGGCCTTGTTTCAGCTTCTCCACCTGATCTTCACGATCTATTTATGGTCTCTTCTGGCCCTGATCATCGCCTCATGGTTGATCGCCTTTAAGGTGCTGAACCCGTATCAGCCTGCGGTGCGGATGATCCTCCGCCTCCTGAACCGCGTGCATGAGCCGATCCTGCGGCCTATTCGCGACTGGCAATACCGCGTCATCCCTAATCTGGGTGGGGTGGACCTGTCGCCAATCGTCGCCATTCTGGTGGCGCAGTATCTGGTCTTGCCGCTGGCCCAGCGGCTGATCCTGCTCATTTTTGGGTAAGAAATGACGGGTTTTAGGGCGTTGCCTCAATTATAGGTCGCGTTATGAAGCCGCTTCCATGCCTCTGATTGATAGATGGGTGACGTCTCGGGAATCAGGTCAATAGGGAACTGGTCTTTCTTTGTTTTGGCCTTGGGGTTTGCCCCTGCATCCAACAGGGCGTTGATGGCTTCGGACTGGCCTTTAAGGGCGGCTAAATG
>JAGWAQ010000014.1:17796-36078 GCA_021296375.1 Alphaproteobacteria bacterium
GCGCGGTTTATCTCGGGCTTCGATGTTAGCTCCGGCTTTGACCAAGGTGGTGATGGCTCTGGATTGGCTTTTAATTCTGGATTGGTCTCCAATTGTTGCAACATGAAGCGGGGTTCCTGCACTCTTTTCTTCGCGAGCTTCAATATCAGCTCCACCATCCAGCAGCGCGGTGATGGCTTCGGAATGGAATTCAAAGGCGGCGGCATGAAGCGGGGTTCTTCCGCGTTTACCTTTGGCGTTAACGTCATGCCCTTTAGCCAGCAGGGCTTTGATTTCGGCCACGTCTCCATCTCTGGCGGCGATATGAAGCGGGGTATCAGGTGATGTCGTCATGATCTTGTCTTTCATCTTTTGCGTCAGGATAGATGCAAAAAGTTAAGAAAACGTTAATCACCCTGATTTTGTCTCCAATCGCTGATCCTGCTGTTGTTTTCGTAAGGAAATCGCGGGATTTTGTCGAATCAGGGCAAGTTATGGCGCGGTCAAGCCAATGGTTTTGCGCGACATTGCCTAGAACAATTGAACAGGTCTTAACTCTATGTGTTGGAATGGAGATTGATGGTCATGGATCAGCAGAAAATTATTGACGGCAAAGCCTTTGCCGCCGGGCTTACCGAACGAATTGGCGTCGCCGTTGCCGATTTTGTGGCCGCCGGTCATCCGCAGCCTGGTCTGGCGGTGGTTCTGGTGGGCGAAAACCCCGCCAGTGAGGTTTATGTTCGCAACAAGATCAAGACCACGGAAGCCTCGGGCATGCGCTCGATCGAGCATCGCCTGCCGGACACCACCACCCAGGATGAACTGCTGGCCCTGATCAATGACATGAATAACGACGACGCCATTGACGGCATTCTGGTTCAGCTGCCTTTGCCTGACCAGATCAACGCGGACGCTGTCATCAATGCCATCGACCCTGACAAGGATGTCGACGGGTTCCACGTCACCAATGTTGGCCGCCTGTCGACGGGATTGCCGTCGCTGGTGCCTTGCACGCCTTACGGCTGCCTGATGCTGCTGCAGGATCATTTCGGTGGCGATCTGTCGGGCAAGACGGCGGTGGTTGTGGGGCGGTCCAACATTGTCGGCAAGCCGATGGCGCAACTGCTGTTGGCCGAAAGCTGCACCGTCACCATTGCCCATTCCCGCACCAGGGATCTGCCCGATGTCTGCCGCAAGGCGGATATCGTCGTGGCCGCTGTTGGCCGCGCTGAAATGATTGACGGCGACTGGATCAAGGACGGCGCGGTGGTCATCGACGTTGGCATCAACCGTATCCCTGCGCCTGAACGTGGCGAAGGCAAATTCCGTCTGACCGGTGATGTTGATTTCGTCTCCGCTGGCGCCAAAGCCAGTGCCATCACCCCTGTTCCCGGCGGCGTTGGCCCCATGACCATCGCCTGCCTTCTGCGCAACACCATGGTGGCGGCGGCGCGGCGCCGCGGGGTTGAGGTGCCATCCTCGATCGGTTGAGCCGCGCGCCATCTTGAGCGCCGCTTTCCTGACCGCAGGCATGCGACAAAATAGAACGGCATTGCCGCCGTGTTTTGCCGCTATACTGCCCAGGCTTGTCCGCGAAACCCAACAACGGCAGGACAGCAATCCTGACAGGAGGATAAAATGGCGTGGCAGATGATAGTGTTAGGGCTGGCGATGCTGGCGGTGCTGGGGGTGTTGTTCTGGGGCGTCATCACCATGGCGCGCGGCGGTGAATATAATGTCCGCTGGTCCAACAAGATCATGCGCTACCGCGTGGTGCTGCAAGGCATTGCGCTATTGATATTTGTCGTAATATTGCTTATGGCTGGTCGAAACTAAATTGTGACGTGGATCAATCATCCACCCAAGACGTGAAGCGAGCCTCATCGGTGGCTGAAACAGGATTATCGGAATGGTTAAATTGAATAAAATTTACACCCGCACCGGCGATCAGGGCGAAACCAGCCTTGTCAATGGCCACCGTGTGTCAAAACATTCCCTGCGCCCGTCGGCTTTTGGTTCTGTCGATGAACTGAACTCTGTGCTTGGTCTGTGCCGCCTTCATACCGAAGCGCTGGCTGATGCGGATATGGACGACATGTTGAGCCGCATCCAGAATGACCTGTTTGACCTTGGTGCTGATCTCGCCACCCCTGTCAGCGATACCCGCGCTGAGGGTGACCTGCGCATCACCACCACCCAGGTCGAACGTCTGGAAGCCGAGATCGACCGCATGAACGCCGAACTCCAGCCCCTGAATTCCTTTGTTCTCCCTGGTGGGGTGCCCGCCGCTGCGCATATTCATCTTGCGCGCGCCCAGGCCCGCCGCACCGAACGGGAGATGACCGAACTCGCCACCCAGGAAGCGGTGGGTGAGCCTGCGATGCAATACATCAATCGTCTTTCAGACCATTTGTTTGTGATGGCACGTTATATCAACAATAAAGGGGACAGTGATGTCCTCTGGAAACCGGGGTTAAACGCTTAACCGCGGTTGCCTTGAACGAAACGAGCACGAAATCCAGCGAGAAGGAGTGAACGCTCATGAAAATTCTAGTCCCTGTAAAGCGGGTTATTGACTACAACGTCAAAGTCCGCGTTAAAGCTGATCAGTCTGGCGTTGAACTGGCCAATGTTAAAATGGCCATGAACCCGTTTGACGAAATTGCCGTTGAACAAGCCATCCGCCTGAAAGAAGCGGGCACCGCCACGGAAGTGGTTGCGGTTTCCATTGGCCCTGACCAGTCTCAGGAAACCATCCGTACGGCTCTGGCCATGGGCGCCGATCGCGGCATTCATGTTCCCGCTTCCCATGACACCGAACCGCTGGCGATCGCCAAGATCCTCAAGGCGCTGGTTGAAAAGGAAGAGCCTGGCCTCGTGATCCTTGGCAAACAGGCGATTGACGATGACAGCAACCAGACCGGCCAGATGCTGTCGGCCCTGCTTGGCTGGCCGCAGGCGACCTTTGCTTCCGGCGTTGAAATTGCTGGCGATGCGCTGAAGGTTATCCGTGAAGTGGATGGCGGTCTTGAGCATATTACCTCGAAAATGCCAGCGGTCATCACCGTTGACTTGCGCCTCAATGAGCCGCGTTACGCGTCCCTGCCGAACATCATGAAAGCCAAGAAAAAGCCGCTTGATCAAGTCGCGCTTGACGATCTTGGTGTTGATGCGACCCCGCGCCTGTCGGTGGTCAAAGTCGAAGAGCCGCCAGCACGTGAAGCTGGCATCACCGTGGGCTCTGTTGGCGAACTCGTCGACAAGCTCAAGAACGAAGCTAAAGTTATTTAAGGGGAACAACATGTCTATTCTTGTACTTGCTGAACATAATAACGCTGAACTGAACCCAGCTACCCTTAATGCGGTTGCTGCGGCGGCTGAAATCGGCGGCGATATCCACGTTCTGGTGGCGGGCGAAGGCTGCTCTGCTGTTGCTGACGCCGCCGCCAAGGTTGCCGGTGTCTCAAAAGTACTCTGCGCTGACGGCGCGGAATACGCCAATGGTGTCGCCGAAAACATGATCCCGGTGATCATGTCGGTCGTTGACGGCTACAGCCACCTGATGGCCGCCGCCACCACCTACGGCAAGAATATCCTGCCTGGTGTCGCTGCCCTCAAGGACGTCGCCCAGATTTCCGACATCATCCGTGTTGACGATGCCGGCACTTTCCAGCGTCCGATCTACGCCGGCAACGCGCTGGCCACCGTCAAGTCTGACGAAGCGCTTAAGGTCATCACCGTTCGCACCACGTCGTTTGAACCTGCGGCGGCTGAAGGCGGCAGCGCGGCGGTGGAAGCGGTCGGCGCGACTGGCGATGCCGGCAAGACCAGCTTTGACAAATCCGAGCTGTCGTCTTCTGATCGCCCTGAACTGACCTCCGCCAAGATCGTCATTTCCGGCGGCCGCGGCATGCAGGACGGCTCAAACTTCGCCATGCTGGAAAAAGTGGCCGACAAGCTGAACGCCGCGGTTGGCGCATCCCGTGCCGCCGTTGATGCGGGCTTTGTGCCAAACGACTATCAGGTTGGCCAGACCGGCAAGGTTGTTGCACCAGACCTCTATGTTGCTGTTGGCATCTCCGGTGCCATTCAGCACCTCGCTGGCATGAAGGACTCCAAGGTCATCGTCGCCATCAACAAGGACGAAGAAGCCCCGATCTTCCAGGTCGCGGATTATGGTCTTGTGGATGATCTGTTCGACGCGGTTCCGGCCATGGATTCCGAGCTTGGCTAAAGCTGAATTTTAGACTGAATACCAAACGCGGGGGGCTTCCCCCGCGTTTTTTTTAGGGCTTGAGCGCGGCGTTGACGGCGGCGATGACATCAGGCTGGCCCCAGTCAAGAGGGCCTTCGATTATCCCGATCAGCGCCCCTCCCGTCCCCACAAGATAACTTGTTGGCATGACCTTGATCCCCAGCGCGCGCGGCAGATCACCGGTTTTATCATAGCCACGGCGGGGGATTTCAATGCCGCGATCAGCGAGGAACTGTTCGGCAAACGGGCGCCCCTTGCGGTCCAGCCCCACCAGCATCACCGCCATATCATGGCCCTTGAGCGCCGCGTCAAGCACCTTAAGCGACGGCAATTCATGAACACAAGGCGGGCACCAGCTGGCCCAGAAATTGACCAGCATCGGCCGGTCCACCAGCTCCGCCAGGGTCGCCATGCCGCCGTCATGCGTCTCGACAGGCGTATTGGGGGTTGTCCCCTCTAGGGGTTTCATTGTATCCAAGGCGTCAGAAGACGGATCGGTTGTGGCGGCGACAGCCCTTCGCGGGGCGCCCCCAACAAGGTTCCCTGAAAGGCTCCCTGCAAGGCCTCCTGCAACGCCAACACCCAAGGCGGCGGCAAGAGACAAAAGCCGGCGGCGGCGGGAATGATCTTTGATGATAAGCATAAGCGGACGATAACAGATGACCAAAAGCGAGAACACCAAAAATTCCAGCTCGATCTGGGGCGGCCGTTTTGAAGGCGGCGTCTCGAGCGTGATGGAACGAATCAACGCCTCGATTGCCTTTGATCGTGAGCTGTATCGTCAGGACATCATGGGGTCAAAAGCCCATGCCGACATGCTGGTCAAGACCGGCATCATCAGCCGTGCTGACGGCGAGGCCATCACCGCAGGGCTGACCCGCATTGAAGGCGAGATCGAAAGCGGTGCATTTGCGTTTTCTGCCGCCCTTGAAGATATTCACATGAATATCGAAACCCGCCTGGCGGAGCTGACGGGGGATGCCGCCAAACGGCTTCACACCGCGCGGTCACGCAATGATCAGGTGGCGACGGACCTGCGGCTTTGGGTGCGTGACGCGATTGACCGCATCAGCGCTGATATCGACGCGCTGATCTCAAGCCTGCTTGACCAGGCCGAACGTCATGCCGATACGGTGATGCCCGGCTACACCCATCTTCAGACCGCGCAACCGGTGACGGTGGGGCATCACCTGATGGCCTATGTTGAAATGCTGCGGCGTGACCACGGCCGTTTTGCCGATGCCCGTCTGCGGATGAATGAATCGCCGCTTGGGGCGGCGGCGCTGGCGGGAACATCCTTCCCGATTGATCGCCAGATGACGGCAAAAGCACTGGGGTTTGACCGCCCGATGCGGAATTCCATGGATGCCGTGTCCGACCGTGACTTTGCCGCGGAATTCCTGTTTGCCGCCAGCCTGACGGCCGTGCATCTGTCGCGTCTTGCCGAAGAGCTGGTGCTGTGGTCTTCCGACCGGTTTGGCTTCATCACCTTGTCGGATGAATTTTCAACCGGCTCATCGATCATGCCGCAAAAGCGCAATCCTGACGCCGCTGAACTGGTGCGCGCCAAGCCGGGCCGCATCACCGGCGCCTTGATCACGCTCCTGACCATCCTCAAGGGCCTGCCGATGACTTATGGCAAGGACCTGCAGGAAGACAAAGAGCCGGTGTTTGATGCCGCCGAACATCTGATGATCGCGCTGGCCGCCACCACTGGCATGATGCGCGACCTGACGTTCCAGCCGGAAGCCATGGGCGACGCTCTGAAACATGGTTTTGCCACCGCCACTGATCTTGCGGACTGGATGGTGCGGGTCTTGAACCTGCCGTTCCGCAAAGCCCACCATGCCACCGGCGCGATCGTTGCGCTGGCGGAACAGAAAGGATTGCGGCTTGATGAGCTGAGCCTGGAGGACATGCAATCGGTGCTGCCGGAAATCACGGCGGATGCCCTCTCGGTGCTGACGGTGGATCACTCTGTGGCCTCGCGCATGAGCGAAGGCGGCACCGCGCCCGCGCAGGTTCGCACCGCCATCGCCAAGGCCCGCCAAGATCGGCCATAACGGGACTGGCCATAACAAGACCGGCCATAACAGGACTGGCCATAACAGGGGCTGCCCCGATAGGCGGACGGGGTGAAAAAACTGTTTCAACTTGGGCCTGGCGTCCTTACACTGGGGCCAGCAACAGGAGACATAACATGCGCAATCTTGCGTCGACATCTTTGATACGCTTTCTGGTCCTCACCACCCTGGGGCTGAGCCTGATGACAAGCCTGAGCGCTTGCGGCAAACGCGGTGACCCTTACCGTCCGGCGGAAGTGTCCAGCACCTCCACCTCCTGAGGGATCTGACATGACTGGCTTTACCCCCGCGAATGGCCGCTTGATGGTGGATGGCCTCGGCCTTGATGACATCGCCGCTGAATTCGGCACCCCGCTTTATGTCTATTCCGGCGCCGCGATCGCAGCGGCGTTCACGCGGTTTCAACAGGCTGTTTCCGGCGCCGACAGCCATGTCCATTTTGCCCTGAAGGCGAATTCCAACATGGCGGTCCTGCGGCTGTTGGCGCGGCTTGGGGCAGGCGCGGATATCGTTTCCGGCGGCGAGATGGCGCGCGCCCTGGCGGCGGGCATTGCGCCGGAGAAGATTATTTTTTCCGGCGTCGGGAAAACCGATGGCGAGATCACCGCTGCCCTTGAGGCCGGGCTTGGCCAGATCAACGCCGAAAGCGCCGCTGAAGTTGACACTGTCCTTCGGCTGGCGGAACAAACCGGCCTTTCCACCCGCCTTGCGCTCAGGGTTAACCCTGATGTTGACGCCAAGACCCATGCCAAAATCGCCACCGGCAAGAGCGACACGAAATTTGGCATCTCGATGGAAGATTGCCCGGCTCTTTACCGCCGCATCAGCGACAGTGACGCCGTTGAAGCGGGGGGGCTTGCGGTTCATATCGGCTCACAGATCATGACGCTTGAGCCATTTGAAAACGCCTGGGTTAATCTGCTTGAATTGGTCGAAACCCTGCGTGATGACGGCATGAATGTGCCGGCGCTTGACCTTGGCGGCGGCGTCGGGGTGGATTACGCGACCGGCGAAACAGCGGATATCACTGCGTTTGGCGCCTTGGTGACGCGCATGTTCGGCAACCGCAAGCTTCGTTTGGGGTTTGAGCCGGGGCGGTTCATCACCGCCGAAGCCGGCGTCCTGCTGACGCGGGTCATTGCCACCAAAACCGCGCCGTCAAAAGATTTTATCGTCGTTGATGGCGCCATGAATGACCTGATTCGCCCGACGCTATATGAAGCCTATCATCGCATTGAGCCGGTCATCGACAGCACGGCTGAACCGGCGGCCACTCAACACAGCGGCCGCCCAGCGGATGTCGTCGGCCCGGTCTGTGAGACCGGCGATTACCTCGGGCTTGATCGCCATTTGCCGGCGATGACCCCCGGTGACTTGCTGGCGGTGCGGTCCGCCGGGGCTTATGGGGCGGTGATGCGGTCATCCTACAACACCCGCCCCCCTGCCGCCGAAGTGCTGGTGCTGGATGGCAAGGCCCATCTTGTGTCGAGGCGTCAAACGGTGGAAGAGCTGATCGCCCTTGATGTGATCCCTGATGACCTGAAGTAAATTTTTGCGTCCCAGGGCATCGGCCGCGTATCAAAGGCCCCCGCAAAAGGGCGCGTATCAAAGGGCGGATTGCACCACCGGCACCACCACGATTTCCGTCACCACATCATCGTTGAGGGTTTCATCCAGCAAGACCTGGGTTGAGAATGACAGCGACATGCCGCCGGGGATAATCTCCAGATCAAGGGTCAGGGATTTTTGCGCCAGCACAAGCCCGAAACTGTCGGATACCGTCACCATCAATGGCGGGCTATGCACCGCCCATGAGCTGAGGTTGGTGACTTCACCGGTAACGCGAATGGTGTCGCGCTTGCGGGTCGCCGACAGCCGCCCCACCTCAACCTTTTCAGGATCCGGGGTGATCGTCAATCCGAGGGCGGTGTAAATGCCCTTTGTCTGCGGCAGGTTGGCGGAAATCAGGTTGCGATTGACGGTCATGAAAGCGGTCAGGGCAATGACAAGGAGGATCGCCACCACCACCCCCTGCCAGCTGCGGAACTGCTGCAGCAGATCGGCCTCTTCGGTGATGACATCAGCACCGCCGCGCTTGGCTTGCCAGACATGACCACAGACAGAACAACGGACTTTGCGTCCGCCTGTTTTAATGTCAGTTGTGTCCACCCGAAAGATGGTTTCACAATGGGGGCAGGTCAGCAGCATGGGGGGTCCTTCACGTCAATTCCACCTCTACTATAGCAAGTTCTTTGGCCCTGACCAGCGATCAAAACATGACCTCGCGCAGGGGATCGTGTAAACTTCCGTCATGATTGCTCGCTTGGTCTTCATCGGGATTATGCTTGCCGCTTCAGCTCTGGCGGCCACCCAGCATTATGCCCATAGCATCCGCATCAATGGCGTGATGACCGCCCCTGCCGGCGCCAGCCCCAACCGCGGCGTCGTGGTGGCGACGGGCGGCGCGGGCCGCATTTCAGCCGGGCTTGACCTGATGCGCGACGGGGCGGCGGAACGGATGCTGATCTCCGGCACCGGCGAAGGGGTCCGCAAACTTGACATCACGCGACTGATCTTGCGCAGCGGCCAGTTTGATGAAACCCGCCTGGGGCTGGTGATGGAGTGCTGTGTTGACCTCGGGCCAGCCGCCACCAACACCCGCGGCAATGCTGAAGAATCCAAACGATGGGCCGACCGCCATGACCTCGACAGCCTCGTGGTGGTGACGTCAGATTACCATTTGCCGCGCACCATGATGGTGTTTCGGGATTTGCTTCCGCAACACCAATTGATCCCCCACGGGGTCAATACCCCCTGGCTCAATCTTGATGCCACGGGAGGATCAGGCTGGTGGCACAACCCCACCCGAATCGGCATCATCAGCCTGGAAATGATCAAGTTTTACGCCAGTCGTATGGCTTTAATCTAATAAAGCCTTGATTAATCAAGCTGGCCGATATCTTCAATTTTCTTGCGGATAGCGCGGGTTCGAGTGAACAGCTCTTCAAGCTTGTCGCTTTCTTTCCAGCGAATGGCGCGCTGCAGATAGCTCAAATCTTCATTGAACCGCCCCAGCATCTCCAGCACCGCGTCGGCATTATTGATGAAGACATCACGCCACATGATGGGGTCGGAGGCGGCGATGCGGGTGAAATCCCGAAAGCCCGAGGCGGAGAATTTGATGACATCATTTTTCAGATGGCCTTCGAGATCAGCCGCGGTGCCGACAATCGTATAGGCGATCAGGTGCGGCAGGTGCGATGTCACCGCCAGCACCTTGTCATGATAATCGGCGTCCATCTCCTCAACGATGGCCCCAAGCCCCGACAGAAAATCCGTGAAGGTGGCCACGACTTCGTCGGGCGCGTCTTGCGGCAGGATAATCCAGTAGCGGTCCTGGAACAGCGTCGCGAACCCGGCTTCAGGGCCGGAATATTCTGTCCCGGCGATGGGGTGGGAGGGCAGAAAATACACCCCGTCCGGCAAATGAGGCGTAACATCGGCGATCACTGATGTTTTGGTCGAACCGGTATCCGTCACCACTGCGCCGGGCTTCAGGTGAGGGGCCATGTCGCGGGTCGCCGCCGCCATCGCGCCAACAGGTATGGCCAGCACGACAAGATCAGCGCCTTCGACCGCTTCGGCGATCGACCCCGTCACCTCACCAAGGCCAAGCGATTGCGCTGTTGCGCGGACCGCGTCATCGCGATCATAACTCATCACCACCCCAGCCAGGTTTTTGGCCATCGTTGCCTTGATGAGAGATGAGCCAATCAGCCCAAGGCCGATCACCGCGATTTTTTCATAGAGGTGCGACGACATCATGACCCTTAGCTTTTTCTGGTTTCGGCAAAATCTTTAAAAGCGGCGGCGGTGATCGCCATCTCTTCGTCATCGCCCATCGACATGCGCAGGCAATCGGGCAAGCCGTAAGGCACCATCTTGCGGAGCTGAATGCCGCGTGACGCCATAAACCCGTGGGCGGCTTCCGCCTCATCGGCATCGCGGAACCTGATCAGGAAAAAATTGGCGCGCGACGGCACGACATCAAACCCCGCCTGGGTGATGCTGTCCTGCATGCGCGGCATCCACTGGTTGTTATGGGCAACACTGCGGTCAAAAAATGCCCTGTCACTGACCGCCGCTGTCCCCGCCAGAGCGGCGGCGGCATTAACGCTGAATGGCCCGCGAATAGAGGCCAGCACCGACAATATCGCCGGCGGGAAATACCCCCAGCCAAGGCGCAGGGACCCGAGGCCAAAGATTTTAGAAAATGTCCGCAACATCACGACATTGTCATGGGTTTCGACATAAGCCGCGCCATCAGTGTAATCAGGGTCATTCGTCGCGATATATTCCGCGTAAGCACTGTCCAGCACGATGATCACCGACGACGGGACATGGGCGATCAGGCGTTCGACGTCACGGGTCGTGATCATCGTCCCCGTGGGGTTATTGGGATTGGCCAGAAAGATCAGGCGGGTTTTCGGGGTAATCGCGGCAAGGATATTGTCAACGCTGACGGTCAAGCCATCATCAGCCGCCACCACCGCCACGCCGCCCGCAATACGAATCGCTTGCGGGAAGACCAGAAACCCGTATTGGGTGTGGATCGCTTCATCGCCATCCTCCAGATAGGCGGTGGCCAGCAACCCGATCAATTCATCGGACCCGTTGGACGGCAGGATCAGCTCAGGTTTAAGGGAAAACCTGTCGGCAATCGCCTTCACCAACCCCTGGCTGATCTGCTCAGGGTAGCGGTGCAGGGTTTCCCCCAGCTCCCCCAGGGCCGCGACGGCTTTTGGTGACGGGCCAAGGGCGCCTTCATTGACCGACAGTCTGATCTGGCGGCCTTCGGGCAATGCCGTTACTTCAGGTCGGTAACTGACGAGTGACCGGATGGATGTTTTTGGTGTGATGCTCATGCTCTTTTTATCGCAGATAACCGCTGTTTAGGAAAGATGCCGCTGCTGGATAATGCCAAGAAGCCCGTCAGCCTGGGGGTGATGACCAGCGGTCAGGGCCAGGGTGCCGTTAGCCGACGTCACCGTCACATCCGCTTGCGACGGGTCAGGCAGGATCGAGGCCAGCACCACACCATCGGCAATACCATGGCCTTCGAGCAAAGGCGTCACGGCACTGATGAACACATGCTGGCCGTCAGCCCTTGCGGCAATCAGGGCATCAAGCCAGGTGGCGTCATCATCCCAATGGGGGACAATCCCGAGATCGGAACTGCCATTGGCGATGGCACCAACAACTTCACCGCCTGATCGCTGTTCGGTGAGCGCCACCCCGGGGCCAAAACGGAAACCCGCGGCAATACGCATGTCCGGGCTTGAGGGGATGGTGATTTTAAGCGGCGCCTGACTCGACAGATTGCCGGCGATGATCTGCCGCCAGATGCGCTCGATCAATTGCGGGGGCAGCGCGGAGGAGGCCACAAGATTACGCACCAGATCCGCCTCTCGCCCGGGGCGGAACGTGTGCTGGCCAGATTTCGCCGCCGCCACCTGCGCCGCCAGGGCAGCGCGCTCCTCGATGGCGTTCAGGATCCGGGCATCAAGGGCATCGATCTCCGCCCGAACCTGGCTGAGCTTTTGCTGATCTGTGGTCAAAGTCGGGTCAGACATGAATTTCCCTTTACTGGAATTTCTCTTTACTGGCAGGGTCAATAGCGGCCGGCCTGCTCCCGCCGTTAGCGCTCAAGGTCAACTCCCCACCCTTTGATCAGCATCAGACGACCTCACGTTGCTTTGATATGGACAAGCCCTGATCGGGTGGGCGATGACGTTTTCACTTTAACGCCCCTCATGGAATAAATCATTTTGCGGGCTTCGACAATCAAAACACCGCCAAAAAGGTTCGGCAGGCGTTCCACAAACGGCGCGTATTTCGGGTAGAAATTCGACCGTGACGGGGGCGCCGCCAAGGCTTGTTCAATTGCACCCACCTCAAAATCATGGTGCTTGAGCAGTTTTTTGATCTGATTGACGGAATACGGCTGGCCCATGCCAAAAGGCGTCGTGTCCGTTGCCGCCCACAAGCTGGCGCGATGCGGCACGATCACTATCAATCGCCCCTGGCCTTTCAGCACCCGCCAGCATTCCGCCATCATGTCATCGGGACGCGGTGATGTTTCAAGCCCGTGGGCCACCACCATCAGATCAAGGCTGGCGTCAAGCAATGGCAATTGCGCAAGATCCACCAGCGCCTGGCGTGACCGGTGTTTTTTATCTTGCGGCCATGGGGTGATGTCATGGCCTTCGCCACTAAAATGACAAACCTCGCCGTTGGGGAAATACTTCAAATAGGGCCAGCCATAGCCAAGCGCCGCTGACGCAAGGTGAGGGCCATCTTCCGCCAGCATCGGGGCAAGTTTGCGGGAGATCAGGTGGCGCACCATTCGCCCCGTGGAACTGGCGTAAAACGGCGCCGCGTTAACCCCCCCAAGCGGCGGGGTCTCGCTGGCCTCTGGTGTCAGCTGATCACGCTTGACCATGGTGATGATGATCCCACATCATGATGATTACCCTTGCCGCAATGGAGTTTCCTCATGTCTGACGCCGAATGGATACGCATCCCCGCCCTGTCTGATAATTATATCTGGATGCTGCATAATCCGTCCAGTAAAGAGCTGGCGATTGTTGACCCCGGCGATGCCAGCGCCGTGATCGAAACCCTTGATGCCCGTGGCTTGACCCCGACGGTGATCGTCAACACCCATCATCACTTTGACCATACCGATGGCAACGCCGAATTGATGGAAAAATACACCCTTCCCTTGATCGCGCCCGCGGCGGAAACCGCCCGCATTGCTGGCATCACCACCACGGTTGATGATGGCGATCGCATCACCATCGCCGGTTATGACGCCGAGGTGATCACAACCCCTGGCCACACGACCGGGCATGTGGCGTTTTACCTGCCCGATTGTTTCGGGGCGTCAGGGGTCGTGTTTGTCGGGGATAACCTGTTTTCGCTGGGGTGCGGGCGGGTGTTTGAAGGCACCATGGATGACATGTGGTCATCGCTTGAGAAACTGCGCGCCTTGCCTGACGATACGCTTGTCTGTGGCGGCCATGAATATTCCGCCGCCAATGCGCTTTATGTGGAAAGCCTCGATTGGGCGCGCCCCGAAGCCGCCGCCCGTATCGCCGAAATTCGCGCCTTGAGGGCCGCCGATAAACCGACCTTGCCTGTCCGCCTGGGGGATGAAAAACGGGCCAACCCGTTCCTGAATGGTGATGCCGAGGATCTCGCCGCCGCCCTGGGCATGGCCGGACAGTCGGCGACCGCGGTCTTCACCGCCCTGCGCGAAGGCAAGGACCGGTTTTAACCTTTACATCAATCCGAGATTGGACAACCGATAGGCAACGGTTTTGCAATTGGGGTAAACATCAGGCTTCTGGGTCTGGACAGAAACCCCCACGACATCACGCATGGCGCTAATGGCGTCAAAGATATGCCGCGCCAGGGTTTCCTGAAGATCATAATGCCGGGCTTCCGCCAGCGCGATCACGGCGTTCCGCACCTCATCATAATCAAGGGTATCGGCGACGGTATCGGCGGTGGGTTCATTGCTGGCGTCAAGGCGCAGCTCAACATCGATCAGCACGCGCTGTTTTTCAGCACGCTCAAAATCATGCAAGCCAATTGAACAGATCACTTCAACTTCGTGAAGAAATACACTTCGTGTTACAGTAGCGGTCATGTTGTTACCCATCAAGAAAAGCGACGTCACGCGACGGCGGCTGAAGATGCAGCCCGCCATCAATAGTGACGGTATGACCGGTCATCGCCATCGTGTCCAGCATCATTATCGCGGCGCGTGAAATATCCTCAAGACGGGCGCCCTGACGGAGCGGATTGCGGCGATGGGCAATCTTGTAGTCATCATCGGTTTGATCACCGGAACGCAGGGTGATCCCCGGCGCAATGCCATTGACCCTGAGATGCGGGGCATAGGCCTGGGCGGCCAACGTTGTCAGCCCGTCGAGGGCGATTTTCGACAAGGTGTAGCTGAAGTAATCGGGGTTCAGGCCGCTTAACTTTGCGTCGGTGATGTTGATCGCCACCCCGCGGGTAAGCGGAAAGTGCGGCTCAATACGGGCGGCCAGCGTCTTTATCATCAAGGCGGGGGCGGTCATGTTGACCGCCATATGGATGTTGATCATGGCGGCGGAAACATTTTCAGCGGTATCGAGTTCAAACAAGGAGGCGTTGTTGATCAGCGCCATCACCCCGTCATGAACCGGCAGCGCATTGATCAGCGCTTCCGCCGCGTCAGGGTCGGCCAGATCCGCCTGATGGAGCCAGCATTGCCCCCCTGATCGATGGATCTGATGCGCGGCATCTTCGGCTTCGGCGGCTTTTGACCGGTAATGCAGATGCACATCCCATCCCGCTTCACCCAACGCAAGCGCAAGGTGGCGGCCAACACGCACCGCGCCGCCAGTGATCAAAACAGAACGAGGGATATTGTCTTTCATCACGTCCACCCTTCCCCTGTTGGCGTCATGTGATGATGAAGCTTTCAGGGGTTAGACGGTATCAACAATGTAATCCGGCATGATACCTGTTGCCGAGATCGCATCATCAGCCCCGCCCTGACGGAACAACCCGTGGCCGGTGATCAGGACAGTGTTCAGCCCCGCCGCCTGGCCACCCAGAATATCGGTATGAAGGGAATCCCCCACCATGGCGATGCGATCATCCTTCCAATTGGAGCGGCCTGTTATTTCTTCAAGCCTGTTGCGGGCAAGATCAAACACCGGCGCATAGGGTTTGCCGAACCAGTGGATTTGCCGGTCCCGCGCCTCAACACTCATCGCCTGCGCGGCTTTCGCGACCCAGAACCCCGGCTCACGGCTATAGCCCCCCGGTTGCGGGGCGGCGACATCGGGATTGGCGACATAGACATGTTTGCCTTGGACGAGGGCTTCTTCAAGACGGGTTTGCCAGGCGGCGGTCCATTGCACCGCGCCAAAAACGCCAATGGCATCCGCCCGCGCCCAGCCCTTGTCATCTTCAGGGTTGAGGGCGATCACCTCATGGCCCTGGCCTTGCGGCGGCTCGGCAAAACCATCCGCCACCCCGAGGCAGGAGATGCCCATGGGGTTGCCTTCAAGCGCCGCCAGCAAAGCATCGCGGCTCGACACCACTTGAACCGGGTCAATGCTCAACCCCAGGGCAGGGTATTTCGCGGCGGTTACAGAAGAGGGCTTGCTGGCGCCATTGGTCAGGACAAGCACGGCAAGGCCCATCGCCCGCGCCTGCTCAAGCATGTTGTCGGCTTCGGGCACGGCCTCGGCCCCGATGTTCAAAACGCCATACCCATCGAGCAGAAGAGCGTCAAATTCCCCCAACACATCCCGCAGGCGGGGCGCGCGCTGGCCCATGCCCGGCGCAACTGCTGGCATATCAACTGCTGGCATATGAGAACGCTGGCTTTCATAAATCGCCAGGGTGGAGGTCAGGGTCATGGGCGCGGAAAGGGCAAAAATATCATCAGTCATGGTGCAAATTTTTCCGAAAAAAGGTAGGCTCCCCATCATATCAGAAGACTGCATTAAGGGCAGTCCCCTAACATGATCTCAATTTTGGAAATGCCGTTATGTCCCCATCATCATCTTCAGCCGCGCCACCAAAGGTTATTTTGATCACCGGTTGTTCGTCAGGCATCGGGCTTGATGCCGCCCTCAGGTTCAAGGATATGGGCTGGCAAGTGTTCGCCACCTGCCGAAGCGAAAAGGATTGCGCGAAGCTGATCAAGATGGGGCTTGAAAGCTTCCGCCTTGATTACGAGGATGAAGCCTCAATCGAGGCCGGATTTAACGAGGCCATGACGCGATCAGGCGGTCGGCTTGATGTGCTGTTCAACAATGGCGCCTACGGTATTCCCGCGGCGGTGGAAGACCTGCCCACCGACGCCCTGCGGCAGATTTTCGAAGCCAATTTCTTTGGCTGGCATCACTTGACCCGCCTTGCCCTGCCGGTGATGTTCAAGGCCGGGGGCGGCCGTGTTATCCAGAATTCATCGGTATTGGGGTTTGCCGCCCTCAAGGTGCGCGGCGCTTATAACGCCACCAAATTTGCCCTTGAAGGCTTGACCGATACGATGCGGATTGAACTCCATGGCAGCGGCGTTCACATGGTGCTGGTGGAACCGGGGCCGATCCGCACCCGCATTCGCGAAAACAGTTACCTGCAGTTCCAGAAATGGATCACCTGGAAAGGCACGCGGCTTGAAAAACTCTATCGCGGGGCGTTGATCCCCCGCCTCAAGCAGGACAACCCCCCGAAGGACAGGTTTGAGCTGATGCCTGATGCCGTCACCGATGCGGTGGTCCATGCCGCCACCAGCACCAGGCCGCGCATCCGATACCGCATCACCTCCGCCACCAGCATCATGATGGTGCTGAAACGCATCACCAGCTCACGGGGGTTTGACTGGATCGCCCGCCGCGTCTAGTCGCGGTAGTTCGAGCCTTCCTCATCAAGAATGGCTTTCATTTCCGACATCAACCGGTCGGCATGGCCGGGGTAGCCCTCAAGTTCGCGGGCGGTTTTCTCGGCGATCTCTTCCGACAGATAGCGCAACGGCTGGCCAGTCTGGAGCGCGCCAATATAGGTTTGCGCCGCGCGTTCAAAATAATAAAGTCGGTTGAACGTGTCGGCAGGGTCCGACCCGATCACCAGCACGCCATGATTGCCCATCACCATGGTCTTGATGTTCGGGTCGCTCAGCATTTCGGCGCAACGTGTGCCTTCTTCTTCCATCGCCAGCCCGCCGTAATTGTCATCAATCACGATACGGTTGTGGAACATCGCCGTGTTCTGGTCGATCGCCGGCAAGCGGCTGTCCGCCAGTGATGCCAGAATAGTCGCGTTCACCGAATGCACATGCATGACGCATTTGGCATGGGCGCAATGGCGATGGATCGAGCCATGCAGCCCCCAGGCGGTAGGGTCAGGCGCATCTTCGCCTTCCATTGACGACGGGTCATTGGCGTCAAGCAGCAGCAGGTCCGACGCCCGTACCCGCGCAAAATGCTTTTGATTAGGGTTCATCAGGAATTGCGTGCCGTCGTCATTGACCGCAAAGCTGAAATGATTGGCGACGCCTTCGTGCATATCGTGCTTGACCGTCCAGCGGAACGTCGCGGCGAGATCAACCCGCGCGTCGTAATGATCAATATTCATTCGGTCAGATTTAAGTGATGCCACCGACATAGCAAGACCCTCCAGAAATGACATAACCTCATTATTCTGGCGCAAAACCACTTGAATGCAATAATTATTGTGGGTGGGTTCAGCTGGCGAGGGCCTTTTCCACCGCCGCCTTGACTTTCGGTGACAGCGGCGAGGTGGTGGTGGAAAACCAGTCCAGCAAGCGGCCATCAGGGCCGATCAGGTATTTGTGAAAATTCCAGCGCGGTTTCGCCATCATCCCCAGTTCATCCGCCGCCCATTGGTAAAACGGGTGGGCATCCTTGCCCTTGACCTGTTCTTTTTCGGTGATGGGAAAGGTGATGCTGAAATTCACTTCACAAAATTCTTTCAGGCTTTCTTCGGACAGCGGTTCCTGATTGCCAAAATCATTGCTCGGCACCCCCAGCACAACAAGGCCCTTGTCCTGATAGGCCTGATACAGCTCTTGCAGCTCATCATATTGCGGGGTGAAGCCGCACGCCGAAGCCGTGTTCACCACCAGCACCGCTTTACCGTCAAATTGCGCAAGCGGCATGGCATCGCCATCAATCGAGGTAAAGGAAAAATCATACGCGGTTTCAGCCGTCGCGGCTTTGGCCAGACCAAACATCATCATCACCGTAGAAAAAACAACTGCAGAACGCATTACAAGTTTCATGAAACCCAACAGGAAAACCCCAAAGATATCGAGACTTGATGTGGGGTGGGGTGGGTTATTTTCAAGGCCGCGGCGGGGTTAATCCAGGGGCC
>JAGWAQ010000154.1:0-342 GCA_021296375.1 Alphaproteobacteria bacterium
TGAGGTCTGCATAGGTGAAGCTGGCGTTTTCCGCCAGGTTGACGCCGTCTTTCATCAGGCTGGCGCCAACGGGCAGGGCCGTCACGGTAATGATGAGCATATCATCAGGTGTCGCGGTGATATCAGGGTCGGTATTCAACAGGTCATCGGTGGTCAGGATGACAGGCCGAAAATCGCCGCCGAACGCCCGCGCCGAGGTGCTGGCCTCTGGCGCCTCGTCATTGATGTCGATGATGGTAACGGTCACCGTCTGGATGGCGGAGCTGGAGTTATTGCCACTGCTTTCCGTTGCCTTGACCTGAACGGTATGGCTGCTGCTGGCCTCGGCATCAGGGGGCTGCT
>JAGWAQ010000154.1:432-4194 GCA_021296375.1 Alphaproteobacteria bacterium
TTTGACCTGCGTTGTGCCTTCATTGATGGCCACGGTATCCACAGCCGCAAGAGAAGGGGTGATGTCCACCTGATCCTCGACATTAATGGTGAGAATAAAGGTCTCCCGCACGGTATTTCCGCCGTTGGTCACCGCCGCCTGCACCATCACGCTATAGAACGCCTGGACCTCGTGGTCAGGGGTGGTGTCATCCTTGAAGCTGAGGGCACCGGAAGAACCATCAATATCAAAGAGCGAACTGTCATCTTCATCCACCCTCATGATTGACCATTCCATCGTATCGCCGGTGCCAAGATCGGTCCGCAGTTGGGGGGTGAAGATGGCGGCACCTGCCCCCACCTCAACCCCTTCCGGTAAGGTGGCGGGAGTCGTTAAAAGCAATGGCGCTTCGTCATTGATGTCATTGATGGTGACGGTCACCGTCTGGGTGGAGGAACGGGAGTTTTCCCCGCTTCCTTCCGTCGCCATGATGATGACCGTGAAGCTGGAGTTCGCCCCTGCCGCGTCAGCGTCCGGCGGTTGGTTGAAGCGCAGGATCGGGCCATTGAGGGTAAACAGCGCGTGGTCATGACTTTCCACCAGAAAAAATTGCACCTCGTTGCCTTCAACATCAGGGGTGATGTCCTCAAAGGTCTGACCTTGCGTTGTGCCTTCATCAACAGTCACCTCAACGGTGGTGTCATTATTCGCCCCGAAGACGGGCGCGACATCAACAAGGTCATTGATGGCGAGGTTAAGCGTGGCCTTGGTCGAGCCTGAACTGTTGGTGGCGGTTACCGTCAGGGTGATGAGCGAGGTGGTGCCTTCGGCGTCAAACCCGTCACCAATGTAGGTGATCCGTCCGCCCGCCGTGATGCCGAACCCTACCACCGCCTCCTGGCCGATCATGGCGGTGATGGCGAAACTGTCCACAGGGGAGGCGGATACCGTGGCGATATAGACGGGATCAGTGCTGGTGCCGCCCTGATTTTCATCAATCGTGAGGTCTTGGGGCAGGGCGGCGAAGACCGGCCTTGCATTATGGCCATTGCTGTAAGTGGCCTTGAAATTTTCCGGCGTCAGGGGCGCGCCTTCGCTATCCGTCCCGTCAATCGAGATTTCATGGGTGTGGTCTTCGGTTTGAATGACTTCAGACCCGTCCCTGTTGTAAATCGCTTCAACCCTGATGACCCCGCCGTTGTTAAGGGCGATGACCAGTTTGGTAAAGCCAGAGCCCTCGGTAAAGCCCCCAATGAGTTTGCTGTCTTCCTCGATTTCAACAGTTTTGATCTCGACATCATCGCGGAAGATCAGGCGATTGATCCCCTGGGTGTCCCGGATGGTAATATCGCTGTTAAAGTCAGCGGTGACAATATAGGCGTCGTTGCCGTCCTCAAGATCAAGGAAATCATATCCATTTTGCTCCGTCGGTTTGATATCAGGGGTGTTTTCATCAAGGATAATGATGTCATTCTTAAGGCCCGCACTAGGTGGTAGCGGGGCAACGGGAACAAGACCGGTGCCTGTGTCCCTGTAGGTGGCCTGCACCCCCTCGTCATTATACCTGATGATGGTGGTGTCGAGGGTGACGATCACATCAAGAGAGCTGCTGGTGGTGAGGCCATTGTTGACCACCTCAGCCTCAACCGTGAATTGATAATAAGGTGTGGTGAGGTAAGCAGGGGTGGTCTCCGACGCGAAAGTGACAACACCGCTCTCATCATCAATGGTGAAGAGATCAGCGTCCGCCCCGGACAGGCTCCAGGTGACGGTGTTGCCGGTGTCAACATCGGTGGTCAGGGTTGGAGTCAACACCGCCTCTTCCGTCGTCATGCTATCGCCAGCCACCAGCACCTCTGGCGTGGCGGTGATCACCGGCGCGACATCATTGGCATCGGCGACGGTGACGCCCACCACCTGATCGGTTGACCCAAGGTCATTGCGGGCAGTGATCGTCAGGGTGATGGTCGGGCTGGCCTCGGCGTCAAATCCCGCCCCGCTATAGGTGATGACGCCGCTGGCGGAAATGGCAAAATCGGATGACGCCTCCCCGTTGACAGTGGCGGTCAGGGTGTAACCGCTGGCCCCTTCGGCGGCGATGGTGCCAACCGTTACCGCCTGGCCGCTGCCATCAACATTTTCGATAATACTCAGGGGCGGGATGACAGGGCTGAAGACCGGCGCGCCGGTATAGCCTTCGGCGTAGCTGGTTTTGAACGCGTCAGGCTCAAGCGCCGCCGACGTCTCCCCCTTGATGAAAATGACATGGGTGTGGGGGGTGGTCGAGTTCATTTTGCCATAGGCACTGTCCATGGTAATGACGCCGCCATTTGCCAAGGTGATGACGAGATCGCGGAACGGCGTATCGGAAGCCGTGCCGCTGGAACCGACAGAGGCAATAACAACATCGGCATCAAACACCAGCTGGTTTGAGCCAGTCAGATCCTGGATTGTGACTTTGCCGTCAAACCCGCTGGTGACAAGATAGGTGTCTTCACCGTTTCCGAGGGACAGGGGCCTGCTCAAACCGCCGGCAGAAAAATCTGGCGTGTGTTCATCCAGCACGAGCGTGTCCTTGACGTGCGAGAATTCCACCGAACCCGGTTGCGGGGATGTCCTGACGTATTCGCCATTGGTGGTGAATTCATATTCCGCCAGCACGGCGCCATTGTTGCCGGTCTCGTATTTATAGACCTTCGCCACCACCGCCACCGTCACGTCACGCGTGGCGCGGGTCATGACACCCTCTGAGGTGAACTGCACCTCAACCGTGAAATGGTAAACCGGGGTAATGACATGGTTGAGTTCCCTGTCAAAATTGAAAGTGACATTGCCATCATCATCAATCCGGAACAGCCCGGCATCGTCGCCCGACAAGGACCAGGTGATCGTGCTGCCTTCGGCGGGGGGCGTGCTTAACCCCGCGTCAAACACCACCTCATCAGGCCTGATGGGAACACCGGACACTTCCGTCAGCGTAACCGCCGAACCGGTGATGACCGGGTCATTGCTCGCCATCACGGAACTTGCGCCAGGGGGCGCGGCGCGGTTGGTGGTGATCAACCCCGGCAGGGCAGTGATCGTCATGGCTTCGCTCCTTTATGGCCGAACGGTCTTGAAACATCGCGAAAATATCGCGAAAATATCGCGGCCAAACGCTGTATTCCCAAACGTAAATTTGGGTTCGGTGTCGTTATGAAAAGGGTGCGTAAAATGACAATGAAGCGGGGGGATCACCCGCCTTCAGCAGCACGACTGATCGTAAAAGATTAACTGAAAGATGTTAATAAACCTTTAACGAAAAACAGTTTTTCAAATTTGGTTGAAATTATTTTCTGCGGATTTGTCATGTTTTCATGGTGTTAACTTCAGCCCGTCAACCAAGGGCATTCGCCATGGGCATTAACACTTGGCCATGTTTTGGCGGCGCCAATTTGATAAAAAGCACATCAAGGCCAGGCGTTGCGGCGGGGAATAACGATGCCCGGGATGGCGCCACGGGCTTGGCATCATTACTTAAGAAAGTATTGAAATATGTTCAACAAAATGACATGGATCTGGGCGCAACACGCGTCAGCTCATGTCGCTCTCATTTGAGGTGATCGCTCTGTTGTAAAGTTCCGCGGCTTGCTGGGCGACGATATTCATCTCCGGCAAGAGGTCTTGCGCGGCCATATCTTGCATCACTTTTGTCAAAATTGATGACATGAGCTTTTCGTCAATCGGCGCAAAAATTTCAACGTTTGGGTCAATCTCACGCGGTGAAACATTGATATGCTTTGA
>JAGWAQ010000015.1 GCA_021296375.1 Alphaproteobacteria bacterium
GCGGCCAGAAAACCCTTCACACTGTGTTCCTGAACTAAAGGAACACCCACCATGGCCATTACAGCAGACGCGATCATCACCGCTTATGACGATTTGCACGACGTCATCATTCGCACCCCCACCATTGCCGCCCCGGGCTTGAGCCTTGCCACTGGCGTTGACTTGACCCTGAAGCTTGAAAACCTCCAGCACACGTCATCTTTCAAGGCGCGCGGGGCCTATAACAAAATGAAATCCCTGTCTGATGAGCAGAAAAAGCGTGGCGTCATCACCATGTCAGCGGGCAACCATGCCCAGGCGGTGGCCTATCACGCCCGGCAAATGGGTATTCCGGCGGTGATTGTCATGCCTTCCCAGACGCCATTTGCGAAAATCAACCGCACCCGCGCCTGGGGGGCGGAAGTCGTGCTGGAAGGCCGCAACCTGAATGAATGCGAAGGCGCGGTGCAAGCGGTTATCGCCGAACGTGGCATGACCCTTGTCCACCCTTATGATGATGAAGCGGTGGCGATTGGCCAGGGTTCCGTCGGGCTTGAAATGCTTGAAGATGCGCCTGACCTTGACGTTATCCTGGTGCCGATTGGCGGCGGCGGGCTGATCGCTGGCATCGCCACCTATGCCAAAGCCAGGAACCCCGACATCACCATCATCGGGGTTGAAGCCAAACTCTGGCCCACCATGACCCAGATGATTTCCGGCGAAACCTCAACCGCTGGCGGGGAAACCCTGGCCGAAGGCATTGCGGTCAAGCACCCCGGGGCAGTCACCAAACCGGTGGTGGAAGCGCTGGTCGATGATATTCTGCTTGTTGATGAAGACCATATCGAACGTGCCATCAGCCTGCTGGTGGAACAACAGCGCATTGTCGCTGAAGGCGCCGGGGCCGCCGGCCTTGCCGCGATCCTCCAGCATAACGACATGTTCACGGGAAAATATGCCGGCAAGAAATGCGGTGTTGTTATTTGTGGCGGCAATATCGACCCCCGCCTGCTGGCTGGTGTCATGACGCGATCCATGGCCAAGGATGGCCGCATCGCCCGCCTGCGGATCAACATCAGCGATGAGCCGGGCCAACTGGCCTCCATCGCAACCGCCATCGGCGGATGCAAAGGCAATATTGTCGAGATTTTCCACCAGCGCATGTTCCATGATGTGCCTGCCAAACTGGCAAAGATTGACGCCGTGGTGGAAACCCGTGGCGGTGATCATGTCGACGAGATCATCACAGCGCTTACCGATCGCGGCTTTACCGTCAGCATCCTGTCGGACACGGAAAAGCAAGTCTAATCGCCGCACCTCCTTGACCTCACGTTAATTTTTGGGAAAGCTGGCATTTTTGGGAAAGCTGGGCTATGGATTTACGCAACCAAATCAGCATTGATGTGCCGCTGGAATTCCGCATCACCCGCCCTGTCGCCTGCCCTTACCTCGACGGGCGGATGGAACAGCGGCTGGCGGCGGATATCGACGGTTTCGCCAATCAGCATGACACGTTGGCCAAGGCCGGGTTCCGCCGCGTCGAAAACTGGGTGTACAAGCCGATTTGCGCCGGATGCAACGCCTGCCTGCCGCTCCGCATCCCGTCGGGCAATGGCCGCGCCGGCGGCTTGACCATCAGCCGCAATCAACGCCGGGTCCTCAACCGCAATCGCGATTTAACGCGCCGCATTTTGCCGAACCACAGCCGCGCTGACCATTATGACCTGTTCGCCCGCTACCTCGACAGCCGTCATTCCGATGGCCAGATGGCGGAGATGGATGAAGACAGTTACACCGCCATGGTCAGCTCAAGCCCTATTGAAACGGTGCTGGTGGAATATCGCCTTGATGACAATCCGGTGGCGGTGATGATGCTGGACCTGCAGCACGACGGGTTAAGCGCGGTTTACAGTTTCTTTGAACCTGACCTCACCGACCGGTCGCTCGGCACGTTTATGGTGCTGGATTGCGCCGCCATTGCGCTTGAAATGGACCTGCCGTTTTTGTACCTCGGCTATTACATCGAAAACAGCCGCAAGATGAGCTACAAGAACCGCTTCCAGCCCGCCGAAGTCCTCAGAAATGGCATCTGGACGGCGCTTTAACCCCGTTCAGGTTTTATCCCCGTTCAGGATGAATAATTCAGGTGAAGCGCGCCGGACGCGGGAAGCCCGCTGGCACCATCCGTCCGGCCCCTGCCCGTTTGCCCAGCCAGGGGTCGGTGTCCCGTTCGGTGCGGGGGCGGCCGCCCGATTGAACCCAACT
Organism: Alphaproteobacteria bacterium; assembly: GCA_021296375.1. Classification (GTDB taxonomy): domain Bacteria; phylum Pseudomonadota; class Alphaproteobacteria; order Puniceispirillales; family UBA1172; genus JAGWAQ01. The sequence continues at coordinate 2,245 of JAGWAQ010000015.1, forward strand.
TAAGCCTTCATCGCGGCTGAATGTGCGAATATCAGCAAGCCCGCCATCCTTATAGCGTTGCAAGGTGACGCCGCGGCCACGGTTCATTTCCGGCAGGTCCGCAAGGGGGAAGACCAGCATCTTCCGGTTGGTGCCGACCACGGCGACGAAATCCCCCTCAACGGGGCGTGCCGACAAGGCTTTGGCGCCGCCATTCAAGGTCATCACCTGCTTGCCGTTGCGGGTTTGCGCCATGTTGGCTTCGATATCGGTGACAAAGCCATGGCCGGTGTCGGCGGCCATCAAGACCTTGCCCGGTTTCGCCAGCATCATGTTGATGATTTTGGTGTCACTGCCAAGCTCGACCATCAGGCTGACCGGCTCACCAAAGCCGCGCCCGCCAGGCAAGCGATCGCAGGCAAGGGTATAAAACCGGCCATTATCGGCAATTAACAACAGCTTATCGGTGGTTTCGGCATGGATCATAAATGCCGGTCCATCGCCTTCCTTGAACTTCACCTCAGCGTCGGGGGCAAGATGGCTTTTGGCGGCACGAATCCAGCCGTTATGTGAACAAATGACGGTGATCGGCTCTTTTTCCACCAGCATATCCATGGGGTCGCCTTCGATCACCGGCAGGGCATCAAGGCGGGTGCGGCGCTGATCGGTGCGGGAGAACGCCGATTTGATCGCCTTGACGTCATCGCCAATCGATTTGCGCTGGGCCTCTTCACTGGCCAGCAAGGCTTGCAGGGTTTGCTGTTCATCCACCAGCCCGTCGCGTTCCGTGCGGATTTCCATTTCCTCAAGCTTGCGCAGGGAACGGAGCCGCATGTCCAGAATAGCGTTGGCCTGCACTTCATTAAGACCAAAGCGTTCCATCAAGCGGGTTTTTGGCGCCTCATCCTCACGGATGATCTGGATCACCTCATCAAGATTGAGGAACACCACAAGATAGCCTTCCAGCACATCAAGGCGGTGGGCGATCTTGTCCAGGCGATGACGGGAGCGGCGCTGGAGAACGATCAGCCGATGATCAATCCAGGCCAGCAACGCATCCTTGAGCGACAACACCCCCGGCGTGCCATCCGCCGACAAAACATTGAGATTGAGCGGAACCCTGGTTTCCAGATCAGTCAGCACGAACAGGCTTTCCATCACCATTGCCGGGTCAAGGCGGCGGGATTTGGGTTCCAGCACCAGCCGCAGGTCTTCGGCGGATTCATCACGAATATCAGCCAGCACCGGCAGTTTCCTGGCGTTCAGGAGTTCCGCCATTTTTTCAATCAGGCGGGATTTCTGCACCTGATAGGGAATGGCGGTGACGATGATTTTCCAGCCGCCGCCCTTTTCCTTTTCCACCATCCAGTCGGCGCGAACACGGAAGGACCCCCGCCCCGTGCGGTAGCTTTCAGCGATCGAGTCCGGGCTTTCCACCAGCACCCCCCCTGTCGGCAGGTCGGGGCCTTTGACGTAACCCGCAACCGTGTCATGGGACGCGTTGGGGTGCTTGATGAGATGCAGAAGCGCGTCGGACAGCTCAAGGATATTATGCGGCGGGATCGACGTCGCCATCCCGACGGCAATCCCCTGGGCGCCATTGGCCAGCAGGTTCGGGAAAGCGGCAGGAAGGATCACCGGCTCATCGCTCTCGCCGTCATAGGTGGGGCGGAAATCGACAGCGTCTTCGTCAATGCCTTCGAGCAGCAATCGCGCGACATCGGACATGCGGGCTTCGGTGTAACGCATGGCGGCGGCGTTATCACCATCGATATTGCCGAAATTCCCCTGCCCGTCGACGAGCGGATAGCGCATGGCGAAATCCTGCGCCAGTCGAACCATGGCGTCATAAATCGCCGCGTCACCATGGGGGTGGAATTTACCCATGACATCCCCCACCACACGGGCGGATTTCTTGTAGCCTTGCCCGGGGTCAAGCTTGAGCTGGCGCATGGCGTAAAGCAAACGGCGGTGGACCGGCTTCAGCCCGTCACGGACATCAGGCAATGATCGCGAGGTGATGGTCGACAGCGCATAGGCCAGGTAACGCTGGCTCAAGGCTTCGGCAAATTCAGCCTGTACAAAAGATGATGACGGGGATGTGTCCGACATAACCGGCTTTCCTAACTGATATCCTGCGGTGAACCCCCGGCGGTATCGCTGGCGGCATCGCTGATCGACATATTGTCTTCGGGGTGAAGACGTTTTCGCGCCAGGGTAAGCAGACGTTCACGCGCTGGCGGCAAAGGTTGATGATGCAGGCCAAAGACCTGCTTTTCAAGAAAATGACCTGTTAATTCCATACCATCAAGCAGGTCTTCTTCAAGGGTTTTTTTGCTGTTGCCGCCAAGAAATCCTGGCAAGGGCAGCAATCGGGGGGCGTGGACACCTGCCCCTGCCGCTGTCACCGCGACGCCGGTGCGGGGGCTGACGTAAACAAGGTCTTCGGTTGCGCCGGTAACGCCGCATTTATCCAGCCCCAGCGCGTAACCGGCGATCCCCAGCATGCCGATTTCCCAGCGCACATATCCGCCGATCCAACTGTCGCCCATCTCTTCGCTGGTGATCATCTGAAGAATGGCATCGGTCGCGTCAAACACCGGACGGGCGGGTTCACGTTCCGGCAAACACGCCTCCATGATCGCGCAAACCGACGCCAGCCCGGCCAGACGAAGGGCATTATCCAGCACCGTCGAGGCATGGGGAGTGATGACATCAAGCTGCATCGTGCCGAGATGTTCTTCAAGCCGCGCCCGCCAATGCACCTCGACCAGATTGCCCGGCTGGATCAAGCCGCGGAACTTTGACGATTGCCCGCCACGGATCAACCCCGCCTGGCGGCCATGTTCAGCCGTCAGCACATTGGCAATGATGGCGCTTTCGCCATGGGGACGGGCGGAAAGAATAACCGCGGTGTCAGTCCATTCAGGCATGGGAACTCCAGCTAGGCGTTAAAATCGAGATCCCAATCCTGATAACGGGCGGGGTCGTTCATCCAATCCTTGCGGTATTTGACATGGGTGAACAGATGAATACGGCGGTCCAGCACCTCTTCGAGTTCACGCCGTGCGGCGGACCCAATGCGGCCCATGGTCTTGCCGCCCTTGCCCAGCACAATGCCGCGGTGGCCTTCGCGGGCCACAAAGATCGAGCAACGCACTTCAGCGGAACCATCCTCTCGTTCTTCCCAGCTTTCGGTTTCCACCGTCAGTTGATAAGGCAGCTCTTCATGAAGGTTCAAAAACAGCTTTTCCCGCAGGATTTCCGCCGCCAGCAGGCGCATCGGCATATCCGACAGGTCATCGGGATCAAACAGATACGGGCCGCTCGGCATTTGCGCCGCCAGCCAGGACATGAAATCCGCACAGCCCCGGCCCTTTTCCGCCGACAGCATAAAGACCCGGCTGAATTCGGTTTTGCGGGACAATTCTTCAGCGCGTTCAAGCAGCCGTTCGGGCTGAACCAGATCAATCTTGTTCAGCACCAGCGCCGCCTTGACGTTGTTTTCCGCAAGCGAGTCGACGATGCGCATGGTGTCATCATCAATGCGGGACCGCGCGCTGTCATGGACCAGCACGACGAGATCACTGTCATCCGCGCCTTGCCAGGCGGCGTTGACCATGGCGCGGTCAAGACGACGCTTGGGGACAAAAATCCCCGGCGTGTCGACAAAGATCACCTGCGCGTCATCTTCCATTGCAATGCCGCGAATACGGGAACGCGTGGTCTGCACCTTCGGCGTGACAATCGACACCTTCTGCCCGACCAGCGTGTTCATCAGGGTGGATTTGCCGGCGTTGGGGGGGCCAATCAGGGAAACAAATCCCGCGCGGGTTTCAGTCATGATGATAATTCCTCAAGCCAGGTGGCGGCGGCGTTCTGTTCCGCCTGACGACGGGATGGCCCCGTCGCTTGGGCATCACGGTCAGCGCATTGAACATTAATGGTGAAGACCGGCGCGTGGTCAGGCCCCTTGCGGTCAATGATCGTATATTTTGGCGGCGCGACATGAACACGGTGGGCGTGTTCCTGCAACCGGGTTTTATGGTCCTTGGCGTCATCCTGATCTGCGGTGATCATCTCCCCCCAGATGCTGTAGATGACGCGCCGCGCGGCGTCCATGCCGCCATCACGCCAGATCGCCCCGATCACCGCCTCCAGCGCATCGGCCAGCACTTTATCGGTATCCGCCAGATTGGTGTTGGCCTGGACATGCAAGGCTGGCCCCATATCCAGCTCGCGGGCGATCTGCGCAAGGCGGGCGTTTTCGACGCAATCGGCGTATCGACGCGTCAGGTGGCCTTCACGTTCCTTGTCGGTGGAGGCAAACAGAGCGTCAGCAATCACCAGCCCGATGACGCGATCCCCCAAAAATTCCAGCCGCTGGTTATTGAGCTGAGGGCCGCGTGTTGTCATGGTGCTGGGGTGGGTCAGGGCTTCGTCATAGATATCCCGATCCGTAAACCGATGCCCCAATCTTTCTTCCAGCCTGGCGCGCGCCGCCAGCACTGATTTTGATAAAGATGTGGCGCGGGGATCAGTCAATGGACATGCCTATGCGGCCAAGGCGGATGGCGGATGGCCATTTCCAGACCTGGAAAATATTCGCCTTGCCGTTATGGGAAAAGAAAATAAATTCCGCCCGGCCGACCAGATTGGCGGCAGGAACAAACCCCACTTCAGCGCGGCTGTCGCGGGAATTGTCGCGGTTATCCCCCATGAAGAAATAATGCCCTTCCGGCACCGTCACGGGAATGGTGTTGTCCATGCTGTCCTGATCGCTCAATTCCTGGATCAGGTGAACGCGGCCTTCGGGCAGGGTTTCTTTGTAAACCGTGGCGTTGCGGCTGATCAGCCCGTTATCCGCCGTCGCGGTGGCGACCTTCTCGCGCGAAACAGGCTCACCGTTCAGGTGCAGGATGCCGTCTTTGACGTAAACCTCATCCCCCGGCAGTCCAACCACACGTTTGATGTAATCGATATGTTCAGCCCCGGGCTTGCGGAAGACAATAACATCACCGCGCTCCGGCTCGCTCTGGGCAATGCGCCCCGGGATCGGCACAATGCCAAGGGGGAAGGAATAGCGCGAATACCCATAGGAATATTTCGACACAAACAAATAATCCCCAACCTTCAACGTCGGGATCATGGACCCCGAAGGAATGCTGAACGGTTCAAATAAAAACGACCGGAACACCACCGCGATCAGCACCGCCCAAAAGACGGTTTTGGCGGTATCCACGAACCAGTTGTCCTGTTTTTTTTGTTTTTCCATCAGTTTTCCGTAATAAACTTTAGGTCAGGTGATTATCTGCAGTCTTTATGGCGCGGAAAGCACCACAAAAGCAAGCGCCATGCCGCCATCATCGCTGAGCGAAACATGGGTTTGCCCATGCCCGCCGGTGGCACGATCAAACACATCCCTGGCCCGGCCATGAAACCGCAAGATCGGCTGGCCGTCTTCTGTTGCGGTGATTTCAAGGTCATGCCAGCCGACGCCGTTTTGATAGCCCGGCGACAAGGCTTTCCAGGCGGCTTCCTTGGCGGCAAACCGCATGGCGTAAAACCGCGCCTTGTCCTTGCGTTCGGTGGCGGCGAGTTGTTCTGACGGGGTGAAGATGCGGGAGATGAATTTATCCCCGAACCGTTGAAGTGATTGTTCTATGCGGCTGATCTTGACGAGATCGGTGCCGATACCTGTAATCATCATGCCCGCGCCTTGTCCATGTCACCGCGCATCCGCTGGACGGCGGCAGGCAGCCCCATGGTGATGGCGGCGCCGATCAGGAAATGCCCGATGTTGAGTTCATGCAATTGCGGAATAGCGGCGACAGGGCCGACCGTATCAAACCCCAGGCCGTGGCCAGCGTGGCACTCCATCCCCAGTTCATCGGCAATTTTTGCGCCAGCTTTGATCCGCTCCAGTTCTTCCGCCCGGGCGGCGCCGGCGGTGTCGCAATAGCGGCCGGTGTGAAGTTCAACGATATCAGCCCCGATGGCGCGGCACGCCTCAAGCTGCCTGGCGTCAGCCTCAACAAACATCGACACCCTTATCCCCGCCGCCCCCAGGGCGGTGGCCAGATCCGTCAGGCGATGCTGGTGGCTGATGACATCAAGTCCCCCTTCGGTGGTCACCTCTTCGCGCTTTTCCGGCACGATGCAGGCGGCGTTCGGCCGGGTGGCGAGGGCGAGGGCGATCATTTCATCAGTCGCCGCCATTTCAAAATTCAGCGGCCTGGTGATGGTGGCTTTCAGTCGGGTGATGTCCTCATCACGGATATGGCGGCGGTCTTCCCGCAGATGGGCGGTGATGCCGTCTGCCCCGGCTTCAATCGCCACCATGGCGGCGGCCACAGGGTCAGGGTGCGCCCCGCCACGGGCGTTTCGCACCGTCGCCACATGGTCGATATTCACCCCTAAACGCAGGTACGGACGTTCACTCATGACGAAGCCTCTTGATTTTCAGTTTCTGCATCCGGGCATCCCGCAGCATATGCAGTTTGGTTTTGATCCGGCCGGCGAAAAGATAACCCAACCCGAAGGTCACGACCCCGACCCCAAGGCCAATGGCCGTTCCGCCCACCACCATTGAGACCACAACATTACCGGGGGATTCCATAAAGAACGAAAAGCTCAGCATCGAGACATCAGCCTCGACGGGCGCGACCCCGAGGATCGACGTGCCAACGGAATAAATCAACACCCAGATCAGGGGGAAGGTCCAGGGGTTGCCCACCAGGGTGCCTATAATGGCAATGATGAAATTGGCGCGCATGGCCCAGGCCAGCATCATCGCCAGCAGGACATGAAAACCGATAAACGGCGTGAACGACATCGCCACCCCGATGGCAAACCCCATGGCGAGGGAATAGTCCGATGAGCGCAGGCGAAGAATGCGCATCAGCAAATAGATCCAGCCACGGGCAAACCCTTTTTGCGGCCAGATAAACGCCACAAGAGAGGCCAGGGGTTTCGGGGTACGGCGACGGAACAGCATCAGGATTTCGCCCGTTCAACAGATTCAATAAACGGGCTGGATTGCATGGCGGCGACAATCGCCGTCAAATGGCGAACATCCTTAACCTCAACATCAGTGACGAAGGTGAAGAAATCCAGCGTTCGGGTGACGAGCTGGATATTGGTGATATTGCCGCCATGTTCACTGATCAGGGTGGTGACGGTGGCAAGGCTGCCGCGTTCATTGGCAATCACCGCCTCCAGCCGCGCCGAAACGATATTCGGGCTGTCGCCTTCCCATTCGATATCAAGCCACAGCTCCGGCATGGTCGAGAATTTTTCAAGATTCTGGCAATCGACGCGATGAACGGTGATGCCTTTGCCATGGGTCACGATGCCGATAATCCGCTCCCCGGGAAGAGGCGAGCAGCACCGGCCATGATGAACCGCCATGCCTGGCGTCAAGCCTTTGATGTTGAGCGACGGGGTGGTCGATTGTTGCGTCGATTTGGAACTTGTCTTGGCGTCGGGCTTGAGTGTTTTTTTCAGCTCCGGGTGGATCAAGGTCAGCACGTCACGGGCGTCGACCTGCCCTTCCCCGACGAGCGCAAACAATTCAATATCACTGCCGGTGTCGTAATGGGCCAGCACCGGCAGCAGGTCTTTTTCATCAAAGGTTTTATCGGCGGCCCGAAAGGCTTTAAGCACCAGGGCGCGGCCAACTTCGGCAAATTCCTGCTGACGTTCAGCCCGCATAAAACGGCGGATCTGGGCCTTGGCGCGGCCGGTTTTACAGAAATCAAGCCATTCCGGGTTGGGGGTTGCCGTCGATGACCGCAGGACTTCAATCTGATCCCCGTTCTTCAGCAAGGTGGCCAACTGGCGGATGCGGCCATTGATCTTGACCCCGATGCAACTGTTGCCGACATCAGAATGAACAGCATAGGCAAAATCAACCGCCGTCGCGCCTTTCGGCAGGGGAATCAAACTGCCCTTCGGGGTGAAGCAGAACACCTGATCGGCGTACATTTCCATTTGGGTATGTTCAAGAAACTCGTCAGGTGAAACGGTGTTCTCCAGAATATTGACCAGATCATTAAGCCATTTCAGCTTGCTGTGTTCTGTCGCGTTGACGGGCTTGCCGTCGGTGTTGTAGTTCCAGTGCGCCGCGACGCCCCGTTCCGCCACTTCGTGCATTTCCGGCGTGCGGATCTGGACTTCGATCTTCTTTTTATTGGGGCCGATGATGCCGGTATGCAAGGATTGATACCCGTTGCGCTTGGGGGTTGAGATGTAATCCTTGAACCGCCCCATGACCATCGGGTAGCTTTGGTGCAGGATGCCGAGCGCACGGTAGCAATCCGACACTTCAGGCACAATCACGCGAAACGCCATGATGTCGGACAGCTCTTCCATCTCGACTTTTTCGCGCTGCATTTTCTGCCAGATGGAATAAGGGGATTTGCGGCGGCCGGACACGGAACTTTCAATATCCGCTTCAAACAGGGTGACGCCCATTTCATCACAAATCCGGCTGACAAGGTCTTCCGACTGTTCGGCCAGAAACTCAAGCCGCTGCAGGATTGAATTTCTCATCTGGTGGTTCAGCACCGCAAAGGCCCGGTCTTCCAGCTCATGCTGAAAATGGGTCATGCCGATCCGCTCCGCCAGAGGGGCGAAAATCATCAGGGTTTCCTGGGCGATGCGCTCGCGCTTTTCGGGCTTTGCGATATGGTCAATGGTCCGCATGTTGTGGGTGCGGTCCGCCAGCTTGACCAGCAGGACACGAATATCCTCACTCATTGCCAGCACCAGTTTGCGGAAGTTTTCCGCCTGGCGATTGTCGGATTGCATTTCAATCCGCGTTAATTTCGTCACGCCATCGACAAGACGGGCGATTTCATCGGTAAACTGGCTGCGGATGGATTCAAGGGAAACTTCGGTGTCTTCCACCACATCATGCAAAAGAGCGGTGATGATGGTGGCGGGGTCGACATGCATATCCGCCAGGATATGGGCAACCTCGATGGGGTGGGTGAAGTAAGGTTCACCTGAGGCGCGCACCTGTCCGCTATGGGCTTTTTCGGCAAAGCTGAACGCCCGCGACAAGAGATCATCATCGATCGCCGGGTTATACGCACGAATCCGGTCCGTGAGCGGTTTGACGTTAAGTTCAGTCATGGCCTTAGATTCGCAGAAATTCGGTTGTTCTGGAAGACCATATTGCAGAAAAAAGCGGAAGAAATATGGCGGAAACCGGATCAGGCTTCAGCTTCACCTTCTTCGGCAAAGCCGCCTTCGTCAGCAAATGAGCCTTCATCACTGAATGACCCTTCGCCAGCATCTGCATCAGCGCCGATTTGCATGCCTTCAGCATCAGCGCTGTCCGCCCCGAAATCAGAGTTGAAGGAGGCCATATCATCCTGAGCGATACTGGCGGCTTCATCGAGGGCAGACTGGTCTTCTTCGCGGCGGGTCATGCGCTGGAGGCTTTTCACCAGATCGTCATTAACGTCATCGATCGAGATGGTCTCGTCAGCGATTTCACGCAGGGCCACGACGGGGTTTTTGTCGTTATCACGATCAACGGTAATCGCATCACCGGAAGAAATGCCGCGGGCACGCTGGGAAGCGGTCAGCACAAGATCAAACCGGTTAGGGATTTTCTCAATGCAATCTTCTACGGTCACGCGTGCCATGGTCATCTCCGAATGTCTGAATGTCAGGTTATCGTGCAGGGCTTTAGCAAAACCTCTCACGAAGGCGCATCTATAACGGTTTATGCCGCCTTAATCAAGAGTTTTGGGAATCAAGAGTTTTGGGAAACGGGCGCGTTGAGGCGTTACGCCAGCGCAACATCCTGATCAGGGTCGACCTCGGCCAGCAGATCATCAATACCGGCGCCGGTCACGGGATGCCGCCATTGCGGCGCCAGATCCTTGAGCGGACGCAGCACAAATGCCCGCAAATGCATGCGCGGGTGAGGCAGGACAAGATTGCCATCCATCACCCGGCCGCCGAAATCAACAATATCGATATCCAGCACCCGCGCTTCGTTCCGTTCAACCCGAACCCGGCCAAACCGCGCTTCGCGCAAATGTAGGATCGCGATCACCTCTTGCGGGGCAAGGTCGGTGCGGATCTCCACCACCGCGTTATGAAACCACGGTTGGTCAGAAACAGGGACAGGCGCGCTTTTGTACCATGGCGATACCGCCACCACCTCGATCGCCTCTTCCGTCAGGCTTTCGATGGCCGCCATGCAGCCCTGTTGCGGGGAGCTGTAGCCATCAGGAGTCAGATTGGCGCCAATGCCGAGAAAAATCCGGCCGTCTGATGATGTTTTTGCAGGCGTCATCTTGACAGTCTTTCACAATTAATTACGATAAAAACAAGTATTTTTATAAATAGATTTCAACGACAAATGTCAATTCGGGACAAATGTCAATTCGGGTCATTTTTTTTCGACCCCAGTATTTTTACCCAAGCAGCGCCTTGCCCGGGGGCATCCCCCCATTGCACTGGGCGCATATAGAAACAAAAAGCTCATGAAAGACACCGACATGTTTTCATTTCTTCAGAATGACCGGTTTGCCGTCTTTATTGATGGTTCAAACCTCCACGCCACCACCAAAGCCCTTAACTTTGACCTTGATTACAGCAAACTGCTGCAACTCTTCAAAGATTCCGGTCGCCTTCTGCGGGCCTATTATTACACCGCCTTGCCCGATGGCACAGATTACAACCCCATCCGCAAGCTGGCCGACTGGCTTGATTACAATGGCTACACCATGGTCACCAAACAGACCCGGGAGTTCACCGATCACATTACCGGCCGCAAGCGCATCAAAGGCAACATGGACATGGAACTGGCGCTCGACATGCTGAAAATCGCCCCCCATGTTGACCATGTCCTGCTGTTTTCAGGTGACGGCGATTTCTGCCGCCTTGTGGATGAGGTGCAGAATCTCGGCATCCGCGTGACGGTGGTCTCAAGCGTCAAGACCCGCCCCCCCCTGCTGGCGGATGTGCTTCGTCGCCAGGCTGATGATTTCATTGATCTCGTCGAACTGCAAAGCTTCATCAGCCGTCCGGAACGCCCTCCCCTGGAGATTGACCATGACGATGATCTGCATCATTTGGGCCATGCCGGGGCAACCGATGGCGGCGCCGAAGTGCTGGAAGACAACCGGTCGTGAACAGACGGTGACCATGACTTCCGCTCCTGTTAAGCCTGATGTTCCGCCTGATGTTCAGCCTCATGTTCCTTATCGTGATGCCTCCTGCCGGTTATGCCCGCGTCTGGCGGCGTTTCTTGATGACGCCCGCGCCAGGCACCCCGGCTGGCATAACGCGCCGGTCAACGGGTTTGGCCCTGTTGACGCGCCGCTGGCGATCGTCGGGCTGGCGCCGGGGATGCGCGGGGCGAACCGCACCGGCCGTCCCTTTACGGGGGATTTCGCTGGTGATCTGTTGTTCAAGATGCTCGATGAATTCGGCCTGTCGAGAGGCACGTACCAATCGGAAGCCGATGACGGGGTTGAACTTACGGGCCTGCGGATCATCAATTCTGTCCGCTGTGTGCCGCCGCAGAACAAGCCAACAGGGGCGGAAATCAACACCTGCCGCCAGTTTCTGGTGCAAGACCTCGCCGCCATGACCAGGCTGAAGGCGATCATCACCCTCGGTCGAATTGGCCATGTGTCTTGCCTCAAGGCATTGAATTTACGCGAAAAAGATTACCCCTTCGGGCATAATGCCGGGCATGTCCTGCCGAACGGGGTTCGCCTTGTCGCTTCGTATCATTGCTCACGTTACAACACCCAGACCGGCCGCCTGACGGAAGACATGTTCCGCGACGTGTTCCGCAAGGCCACCGCTGTCTAGGCTTACTGGTTTTTGAGGATACGGGCTTTCTGGCGGTCCCAGTCGCGCTTTTTGATGGCCTCGCGCTTGTCCTGTTTCTTGCGGCCTTTCGCCAGACCGAGGGACAATTTCGCCAGGCCGCGATCATTAAAGTAAATCGCCAGCGGCACCAGCGTCATGCCTTCGCGGTTGATCAGCCCCAGCAGGCGATCATTTTCCTTGCGATGCAGCAGCAACGGGCGTTTGCGTTTCGGGGCATGCTTGTCCCGCGAGGCGTCAGATTGCGGAATATTGGCATTGATCAGCACCACCCGCCCCTGGTCTTCGCCGGCATAGGATTCGGCGATGCTGGCGCGACCACGGCGCAGGGATTTCACCTCGCTCCCCAGGAGGATCAATCCCGCTTCGATGGTTTCGGTGATCTCATAATCATGGCGCGCCTTGCGGTTTTCCGCAACACGGCCAAAAGAGATGGTGTTTGAAGATTTCGCCGCCATGATTGCGGCCTCCCTTCTTGATCAACCGACCCAATGATCAGGATTAAATGTGATCAGGATTAAATGTGATCAGGATTAAATGTGATCAGGACTAAATGTCATCAGGACCACATCGTAATCAGGACCACAACCCGGCATGGCGAAGCGCGTCTTCGACCTGTTTTTTTGAGCTGTCGGCAATCTCACCCAAGGGGGCGCGCAGACTGCCATCACAAAGGCCGAGCAGCTTGGCGGCATATTTCACCGGCCCGGGGCTGGCTTCGCAGAACATCGCGTCATGAAGCGGTTCAAGCAGGGCATTGATTTCCATCGCCCGGGCGATATTGCCCGCGTCCCATGCGGCGTGCATTTCCGCCAGCAGTTTCGGGGCGACATTGCAGGTCACGGAAATACAGCCATGACCACCCGCCGCCAGGTACGGCAGGGCGGTGGCGTCTTCGCCCGACAACTGGCTGAAGCCTGACCCAAGACGGTTCCGCAATCGCGTCGGACGGCCGACATCAGCCGTCGCGTCCTTGATGCCGACAATATTGTCGTGTTTCGCCAGTTCAACCATCGTGTCATCGCTAACGCCAACAACCGTGCGGCCCGGCACGTCATAAACGATCACCGGCACGGAAACCGCATCCGCCACCATGGAAAAATGCCGGATCAACCCGGCTTGCGGCGGCTTGTTGTAATACGGCACCACCACCAGCACGGCATCAGCACCGGCGGCTTCGGCATGGCGCGCAAAGTCAATCGCTTCAAGGGTGGAATTGGACCCGGCGCCCGCGATGATATTGACGCGGCCATTGGCCTCCTCGATGCACATATCGACAACCGCCTTATGCTCATCAGGGCTCAAGGTGGGGGTTTCCCCCGTCGTGCCAACAGGGATCAAGCCCTGGGTGCCTTCGCTGATCTGCCAGCTGACAAGTTTTTTGAACGCGTCTTTATCCACCGCGTCCCCTTTAAACGGGGTGATCAGGGCTGTGTTTGAACCACGGAAACGGGCTTCACCTGTCATCATCTCTTGCGCTCCATCAGAATAGCAACATCTAAAACTATGTGCGGAGCATAGGCGTTTGACGACTGATCTTCAAGATTTTACTGATCAATCAATAGCCCTTTTCACCGCCCCATTTAACCGCTAGGCTTCACCTCTACCCGGTTTGAATATCCAGCCTTAACCAACGAAGGACACCCATGGACCTGCCCGATTACGCCGATGTCGCCGCCGCCGTCACCCGCATTGCCCCGTTTGCGCGGCGGACCCCTCTTCTGTCCTCTCCTCGTCTTGATGCGATGATGGGGGGGCGGCTTCTGATCAAGGCCGAACCGCTTCAGGTCACCGGCTCGTTCAAATACCGCCGCGCGACCAACGCGGTCCAGATGCTGGCGGATGACGTCACCACCGTGGTCGCCTGGTCGTCAGGCAATCATGCCCAGGCGGTGGCTTGCGCGGCGCGCACCCGCGGCATCAAGGCGATCATCGTCATGCCGGAAGACGCGCCGGAGGCCAAGAAACAAGGCACGACGGAACTGGGGGGCGAGGTCGTGACCTACAACCGCTACACCGAAAGCCGTGAAGAGATTGGCGCGGCGCTGGCGGAACGCCACAAGGCCACGGTCATCCCGCCGTTTGATTACCTGCCCGTCATTGCCGGGCAAGGCACCATCGGGGTTGAAATGGCCGAGCAACTGCGTGACGAGAACATCACCCCTGATCAGGTTATCTGCTGCACAGGTGGGGGCGGGTTGCTGGCGGGGCTATGCCTTGGCCTGCATGAAAGCTTCCCTGATGTGCCGATTTATGGCGCTGAGCCTGAAGGTTTTGATGATTTCGCCCAATCGCTTGCGGCCGGGGAACGCCAGGCTTGCGCCCCGGAGGCACGGTCAATTTGCGACGCGATCGTCACGCCAATGCCAGGGAAAATGACCTTCCCCATCAACAAGGAACATGTCACGGGCGGCTTGGTGGTGAGTGATGATGACGCCCTGATGGCCATGGCGCTGGCCTGGCAGCACCTCAAGCTGGTGGTCGAGCCTGGCGGCGCCGTGGCGCTGGCCGCCGCCCTCACCGGCAAGATCGACATCACCGGCAAGACCACCGTGGTGGTGGCCTCTGGCGGAAATGTTGACCAGCCGATGTTTGAGCGCGCCCTGAAGATGCTTTAACAGATGCTATAACAGATGCTTTAACCGGCGCTTTAACCGCGGCCGCGATAACCCGCAACGCCGGTGTCGGGAACCCAGACGCCTTCAGGTTGCTGGCCGTGCTGCCAGAAAACGTCAATTGGCATGCCGCCGCGGGGGTACCAATAGCCGCCAATCCGCAGCCAATGGGGGTTGAGCAATTCCACCAGCGTCTTGCCAATACCGACGGTGCAGGCTTCGTGAAACGCCTGATGGTTGCGGAAGCTGTTGAAGAACAGTTTCAGGGATTTCGATTCAACCATCCATTCATCAGGAACATAATCAATCACCAGATGGGCGAAATCAGGCTGCGCTGTCACCGGGCAAAGCGAGGTAAATTCCGGCTGGGTGAACCGCGCCACAAACATCGTGTCGGGATGAGGGTTCGGCACACGGTCAAGCTGCGCCTCTTCCGGGCTGTTTGGCATTGAACTGGGCTTGCCAAGATGGCGCAAATGATCAGTGGTCATGGGTCTGTCCTCATGCGGCCCGGGCGTTACCGCCAGGGGGTGATTAATATCGATCGGGAATTCAGAACAGATCTAGCATATCGCCCTATTACTTCAAGGCTTTTTGTGACATCACGACGTGGTGAAGCTTTTGACCAGCCCAAGACGGAGATCAGTATTTCCCGCGCTTCTCCGCCCCATGATAGAAAATTTCTTGCAGGGCGGCATTGGCCTGATCACGGAACATAATGTCCTGATCCCTCATCGTGCCCTGGGGGCGCGGCGTATGCTCGTGATACCCGAACGGGTCCTCGCCGCGTCCCTGCTGGACATAGATTTTGCCCAGCACCTGATCAACATCAGCGCCAATATAGGACTGGATGGCAAAGCCAATGCGCCTTTCACCGGAAAGATTATGGCCCGACCCATGGACAACCCAGGGGTGGTGCAGGGACAATTGCCCGGGCTTCAGCTCAATCGGCACGATTTCATCTTCCGGCACATTCATGACGGTCTGCCCGCGGGTCAGGAGGTTATCCTCGCCATAGGTATCAACATGGTCACGCTGGCCCTGGTGATGGCTCCTCGGCCACATATACATGCAGCCGTTTTCTGTCGTGACGTTCGACAGGGCCAGCCATGCCGTCACCCAATTGTAAGGCTCAAGCCCGATGTAACGGGCGTCCTGATGCCAGCTGATAAAGCCTTTTTGCTCAGGCTCCTTGACGAAAAGCGTTGACCCCGCCACCAGAATATTCCGCCCGATGACGCTTTCAACCGCGTCCAGAATCCGGTCATGATGGGCAATGCGGTCGAACAGGGAAGTGACGTAATGAACATTGTTGCGGTTCTTGCCGGTGACCGCGTCGGGGTTATCACGCTCCAGCGCTTCCAGCTCTTCCCGCAGGGCCTGGGCCTCGTCTTCCGTAAAAATATTAATCGGGGCGATATACCCGTTTTCCTGATAAAATTCGGTCTGTTCTGCGGTCAAATGGGCCATGGCAAACTCCTTAAAAAAACCACTCTGTCGCGAGATCATCACCAGGTCAATAGGATCGCGATATCCGCCAGATTGGTGC
>JAGWAQ010000016.1:0-9513 GCA_021296375.1 Alphaproteobacteria bacterium
TCAAAGGCGGGGGGCATTTCTGGGCCGCGCCCTGGGAAATCGATGATGAATTTGGCGGCTTTGGCTTGCCGCAAGATTACAGCCCCCTGACGACGCCAACACTGCCCAAGCTTTCCGTCGCCAATGGCGGCAACACCACCATCGCCATTGTCGCCACCGACGCGCCCCTGCATAAATCAGGATGCTTGCGCATGGCCACCGCCGCGCAGGATGGCATGGGCCGCGCCCTTGTTCCGGCCCATACGCCGTTTGACGGTGACCTTGTGTTCGGGGTATCGACCCATCATTGGCAGGGGGAGATGAGCATCATTGACCCCATCATGATCGGCCACGCGGCGTCGATCTGCCTTTCGCGCGCCATTGCCCGCGGGGTCTATGAAGCGTCGGCAGCCCCCCATGACCCCATGCCTTGTTTCCGGGACATCAAATTTTCCGGGGCATCAACAATCGCGGATGAACCGACAGCGCGGTGATCAGAATTCCCATTCCGAACGCAGATAGCCGCCGGTGTTGCGCAACCCTGCCATGTTATAGGCATGGGCCTGATGGTTGACCCCAAGGGCCAGCATATTGCCGGGGAAGAATTCCCGCCGGTATTCGGCCAGCATTTCGGTTTCCCTTTTTTCCGGCGCAATGCCGTAAGTCAGGGTGCCGCGACGATAATCACCATCAGCGGTATAACCGGTGAGTGTGTTGAACCGCATCTGGCCATCGGTGATGGCAACAGGGCGACGCAAGGTGACAAACAGCTCTTCGCCAGCACGGGGGTTGACGCGGTAACTGACCCCGTAGGTATCGGACATGATGGCACTGGACGACACCAGATCATCATGGACAAAGCTTCGGGTTGATCGGCCCAGCTCATAATAACCGTCGATCTGGCCAAACCGCCCAAGGGTCAGGTTGACCCCCGCCTTGGCAAACATCGTGTGGGTTGACGACACCGCCAGTGGCCCCGACAGATCCGCCCCCAGCATCCGCCCTTCTTCCGTCACCCCGCCGAGGGTGAAGCGCCCCATCAATGGCCCCAGCGCTTTGATCGCCGTGGTTTCGGAGATAAAGGTCATTTTCTGATCGGCGTCACGATCAAGCTGAACCCGCGAGGACACCATCTTGCCCCTGGCGTCCTGATGACTTTGCATATCCAGCGCCATTCGTTCAGTGGTTTCCCCGGCATAGGCCATGGCATTGAAATAGCGGGTATAGCCGGCATCACCATTCAGCCCGGCTTCCGGTTTTTCCGGCGTCATGTTCATGGTCAGGCTGGCCTTCATCTTGCCTGCTGATGTCACGGCACCGAAATTGACGCCGGCGTTAATGACATTATCCCCATCATCACTGCCGCCCTGAAAAGACAGCCCTGCCACCAGCTCATCATCCGATGCCGAAGACACAAGGCTGCGTTCGGCTTTTGCCGCCATGCTGGTGGCGGACATATCAAGCGAAGCGACGGGCAGGTTGAGCATGAAAACGCGGTCATATTTATCCATCCCGCCGATCATCACCGGCGCGTTCAGCAAGGCATCACCAAAAGCGACGGGGGTTTCGATCGTCGCGCCACCGGAATAAACCGAACCTGACGCGCCTGAACTGCTGTCGGCGATATTGATCTCCCCCAGAGGCCCGGTGGCTTTCTGCAGGTTGAGCAGCCCATGGCCATAGACATCATCGACCCCCGTGGCGCCAAGGTCCGTTGCGGTCTCAAGCAGGATCTGGGAAATATTCTCGGGGTTGTCGAGAAGATTGGGGTACATATCCGCCAGCACGGCGATGGCCCCCGTGACATGCGGTGCCGCCATCGAGGTTCCGGGCAGGTCGATATACGGCGTTGAATTCAGCCCGTTGGTGGATTTGATGTCATCACCAGGGGCGGCAAGGCAGAAATTCTTGGCGTCCCCGCAGCCGTTACTGAAGGACGTGATGGTGTTGTTGTCATCGGTCGCCACCACCACCAGCCACATATGCTCGTTCTCTTCGCTGTCAATAACATAGGGGGTGGTGTCCGGCGCGTGGACAGGCATGGCCGTTGTCGTGTCGACGCGATTGGCGTTGCTCAGGCTGATGGAGGAATCCGCCACAATATCCGACGCATAGGCATAGGCCGTGGGGGTGTCTGAATCCTCGCTGTCATAGAGATAAATCTTCCCTGTTTCGCTGTTCCAGCCGTCATTGCCTGCCGCAAACACCATGATGGTATCGGCTTCAGCGGCGGCACGGGAGCCGAGATAAATACTGGAATTTGACGGGATCGACGATTGCGACGGCACCTTGAAATATTTGCCGTTATAGGTCTGGCTATGGGTGCCTGCCGCCGGGCCCCAGCTGTTGTTCATGGCAACGATTTGCTTGCCCGTGGCGTTATCGATGCCGCTGGCTTTTTCAAACGCCGTCACCTGCTGTGAGCCAAGGGTAATGCCTGACCCCAGAAAAGCGATCGGCTTGATTTTGACATTATACGCAACCCCATGCATGGAGGTGGCGCCATCTGTCTTGCGGGCGCCAATAATCCCCGCCACATGGGTGCCGTGCTTGCAGGGGTTTGATGCGTTGTTGCAATCAAGCGCCACGTTGGTGGTGCCATCGGCAGGGTTATAGCCATCAACAAACGCCCCCTGAAGATTGGCGTGGGAGGTATTGAACGGCGTATCCATTACCGAAACCAGCACGCCATCGCCATTATGACCACGGGCATAGGCAAAATGCGCGTTGATCTTGGTCAGCCCATACTGGTTGTTGAATTCGGTCGTCTGAAAATTCGCCGGATCCTGAAGATAGCTGGTGTTGGGGCCGCTGAGGTAGGATTTGTTTTCATCAAGCTTGAGGTTGGCCCCCACCAGCCCGATCACCGCGCCAGAGGAATAAAACAGCACGGTGCTGACATCAATCCCCCCCATGAACCCGGCGCTCGGACCAAAAGCATAAGGCCCGGCGTTGATCATGTTAAGATTGGCGGATGGCGGGGTAAGGCCAAGGTCACTCAAATCAAAACTGACGCTGGCAGGACGCGCAGGGGCGGAAGGCGGGAGCAGCAGCCCCGATGACGTCTCGGGACCAGCGCCCAGATCAAGCACATGGGATGCGCCATTATAAGCATGGGAGGATGCGCCGGGCAAAACAGCCAGCGCCCGTGACGACACTTCCCAGCGGCTGAAATCATAGGAGCCGCCGGACGGACGGGACCGATCATCATTTAGGGCCGGTTGCGCGGCGGCAGGGGAAACCACCGGGGCGGTGATCAGGCCCACAAGGGCCATCCCGCCCAGGGCAGGGGCCACCAAACGTGCCATTGATCGCACCAAATAAAGGGCTTGCGTGATCACAAAGCTAACCCATCGTATATTACTAATATACGATAAATTAACTCATGCCGATTCGCGGGTCAATTTGAATATAAATCTGATACTTAAGCATGATTCGATCAGAGGGATTCCGCCATCATCAGGACTGGTCCGCCACCGCTTTGGCGGCCCGCTCCAGGGCATGTTCCGTTTGCTGAAGGTCAGCTTCGGTCAACGCCAGGTGAGGGTACATTTTCCCCGCCGGTTTAAGAATGCCGCAATCCCGCATGGTCCGGTTAAAGACCGCCGCCTGGGCTGTATTGGCGCTTTTGACATCACGATAATTGCGCACATCACGGTCGGTGAAGACGACATCAAACAGCACCGGATCCCCGACGATACGGTGCGGTACACCATGTTTGTCAAGGCTGGCGCTGGCCGCCGTCATCAGCCGTTTGCCATGGCCGATGATCGTCTCATAAGCCCCTTCACGCTTCAGCACCTCAAGGGTTTTGATCCCCGCCACTGACGCCACGGGATTGCCCGACAGTGTCCCCACCTGCATGGTGAACCCGTCTTCGCCAACGATGGATTTATCGAAATGGGCCATCAGTTCAGCCGAACCGGCGATCGCCGCCAGGGGAAAACCGCCGCCGATGATCTTGCCGAGGGTGGTCAAATCCGGCACCACGCCATAGCGTTCCTGCGCGCCGCCATACCCCATGCGGAAGCCGGTCACCACTTCATCAAAAATCAGCACAATGCCGTGGTTGCTGGCCTCTTCGCGCAGGGCTTCAAGAAACCCGGGCACCGGCGGGATGATGCGCTGCAGCGGCTCAACAATAATGCCGGCGATCTGGCCTGAGTATTCGCTGATGATGGCGCGGGCAAATTCGATATCGTTATAAGGCCCGACGATCACCCCATCTTCAACCGATGACGGAATGCCTGCTGAATCCGGCACCGGATTGGGGAAGTTTTCTAACCGCGCTGGCGCCAGGCTCATCAAGGCTTCGGCTGACATGCCGTGGTAGCCGCCTTCAAATTTAAGGATTTTGGGGCGTCCGGTATGGGCGCGGGCAAGGCGCATGGCGTACATATCCGCTTCCCCGCCGGTCGACACATAGCGGATCTGCTCGGCGCAGGCGACGGCCTCCACCATCATTTCCGCCAGCACCACGCCTTTGCTGTTATTGGCAAAAAACGTCATGCCCGTGCTGATCTGCTCTTGCACCGCTTCGATGACTTCAGGGTGGCCATGGCCAAGAATCATTGGCCCGGAGCTGATCAGGTAATCGATGAACTCATCGCCGTTTTCATCCCAGACCCGGGAGCCTTTGCCCCCGCGGGCGAAAAACCCCGGGTCAAAATTCCCGAATCCCCCGGCAGGCAACACCGCTTTGGCGCGCGCTTGCCACATGTCCTGGTGGTGATGATCGGTGAGCGAAAGTTCAGGCATGAGGGTCTCCGTTAAGCCAGCACGGTGATGGGCTGGCCAAGAACGTCTTGATCAGGGTTAACGCCAAGGCCGGGGCCTTCAGGCAAAGTGATGCGGCCATTGGCGCGGCTGGGGGCATCGGCATCGATCCGCGGCGCGACATACCCCGACAGATCACAAACATTAAGCAGGTGCGATGCCGGTGTTGAGGCGCCAAGATGGATCGCCGCAAAGGTCGTGATATCCGACCCCCAAGTGTCTTCAACGCACATCATGGCGCCAAGATGCAGGCACAGGTCCCGCGCCTTGCGCAACGGGCCAATACCACCGAATTTATTGAGCTTCAGGGCAACCGCATCAAGGCACCCCAGCTCATAGGCTTTCAACAGGCTGGCGGTGTCATGGGCGCTTTCGTCAATTTTCATGGCAAGGCCGGTTGAGCGTTTGACCGCCGCGCATTCCTCAAGGGTTCGGCAGGGCTGCTCAAGCATGATGTCAAGGTCCATCACCGCCCGCCCGACGCGAATGGCATTGAGCGGCGTCGCCCCGCAATTCCAGTCACCATAGACAAGAGGCCCGTCCCCCACCGCTTCCCGCACAAGGCGAAGGCGAGCGATATCCGCGTCGTTATTCTGATCCGCCCCGAGCTTGACCTGAAACTGCCGTATCCCCGTTGCGTAGGCGTCACGCGCCATGCCTGCCATGACCTCCGGCTCAACACAGGTGATGGAGTGGTAAAGCGGCATGGAGGATTGCACCAGCCCCCCCAGCACGCGGTAAAGCGGCATGTTGGCGGCTTTCCCGAGCAGGTCATAAAGCGCAAGGGAAATGCCGGATTTGGCGTAAACATGGCCCTGCAAATGGGCGTCCAGCGCCGTCATCAAGGCTTCGGTTTCAAGCGCATTCGCACCGAGGATCACCTCTGCCATTTCTTCGACCGCCGGGCGGATCCCGCCAGCATAGGCGGGCAGATAATGCGGGATAGGGCAGACCTCCCCCCAACCGGAAATACCGCCATCGGTATCAAGGCGGATGACCGTAGAGGGCACGGTATCGCAAGTCTTGCCATCGGACATGTTGTAGGTGACATGGCTTGTCAGTGGCACTTCAAAAATTGAAATCGCGGTGATCTTCATGTTAATCCCCCTTTATCAAGCTTCGTGGATAGCGGCAGGGGTGCCGAGGATATCCTCATCCCCCTGAACCCCCAAGCCCGGGGTCGATGGCGGGGTGGCAAAACCGCCATTATTGCGGGCGCCCTGCCCTGGCACCGGGTCATCCGCCAGATGATAATGACACAGCCATGACGCCAGACGGTGGGCATCAGGGGTGGCGGCGGCAAGATGAATCGCGGCGGTATCCGCCATGGCCGACCCCCCGAGGTCTTCGATATGCATCTGCCAGCCCACCGATACCCCGAAATCAATGATCTGCTTGGCACGGGTCAAGCCACCAACGCGATTGGGTTTGACTTTCGCCCCTTCCCCCGCCGCCATACGCCAGGCGTTGAGGTGATCCGTAAAGTCATGCAAGCATTCGTCCAGCATAACAGGGTTCTGCACCCGAGCGGCGACATGGGCGCATTGCTCGAGCGTCTGGCACGGCTGTTCAACCCAATCGCGGGCCGTGACCGAATTAAGGACACTGATGGCGACGGCCGGGGTCCAGGCGCGGTTAACATCAAACGTGACGCTCTCGCCAGGGGGCAGGGCCGCGGAGATCGCTTCAATACGTTCAATATCCGCTTTTGTGTCGGTGCCGCCGATCTTGGCGGAATGCACACGATAGCCGCTTTCGCTGGCGCGGCGGATGAGGGCAATCATTTCATCAGGGGTGCCGGTGGAAATTGAGGAGTTGACGGCAACCGGCGTCGCCTGCTCCCCCCCGAACATCATCCAAAGCGGCATCCCCGCCACTTTGCCGGTGATATCCCAGCAGGCCATGTCGATGGCGGATTTCACATAAGGATGGCCGGGCAAGGTGAGGTCCATCAGGTTATTGATCGCCCCAAGCGCCCTCGGGTCACGCCCCATCAAGGCCGGCGCAAGGGTTTCAATCCCCGCCCGCACCCCCGGCCCATGGGCGGGCAGATAAGTATGCCCCCAGGGGCAGGCTTCGCCCCATCCGCTCACCCCGTCGTCGGTATCGATACGGACAAAGGTCGAATCCAGTTGTTCGAATTTCAGCCGTCCGCCCGACAGCCAATACGGCTCGATCAGGGGCATCTTGCGTTGCCAGGTGGTGATGCGGGTGATCTTCATGAACCTCTGTCCTTATGACCGTGTTGTTCGGCGGGCTAGCCGTCTTCCCGTGGGTTGAGGTTTTCAGGATCATAGATCGCGTCGCCCATGACAACACCTTTGCGTTTTTCGTTCATGATGACGACCTCTATTTCCGTGCCTGCCGTGGCGGCTTCGGGCTTCATGTAGGCAAAGCCCACCAGCTTGCCGACGCTATGGCCATAGGTGATGGAACTGGTGGCCCCCACGACCTTGCCCTCGACCATCACCGCTTCGCCGCCATGGCCGTCATTCTTGCCATCGGCCTCAACCGCGATATAGGCGCATGTCCAGGGACGGTCAGCGGCATTGACGCTTTCCACCGTTGCCGCTTTGCCAATGAAATCCTTGTCCATTTTGACAAACCGCATGACATCAGCTTCCGGCAAGGTGACTTCATTGGTCAATTCCCCGGCCCCCATGAAGGCTTTTTCCAGCCGCATGACATTCATGGCAAATGACCCGTAATCGGTAATGCCATGGGCCTGCCCCGCGGCGTTCAGCGCATCATAGACCGCCAGCATATGTTCCCGAGGGCCGTGGATCTCCCACCCCAGCTCACCGGCATAGGAGATGCGCAAGGCCCAGACGCGCTGCCCGGCAATCGTGATCTCTTGTGCCGTCAACCAGCGGAACTCAGCGTTGCTTAACCCCGTGTCGGTGCATTGCGCCAGCACCGCCCGCGACTTCGGCCCCTGAAGGGCGAGGGCCGACCAGTCTTCGGAAAGACAGGTGACGCGAGCTGTTCCCGCCGCTATTTTCTCAGCCCCATAACGCGCCAGATGGTCGAGCAGGC
This sequence comes from Alphaproteobacteria bacterium, assembly GCA_021296375.1. Taxonomy (GTDB): domain Bacteria; phylum Pseudomonadota; class Alphaproteobacteria; order Puniceispirillales; family UBA1172; genus JAGWAQ01. The sequence continues at coordinate 7,792 of JAGWAQ010000016.1, forward strand.
GCTGCTCAAAAAACGCCGCGCAGACAAGGTAATAACGATCCGCATCAAGCTTGATGATGGTCAGCTCGATCTCGATCCGCCCCCGTTCATTAAGCAAATGCGTCAGGGCAATCCCGCCAATTTTCTGCGGCAACCTGTTGGCCACCAGCCCATCGAGCAAAGCTTCCGCCTGATCACCCGACACCTCAACCTTGGTGAAGGCGGAAATATCCATCAGCCCCACGGCTTCACGGACGGCCTTGACCTCACGCCCGACGCGGTCATGGACGACATTGCGGGTGAAGGAATAATGGTCGTGCTGGGCAACGCCATCACCGGCGAACCAGCGCGGGCGTTCATGGCCATAGACCTCTTCGTAAACCGCGCCTTTTTCCATCAACCGGTCATACATCGGGCTTGGCTTGAGGGGACGCCCCGCCAGGCGATTGAAATGCGGGAACGGGATTTCATGGCGCAGGCAGTAATCTTCCTTCGCCTTGGTGACTTGCCAGTCCTTGGTGGCGTAGGCACCAAACCGGCGGGGGTCAAATTCCCGCATTGAAATATCAGCCGAACCATGGACCATCCAGCGCGCCAGCTCACGGGTCAGGCCCGGCCCCCAACCGATGCCGATCTGGGTGCCGCAGCAGCACCAGTAATTCCGAACCCCCGGGGCGGGGCCGATCAGGGGGTTGCCATCCGGCGGATGGGAAATCGCGCCATGGACTTCACGCTTGATGCCCAATTCGGCAAAAATCGGCATCCGTTCGAGGGAATTTTCCAGCCATGGCATGATGCGGTCATAGTCCGCTTCAAACAATTCGTTTTCCGCTTCCCAGGGGCAATGGTCTTCCCATACGGTGTTGGGGTTTTCTTTTTCGTAAATCCCGATCAGGCCGGATTTCTGTTCCATGCGGATGTAGCCGGACACCAGCTTGTCGTCACGGATGACCGGCAGTTCATGGTCAAGCTCAAGAAACTCCGGCACGGTATCGGTGACAAAATAATGATGCGTCATTGATGTCATCGGCAATTGCAGCCCTGACCATTCCCCCATCTGGCGGGCGTAGGTGCCGCCAGCGTTGACGACATGTTCACAGCGGATCGTGCCTTTTTCGGTCTCCACCACCCATTCGCCGTGGGTGTCCTGGGTGATGTTGGTGGCACGGCACCGGCGGATGATGGTGGCGCCTTTTTTGCGGGCGCCCGCCGCCAGGGCTTGCGTTACCCCCGACGGGTCGGCATGGCCGTCATCAGGGGTGTGGAGCGCGCCTTTAACGCCGTCATGATTATAGAACGGGTGATTCTTGCGGATGTGATCTGGCCCCACCAGTTCCATGGGGAAACCCAGAGCTGTCCCCACGCTCATGGTATGGCGGAGCCAGTCCATTTCATCATCGGTATAGGCCAGACGGTAGGACCCGCAACCATGCCAGGTGACAGAGACCCCGGTTTCCGCTTCAAGCTGGCCGGAATAAAGATCAATATTATAACCGACGCATTTCCCCAGCCCGTAGCTTGACGTCGAATGGGTGATCTGCCCCGCCGCGTGCCAGGTCGAGCCGGAGGTCAGCTCGGCCTTTTCCAACAGCACAACATCATCCCAGCCTTCATGGGCGAGGTGATAGGCCAGGCCACAGCCCATCACGCCGCCGCCAACAATCACCACCCTTGCGGTGGTGGGAATGGCCTGAACATCATCAGGCGATTGTTGGGGGGATTGATCGGGGGTTTCATTAAGGG
>JAGWAQ010000016.1:9597-27713 GCA_021296375.1 Alphaproteobacteria bacterium
GATGTACCACAATTGAATTCAGCGCAGGATGTCCTTGCCCTGCTCGAACGTCGCCTGGCCAGCTTCACCCCTGAGCTGAAGAAAGCGGCGGCGGCGATGCTGGAAGAACAGACCGCCATTGGCGTCAGCTCGGCACGTCAGATGGCAAAGCTTGCCTTTGTCAAACCCAACACCATGGTGCGGCTGGCGAAAGAATTGGGGTTCAAGGGTTATGATGACCTGCGGGGGCTGTTTCAGGAGGATATTCGCCGTGGTCAGCTTGGCGGCGGTTTTGAAGATCGCGCCCGCTGGCTGCAATCCCTGTCCCGCAAAGGTGAGCTCGGGCAACTTTACGCTGATCTGGCCAATGTCTCGATCAAGAATATCGAAACCACCCTTGCCGCCACCAATCAGGTTGAAATGCAAGCGGCCGCCCGGACGCTCCATCAAGCGAAGAAACGCTACATGCTGGGGGTGGGGATCAACCATGCCCTTGCGGAGAGCTTTTGCTATCTGGCGGATATGGCCTCAATGCCGATTGAGCCGATTCCCCGTTTTGGCTCGCTGGCTATTGATGACCTCGCCCATGCCGCCACCGATGACGTCTTGATCGCCATCACCTTCAAACCTTATCGCCGGGAAGTTGTCACCGCGGTGGAACAGGCGCGCCGTCAAAACCTCAAGATCATTGGCATTTCCGACAGCCCCGCCTCACCTATTGTGCTGGGGGCGGATCATGGATTTGTCGTCGATACCGAAACCCCGCAATTTTACACTTCAATTGTCGCGACAATGGCGTTATTGGAAACATTGATGGCTTTTGTTATTGCCGAAGCCGAAGATGACGTCATCACGGAAATCGAAGCCTTTCATGAACGTCGTCATCGCTTGGGCATTTATATGGGTGAAAAAAATTCATGACAACGCAAGTGACCCTCTCTTTGGACGGCCGGTATTACACCGACCCCGCTGTCTTTGACATTGAACAAAAAGGCCTGCTGGCGCGGACCTGGCAATTTGCCGGTCATGCCGCCACTATCCCCAATGTTGGCGATTACTTCACCTTCCAGCTGGCGGGGGAAAACCTGTTTTGCATCCGTGACCGCAACCATGACATCCAGTGCTATTACAATGTCTGCCAGCATCGCGCCCATCAACTGGTGGATGGCGCCGGCAACTCCAAAGTCATTGTCTGCCCCTACCACGCCTGGAGTTACGGGCTTGATGGCAAGTTCATGGCCGGGCCGAATGTCAATGCCGTGGAAGGCTTTGATAAATCCTCGATCTGCCTGACGTCGGTGAAAATCGACATCATGCACGGGTTCATCTTTGCCAACCTTGACCCTGACGCCAAGCCGATGGATGACTGGTTCCCTGGCGTGCGCGAAGAACTGGCCGCCCATGTGCCGCATATCGACCGTTTGAAGCCGCTTGAATTTGTCGAAGTGCCGGAGCAATGCAACTGGAAAGTGTCGGTGGAAAACTATTCCGAATGCTACCATTGCTCGCTCAACCACAAGACCTTTTCCACCGGCGTGGTGAAGCCTGAAACCTATGATATCCAGCCGCAGGGCTATTGCCTGCGCCACACCACGGAATGCCAGAATCTCGATGACATGACCTACCCTATTGACCTTGACGCCAATGACTACGCCGGGGTGTATTCGTCATGGTTCCTGTGGCCGATGTTCTCTTTTCAGGTCTACCCGGGCAATGTGCTGAACACCTATCACTGGCGCGCGATCGACGCTGATCACTGCATGCTGTGGCGCGGCTGGTACAGTATCGACGGCAATGAATCCGAGGTCATGCGCAAGCTTGCCATCCAGGATCGTGAAACCACAGTAGAAGAAGACATCGGGCTGGTGCAATCGGTCCACAAGGGGCTGAAAAGCCGTGGCTACCGCCCCGGGCCATTGGTGCTTGACCCCGCCTGCGGCGTTAACTCCGAACATTCCATCATGCATTTGCAGAAATGGATGCGTGAGGCGATTGACGGCTAATTGTTCAAACGGCCGCGTTGATCTTGACGCGATCAGCCGCCACGGTGCTTGAAGCTGTCGCGGCGGAAACTGTAGAGCGCGGCGGGATCAACCGCCACATCGATCACCGCCGGCTTGTCGCAGGCCAACGCCGCCTTGACGGCATCCCCGACATCACCGAGCTGATCGACCGCGAAACCTTTCGCGCCATAGAGTTCCGCCACTTTGTCAAAGGCCGGGCTGGAAATATCAGCGCCGATATACCGCCCGCCAAAGAAATCCCGCTGATAGGCTTTTTCCGCCCCCCAGGATTTGTTGTTCATGACAATCGTGACGGTGTTGATGTTATGGTCACCGGCGGTCGACAATTCCGATAACGTCATCCCGAAGCCGCCATCCCCCATCATCGAGATCACCGGCCGGTCGGGCATCGCCAGCTTGACCCCAAGCCCGCAGGCAAAGGAGAACCCCACCAGCCCGAAATCCAGCGGCGTGAACAGGCTTGGCGGCGTCCAGTATTCCATCGCGTCAGTGCCCTGCAGGCAGAGCGTGCCGGCATCCATGGTAAAGGCGGCATCTTTCGGCAGCACCCCCCGCAAGGTTTTGAACAATCCCGACGGTTGCATGGGCGAGGGCGTCATGTCGGCATCATCATCACGGGACTGCCGATAGGCCGCGCGATCCGACTGGAAGGTTTCGGTCCAGGCCTGAACCTCGTCCTTCATGCGGCGGGAGGCCACCGCTTGCGTCAACTGGCGGGCGGCGGCGGCGGCATCGGACCAGATCCCCAAGGCGACAGGGAAATACCGCCCGATCGCCGTCGGCTCAAGCTCGACATGGATGATCGCCGCGTCGCGATTGATATTTTCGTAGGAATAGAAGGTGGAATTGAACCCGACGCGCGTGCCCAGCGCGAGGATGACATCCGCCTCTTTCATCAGCCGTGACGCCACGATATTGCCGCGCGGCCCCATCTGCCCAGCATTGAGCGGATGCCCGTAAGGCACCGCGTCACCATGCCCCGGCGCCAGCACCACCGGGGTATTGAGCGCTTCCGCCAGGGCCAGCAAATCCTCATGACCGCGGCTGTTCTTGATGCCGCCACCAGTCAGGATCACCGGTTTGTTTGCCGCCAGCAGCATTTCTGCCGCTTGATCAATCGCGTCCGGCGCGGCGGCGGGCAGGCTGAACCCGCGGTATTGGCGGGGCGACTGCATGGGTTCAATTTCTGCTGTTGCCGACAGCACATCACGCGGCAGGTTCAGTTGCACGGGGCCACGGCGCGGCGTCATCGCGACACGAAAGGCTTCCCGGAACATTTCCGGCACCCGTGCCGCGCTGGTGGCGGTCCAGGTTTTTTTGGTGACCGGAGTGAACAGCGATTGCTGGTCAACCTCCTGGAACGCGTCACGGTAAATATGCGCTGACGACAACGCCCCGGCGATCGACACCACCGGCGAATATGCCGCCTTGGCCTGCGCCAGTCCAGTCACCAGATTGGTCGCCCCGGGGCCGTTTTGCCCCGCCAGCACGACGCCAGCTTCGCCAGAAGCGCGGGCGTAACCATCGGCCATATGCGTGCCGGTGCGTTCATCATGCACGCCGATGAAATTAATCTCCTCGGCGTCATAAAGCGCGTCGAACATTTCCATGGTCGCGGAGCCGATAAGGCCAAACACATGTTTGGTGTTTTCGGCCAAGAGCGCGTCTACCGCCGCCTGTCCACCTGAACGTTTTGCCATGGGGGTCTCCTTATCCATTCGCCAGTTGGCTGAAAAATCCGGTCATCTCCGGCAGGAACAGCTCAGGCCGTTCCACCAGCCCCATATGCTGAAGATCGGGGATGATGATGCAGCTTGCGCCGGGGATTTCCTTTGCGATGTCCTCGCTCATGGCGGGGGTTGAACCGCTGTCGTTCTGGCAGGTCATGACCAGCGTCGGCAAGGTGATCGGCACTTCCGGGCGGATCAATTCCACCACCCCCGCCGCCAGCACATAACGGCAGGCGGCATAGGCTTCAAGCGGATTGGCCAGCACCCCCTGACGGACTTTATCGACATCAGCGGGCTGGCTTGCGATGAACCCCGGGGTGAACCAGCGCTCGAGCGTGGCCTCGATGGTCGAGGCAATGCCGTCTTCGGCGGTCATGCGGGCGCGTTCCTCGACCTTCGCCTGCTCCGCCTCCCCGCGCTCATGGGGCGAATTCAGGATCACCAGCCCCTTAACGCGTTCAGGGTGGTCAAGGGCAATGCGGCGATTGATCATCCCCCCGAGGGAGAACCCCACCATCACCGCTTCCCGCAACCCGAGGTGATCCATCAAGCTGATGATCTGTTCCGAGAACAGCGTCAGGTCGGGGGCGCGCGGCGGCATCGCGCTGTCGCCATGGCCAAACAGGTCATAACGGATGAGGTGGTGCCGTGGCGCCAGCGCCTCGATATACCCGTCCCATGTCGCGCGGCTCAACCCCAGCCCATGGATCAGGATCAGCGGCATCCCTTCAGGATTGCCCGTCACCTCATAAGCCGTGCCGTCCTCGGTATAGGCGCTGATCATTGCCATGGTCAGGCAAACGCCGGCATGACTTCATCGCAGAACAGTTTCAGCGATTTCTTCTGCTCTTCCATGCCAAGGCCCATGCTGGCGTAATAGATGAAATCCTCAACCCCGAGCGCCTGGTAACGCTTGAGCTTGGCGATGACCTCTTCAGGGCGGCCAAACAGCAGGTTTTCTTCCAGCATCTCGGCGTCGTATTCATTGCGATTGGCCAGTTCCGCAAGGGGGATCTGTTTCGGGAACCCGTTGCTGACGTCTCCTGCGTTGCGGAACAGGTTTTCGAACTGCCCCAGCACACAGCGGATGGCGTCAATCGCCACCGTGCGGCTGGCGTCATTATCATAAACCGCGGCATGGCGCATCATGGCGAAACGCGGGCGACGGGCATTGGGGTATATCTTGAGCGAATCCTCAAACTGCTGCATGTAAAGCTCAGCTTCGGCGAACGGCCGGGTCAGGGGCCAGGACATGACATTGCAATCGTTGCGCAGGGCATAATCAAAAGTAATAGGGGAGCGCGCCGCCACCCAGATCGGGGGATTATCCTGAACCGGCTTCGGGCAAGAGGTCGAAGTCGGGAAAGACCAGAACTCCCCGTCATGGGCATAATCGCCCTTCCAGAGCGCCTGCACCACGGGCAGCATTTCCTGCATGTATTGCCAGGCGTCGGATTGCTTCAGCCCCGGCCGCATGCGGTCAAATTCCCGCTGGTAAGCGCCGGACCCAAGGCCAAATTCAAGCCGCCCGCCACTGATCAAATCAAGAAACGCCGCTTCGCCCGCCAGGTTGATCGGGTGCCAGTAGGAGGCGTTGGCAACACCCGAGCCAAGACGGATCTTGTCGGTATGGGTCGCCCACCAGGTCATGATCTGGAACGGGTTCGGGGCAATCGTCATTTCAAGGGCGTGGTGTTCCGCTGCCCAGACAATGTCAAAGCCGCCTTGCTCTGCCATCTGGACCATTTCGATCGTGTGTTTCTGGACGGCGTTCATATCAACGCTGTCGTCCATCCGCTCAAGGTTTACGGCAATCTGAAACTTCATTATCAAGGACTCCTTAACGCGCCACAAACATATTGCCCAGCGGTTCGGATGAGGTGTTCATCCAGACCGTTTTCGGGCGGGTGTAATCATAAACAGCCTGAAAGCCGCTTTCACGGCCATAGCCGGATTGCTTCATGCCGCCAAACTCGGCAATCGGGGAGATCATGCGATAGGTGTTGACCCAGACGATGCCGGCTTTGATTTTCTTCGACATCCGCAAGGACCGGGCGCTGTCACGGGTAAAGATCCCCGCCGCCAGCCCGTGCTTGCTTTCATTGGCCAGCGCCAGCACCTCGTCTTCATCACGGAACCGCAAGACGCTCACCACGGGGCCGAACAATTCGGTATCGACAATCGTCAGCTCCTGCTTGGGGCATTCGACAATCGTCGGCTCATAAAACTGCCCCGCCATGCCTTCGGGCCGCTTGCCGCCGCAACGAATGGTGGCGCCTTCCTGCCGGGCAAGCGCGACTTGATTTTCGATATGATCAAGCTGGCCAAGAGTGCAAAGCGGGCCCATCTGGGTTTCTTCCAGCATCGGGTCGCCGATCTTGATCGACGCCGCCACCGCCGCCAGACGTTCAAGAAACTCATCGGCAATATCGTCATGCAAATACAGGCGCGACCCCGCCACACAGCTTTGGCCCGAGGCGCCGAAAATACCGCCGACACAGCCGTTGACCGCGCTTTCAATATCCGCATCATCAAACACGATGAACGGCGACTTGCCCCCAAGCTCGAGCGACACCTCGGCAAAATTCTGCGCCGAATTATGGATAATATGCTGGGCGGAAACCGGCCCGCCGGTAAAGGAAATCCGCGCCACTTTCGGGTGCGAGGTCAAGATCTTCCCGCAAGGGTCACCATGGCCGGTGACGATATTGACAACCCCATCGGGAATCCCCGCTTCTTTGATCAGCTTGCCAAAGGCCAGCATGGCGGCGGAGGCGTGTTCCGAGGCTTTCAGCACAATCGTATTGCCCGCCGCCAGCGCCGGGCCGATCTTGACCGCCGCCAGAAACAACTGCGAATTCCACGGCACCACCGCCGCGATCACCCCCAGCGGTTCACGGTTGGTGAAGACAAACGTGTCGGGCTTGTCGATGGGCAGGGTTTCGCCGCTGATCTTATCCGCGCAACCGGCGTAGAAATGGAAATATTCCGCGATATATTTGGCCTGCCAGCGGGTTTCCTTGAACATCTTGCCGGTATCGCGGGTTTCGATCTCCCCCAGCTCTTCGGATTTATCGGCCAGCAGATCCCCCAACGCGCGCAGGCATTTGCCGCGTTCCGTTGGCGTCATCCGCGCCCATGGGCCGTCGTTAAAGGCGCGATCCGCCGCCTCGACCGCGTCATTGACATCATCGGCCGTCGCCTCTGGCACCCGGGCCCAAACCTGGTCGGTGGTGGGGTTGACGCTGTCAAAAAAACCGCCGTCCGACGCGTCGCGCCACTGCCCATTAATCAGCATCTGGAATGTCGATACATCACCCATGTCAAAACCCCCTTTTGATCAAGACGTGTATGTTTTCCTGCTTATCCTATTCATCTGACATTATTTGACAAACGAATATTTATGCATGTTACTATCGAAAAGTTCGAATTGTAAAAAGGCCATGCAGGATGAATGTCACCAGCCTTGAAACCTTTCTGGCGGTGGTCAAAACAGGTTCTTTGATCGCCGCCTCAAAGCAGTTGAATGTCACGCAATCGACGGTCACGGCGCGGCTCCACACGCTTGAAGATGAAATGGGGCAACAGTTGCTTCTGCGCCAGAAGACCGGCGCCAGCCTGACGGCCTCGGGGCTGAAATTCCAGCGCTATGCCGAGGTGATGGTGGAGCTGTGGCGGCAAGCGCGGCAGGAAACCTCCTTGCCCGACAGCATGACGGCGATCGGCAATATCGGCTGTCATGTTGATTTATGGCCGCATCTTGGTCATCAGGTCTTCACCAGGATTTTCAATCGCCATCAGGATATTGCCCTGACGGCATGGCCCTCCACCCAGATGGATATTGACCGCTGGATGGCGTCAGGGGTGATTGACGTTGCCATTGGCTATCAGCCGTCCACCGCCACGGGCCAGACCACCCTGCCGATAGGGGACGATCAGCTGGTGCTGGTGGCGGATCGGCCCGACCGTCCTCTCCGTCATGACCCGGGCTATGTTTATGTCGATGGCGGGGAGGCTTTTGCCCGCGGTCATACCGCCGCTTACACCGACGCCGGAATCGCGCGCGTCAGTTTTGGCTCATCGGTCTGGGCGCGGCAACATTTGCTTGACCATGGGGGGTCGGCCTATTTGCCGCTTCGCCTGATCACCGAAGACGTCGCCAAAGGACGGCTCTTTCTCCTTGACGGGGCGCCGCAGTTCAGCCGCCCTATTGTCGCTGTGCTGAACAGCTCAACGACCCAGAACTGGCCGTGGCTTCACGATGCGCTTGAGCAGGTCAAAACATCATTAACCTGACCCGAAGCCTATGGTAACGTGAAGATGCTAACGGAGGGCCAGGATGACTGATCTGATCACCAAAGACGCTGTCGAAGTTGTGGGGATGCTGGCGGCGCAAGACGTCTCCCCCCTTGAGGTGATCGACGCGCTTGAAGCCCGCACCAGCGCCGTCAACCCTGCCGTCAATGCCGTCGTCACGACTTGTTTTGACCGCGCCCGGGACCATGCCGCCGCGCTCATGGCCAGACCGCTTGAAGAACGCGGCCCCCTTGCGGGCTTGCCGGTACTGATCAAGGATTTGAGCAATGTCGAAGGGGTGCGCTCGACCCAAGGCTCACCGATTTTCAGCGATGTTATTCCCGGCCGTTCTGATGATGTGGTGACAACGCTGGAAGAGGCGGGCGGCATTGTGACGGGCAAAAGCAACACCCCGGAATTCGGCGCTGGCGCCAATACATTCAATGATGTCTTTGGCGCCACGTTAAACCCCTGGAACACCGCGCTGTCTGCCGCCGGGTCATCAGGCGGGGCGGCGGTGGCGCTGGCGACGGGCATGGCCTGGCTGGCCCATGGGTCTGACCTTGGCGGCTCGCTTCGCAACCCCGCCAGTTTTAATGGCATCGTCGGCCTGCGCCCGAGCCCGTTCCGCGTTCCCAAGGGCCCCCATGGCAATCCCTATTCCAGCCTTGGGGTGGAAGGGCCGATGGCGCGCCGCGTCGCTGACCTGGCGTTGATGCTGGACGCCATGTCGACCCCCCATCGCAACAATCCCCTGGGGCCTGAATTGCCCGCGACGTCATTTCTTCATTCAGCGCAAGCCAAAACCCCGCCTTCGCGGGTGGCGTTTTCCCCCGACCTCGGCATCACCCCTGTTGACCCTGAAGTGGAGCGCGTTTGCCGCAAGGCCATGGAACGGTTATCGGCATCAGGGGTTGAGGTGATCGAAGCGCATCCTGATTTCAGCGCCGCCCATAACGCTTTTCAAACCCTTCGCGCCCATGAGTTCGCCGCCGGATTGCACCAGCTTTATGAAAACCACCGCGATCAGCTGAAGCCTGAAGTGGTCTGGAACATTGAACGTGGCCTCAACCTGAGCAGTGCCGAGATTGCCCATGCCGAACGCCAGCGGGCGGAAATTTTCGCCCATGCCGAAGGCTTCATGCAAGGGGTTGATCTGCTCATCACCCCCGCCACGATCGTGCCGCCCTACCCTGTTGAGGATCGCTACGTCAGCGCCTGCAACGGGGTTGAATTTGACACTTATATCGACTGGCTGGCGATTGCCTATGCCATCACCCTGACGGGATTGCCGGCCTTGTCCCTGCCCGCGGGCTTTACTGCAGATGGCCTGCCCGTCGGCATCCAGCTGGTGGGGCAACCGCGGGGAGAAGCCCGACTGCTCAGCCATGCCAATTTCATGCAGGATGAACTTATCGCCATGCCAACACCCATCATGCCGTCATGATGACCACATCTCATCACAACCCGAAAAGGAGGAGATGATGACCAGATGCCAAAGTTGCGCCATGCCGCTCAGCAAAGACCCTGACGGCGGCGGCACCAATTCAGACGGCAGTCGTTCAACGGAATATTGCTCGCTCTGTTATGGCGACGGGGCGTTTTATTACAAAGGCACCGACGCCCTAGAATACCAGCGGTTTGTCTATGACATGCTGGTTAAACAAGGCTGGTGGAAGGTGGTGGCCTGGCTGGCCACGCGCGAAATCCCGCGCCTCAAACGCTGGACATAACCCGCCGTTTACTTAAGCTGGCCTGGCCTGAACCCAATGCCTTGATCCATGGCTGAGAACAGCTTATATCACTTCCGGAGGTTGCCCATGACAGATCATCACGACACCATGACCGCACAGGTTCAGCCCCTGCCGTCGTTTCTGGTGGACCGCTACACCGACTGGAAATCCCGTCAATTTGAAGCTGACCGTGATCTTTATCAAAATCTGGTCGAGCATGGCCAGCACCCCAAGGCGATGGTCATTTCCTGTTGCGACAGCCGGGTTCATTCCATGGCACTGTTCGGCGGCAAGGCGGGGGATTTTTTCATCCACCGCAACATCGCCAACCTGATCCCGCCGTTTAACCCTGATGGCGACAACCACGGCACTTCCGCCGCCGTCGAATATGCCGTGACGGTGCTGAAGGTCGCCCATCTTATTGTGCTGGGGCATTCCGGCTGCGGCGGCATCAATGGCGGTTTTCATGCCTGCGATCAATCCGATGGCACCCCCTATTCCGGCCCCAGCCCTATTCAACATTGGCTGGGATTGTTAAAGCCCGCCTTCGACAAGCTTGACCACAGCAAGGCCGAAGATGACCGCATCAATGACCTTGAGAAGCTCTCTATTCTCGTGTCGATCGAAAACCTGATGGGCTTTCCCTTTGTTCAGGACGCGCTCGCCGAAGACCGGCTCAGCATCCATGGATTGTGGCATGATATCGGGGGCGGCACCCTTTATGGCTATGACGCCAGCGCCAAGGCTTTCCAGCCGGTGTGACGACAACCGGACAGCCGCCTAAATCCATCATATTTTCACCACATTTAACCCCCTAGGATGATGCTTGCCTGAAACGGCATCATCACGGGTTGATGACGGACCTTTTTTCCTTGTTCTCTTTATTGTTGCTGTTGTTGTGCTGTCCCCATCACCTCGACAACACCACTCTCATTAAGGAGAACACTCTATGATCAGATCAACACAACATGTCTTGAGTTTACTTGTTGCCGCCAGTGTCAGCTTATCCATCCCCACCATGGCGCGGGCCATGGAAGATGACGATGTTGCCCCGGCGCCACCATCGATTGGCGCTGATGTGCCCCTGACCTATTTTGGCCCGGCGCCGTCGCAAGTCCAGAAAGAGCTGATTGGCCCTTACCAATTGCTCAAATCGGGGCAGATCGACCATAACACCAGCACCATCACCCTGCCGCTTTACGAAGGGCAGATGAAAGATGGCAGCCCGGTTTGGTTTATCGTCACCGACACCAGCGACAAATGGAACGCCGATCAGCTCGGGATCAATCATTCCCCGAAACTGCATTACGCCAATGTCGATGGAGCGGCACGCAAAGCCACCCTGTCAAAAGGCTTCACCCTTGTGTTTGACAATGGCCGGGTGGATTTCAGCCCGAAACGTGGCCTGACCCCGGGGGATGCCCCGCATCACTTCCCGCCCAAGGATTTCAGCCCCGGGTCAATCGGCAAGGATGGCTATTCCCCATTGGTGGAAGTCACCAACGCTGGCGGGCATATCTACAACGCGCCGGTGGTGGCGCAAGGCACCAGCGCCAGTGACCTTGAGGCCATGTGCGAAGGCCCCGCCAACCACGATATCGTTCACGACAAGGTCGTCCATATCTGCCCCAGCGAAGGCACGGTGACCATGGCCCTGACGCCAGGGTTCAGCTTTGCGCGGCCGGTGCTTTACCTGTCAACAGAAGCCAACCATCCGCTGGCGGCAACCCTTGAAGGGGCCACCCTTACCCCGGCACTGAACAGCCTCCAGCTTGGTGGCGATGACAGTCTGTTCAGCCCTGTTGAACGTATTTTTGTGATGGCCAATGGCCCCACCGGCACAGGCAACCCGCAACGCCAGGGGCTGAACAGCGCCATTGGTGATCACGCCAGCCCGCTTAATGTTCTTGGCGGCATCCCCACCGTCGCGACGGATTACAGCCCGCTCTGGGACATCAACCTCGGGGTCTGGACCGATGAGGCCATCAGCAAAGGCTACCGATCCCGCATGACGGAAGAATTTGCCATTCTCGGGATGGTCGAAAAAGGCCATATCACCGGCCCTGATGGCAGCGATTATGGCTCGATTGGCATGGTGGTGAACTGCCCCATTGCCTTCCGTTTCCTCTAGGTCGAAGGGCGTTATTTTTTCCACAAAAGATGGGGGCGGCACTTGCGGCCCCCGTCAACCTGGCCCTTCGGGCAATGCAAAAGGCTGAAAAACACCAAAATCAGCCATTTTCCCTATCAATTTAAGCATCAATTTGATTGCATAAACTGGCCTCAAAAGGTTAGATTTAGCGATTAATAGGTTTTTCAAATACCACATTTGGTGTTGTTCATGTTTTTGCGTTTTTACAGGATGGTTGCGGCTTCGGTCGTCCTCCTGCTGTTTGGCACAATTGCGGCCACAAGCGCATGGGCAATTGACGTTACGGTCACCAACACATCCAACGCTGTTGAAAATGGCACCGCGGGCCAGTTTACGATTTCCACTGACAGCAATGTCGACAACGACACGATCGTAAATTTCACCCTCTCCGGCACCGCTCAGGATGAAGCGGGGGAAACCGATTACACCATCATTGACCTGTTCACGACTATCCCTCGCGGCGGCAACACCGCCACGGTGGATATTGCCACCATTGATGACAACATCAGCGAAGCGGATGAAAGTGTTATCCTCACCCTGACGTCAACCGACAACGCCTCCATTGTCGTGGCAAGCCCGAACACCGCGACCGTTACGATTGTTGACGATGATGCCCCGACGGTCAGCATCCAGCCTCTTAACGACATGGTGGAAGGCGTGGCGGTGCCGACGGGGCAGTTCCAGTTTATTTCCACCCATGATGTTGATGGCGGGCTTGAAGTCACCTACACCTATTCCGGCACCGCCACCTATGTGACGGATTACAGGGACACCAGCGGCACGGTAACCAATACCGTCACCATTGCTGAGGGTGATGGTGATTTGACAGAAGTCGTCACCCTGACCCTTGAGGATGATGACATTGCCGAAGGTCTTGAGACCATTACCGCCACCATCACCGGCCTTGAACGGGCGGATGTCAACCAGCCGATTTCCGGCAGCGTCATTGACCCCGACAACACCACCGCCTCCATTGCCCTGACCAGTAACGACACGGTGATGGCCAGCATCACCAGCGGCACGGCGGGGGCCGAAAGCGGCACCAACGCGTCGTTCATCGTCAGCCTGTCAGATACCGCCACGGTGCCGATCACGATCGAATATCTGGACAACAGCTCGACCGCTGATAACGGCACGGATTACGCCAATCTTGCCGGCAGCTTGACCATTCCTGCCGGTTCGATTTCATCACAAATCAATGTCACTGTTCTTGATGACAACCTCAGTGACGCCGGGGAAACCATCGCCATTGAGCTTGATCGTGTTTCAGCCGGCCCGGCGACAATCGGCAGCCCCAGCCTGGCGTCCAGCGTCATTACCGATGATGACCAGGCGCTGTTGACCATCAGTGCCGGGCAGAACGGCTCCGAAGGCGTCGGGGATAACGCGACCTTTATCCTTTCCCTTGATCGGCCTGCCGCAACAGATTTCGCGGTCAATGTGACAACCGGCGGCACCGCCCAAAGCGTCGACTTCAACCCGGCCTTGTCGACCGTCAATTTCCTGTCTGGTGAGCAGACAAAAACCCTTCAGTTTGCCATTGTCGATGACAATATTTCCGAAGGCACGGAAACCCTGATCGTCACCCTCGACAACGCGTCGGGCAATGTCGCCATTGGCTCACCCCGTTCCGCGACGCGATTGATTATGGATAACGACACCGCCACCCTGTCGATTGAACGCGGCCTGCCCGATGGCGTGGAAGCCACCGATACGGACACGAATTTCATCATCAGAACCGACACGGAATCATCCGGCGATATCACCGTCAGCTTTTCGATCGGCGGCACCGCGACATCCGGCGATGATTACGCCAGCTTTACCACCACCGCGACGATCGACGCCGGCAACATGATCACCACCGTGCCAATTGATGTGCTTCAGGACAGCGATGCCGAAGACAATGAAACCATCATCATTGCCCTGCAGAACGTGACCTCGGGGTCAGCCGTTTTTGGCAGCCCCACCAGCGTCACCTTGACGATTGTTGATAACGATACGGTCGCCGCAAACCTTGGCGCCACCACCAACACCAGCGAAGACAACACCAGCGCTGATGGCAATTTCATCGTTAATCTGTCGAGTGCCGCCGAGGCCGACATCACCCTCAGCTACAGCCTGACAGGCAGTGCCGTCAGTGCCACGGATTACGTCGCCCCTTCAGGGACGGTCACCATTCTCAGCGGGGCCACCACCGCCAATGTTCCCATCGTTGCCATTGAAGACAATGACGTTGAAGGTGATGAAACCGTCACCTTGACGCTGGTCGGGGTCACCAGCGGGCCAGGCCGTATCTCTGGCACCCCCGCCGCCTCCCTGACGATTGCCGATAACGACAATGCCTCGATCAGTATTTCGGCGCTGCGGAATGGCGCCGAAGGCGGCAACAGCGGGCAATTCCTTGTCAGCACCAATGCCGCGGCCACCGAAGATTACGTCATCAGCTACGCCATCTCCGGCACGGCGACGAGCAGTGATTACACCGACAGCGGAAGTGGCTCCATCACGATTCTGGATGGGGATGATAACGCCACCATCAACCTGCCCATCAATGACGACGCGGTGATTGAAGATAACGAAACCCTGACCATCACCTTAACCGCTGTCACTTCCGGCGACGCGACGATTGGCTCTAACGACAACGCCTCCATCACCATCACCTCTGATGATGTCGCCACCGCCACTATTGTCCATGACAACGCGTCGGAAGAAAGCGGGCTGGTGGATGGCACCCTGGTGGTCAGTCTTGATAACGCCGCTGTTGTCCCCATCACCTTTGGCTATACCGTGACGGGAACGGCCACCAGCGGGTCGGATTACACCGCCCTGCCGGGCTCAGTGACCTTCCCGGCAGGCTCCACGGAACAGGTCATTACCGTGGATGTGCTGCAAGACTCCGATTATGAAGATAACGAAACGGTGATTGTCACCATTGACAACGTCACCTCTGGCCCGGGGCAAATCGGTTCTCCCGCCAGCGCCAACCATATCATCACCAGTGATGACAACCTCACCTTGAGCCTTGCCGTCACCGCCAATGCCGAAGAACCCAGTACCGCTGGCACCTTTGTCATCAGCATCCCCCAAACCATCACAGAAGATATTGATTTCACCTATTCCGTTTCGGGTACGGCCACCAGCGGCACGGATTACAGCAGCATCGGCACCACTGGCACCATCGCCAGCTCTAACGACAACCTGACGATCACCGTGACGCCGATCAGTGACAACTCCACGGAAGTCGATGAGACCATTATCCTTGAGTTGACGGGCGTGACATCAGGGCCAGCGTCCTTACCCGCCACCACTTCGGTGACGATGTATTTATACGACAACAACACCCAGACCGTCACCTTGAGCAGCCCTGATAACGGCGCTGAAACCGGCCCCGACAACGCCAGCGTCAGGGTCACGGTACCATCCGCCGCGACGGCAGATATCGACATCACCTATAATGTCACGGGCACCGCCACCAGCGGCGATGACTTCACCGCTTTGTCAGGAAGCGTCACCATTGACAATGGCTCGAGCTTTGGCCTCATCACCATCCCTGTTCTTGATGACGCGATTGATGAAGACAATGAAACCGTCATCATTACCCTGAGCGGCGTGACCGCAGGCCCCGGCCGCGTGGGGTCAATTGACAATTCGACCACCCTGACCATCACCGATAATGACAATTCCACGGTGGGGATTTCCGTGGCGGCGGAAACCGAGGAAGGCAGTTCCGCCAGCTTTAACGTGACACTTTCTGCCGCCTCCAGCGGAAGCACCACCATCACCTATACCGACAATCGCACCGCCACCAGCGGCACCGATTACACCGCGCCATCAGGCAGTCTGGTGATCCCCGCGGGCTCTACATGACGGACGATAGCCATCCCCATTCCCAATGAAGATCTCTCCGATGAGAACGATACCCTGTCCATCACCATCACCTCTGTTACCGGCACCATCACGTTATCGGGAACGCCTTCCGCCACCACCACGATTGTTGATGTTGAGGATTACGACGCCCTGCTGCGCGCCGCCGCCGCCGCCACCCGCAAGATGATCCGTGAAGACCTTGACGTCAGTCTCGACAATATTCGCCGCACCGCCACCACCGTGGTCAGCGGAGCGGTTTCAAGGCTGAGTGATGAGAACAGCCATGATTACGAAGACGCCTGCAGCCATGACGACAGCCCCAATACCGACATGAATGTTGAGGCTAATGACAAGGACGTCAAAGGCTATGGCAAATACCGCAAGGTCAAACGCACCTGCTATTCCACAGAAGTCAGCATTGCCACGGCCGATTTCAATTTTGCTGATGACGGCAAGGGCAATGAGACCGGCACACTGTCGGCGGTCTATGCACAGGAACGCACGACCGGCGAGCTTTACAGCAAATACGGCCGCTACATCGAGCTGAGCGTCCAGAACCGTGAGCAGACCAAAAAGGACAAGGGCGAGATCGACACCGTGCGCGTCAATATCGGCGGCTACATGGTCTATCGCGCCGCCGCCAGCACCTTCCTGTCGAGCTACATCACCTTCGGGGGGTCACAATCGACCTATGACATGACGTATGAGACTGTCAAATCCACCGGTTCCTACCTTGCCTTTAACATCGGCACGGGCATCGGTTTGACGGGCGAGATGAAGGGCGAATACGTCAAGTTCGCGCCCAATGTTTCGATCGACCTGATCGCCACGGGCCACCCCACCTTCAAGGGGGATTTCAAGATCACCGGCAAAACCTACAAGCGGGATATCGAGCAAAATATCCTGCATAAAGCGACCCTGAGCTTTGCCCCGAAATTCCAGATTTACTCAAGCAACCGGTTCGCGGAAGCCGGATCAGTGACGACGCTGGCGCCTTCGATTTTCTGCGCTTCCGGCTCGCTCAACACCGAATGCGGCTATTCCGTGCTGGCGGAAAATGTCACCCGAAACATCATGGGGACGGATTTGACCACAAGACTGGGCTATGAAGAAATTGGCGATATGTCCACCACCAGCCTCAGCCTGAAGGCCAATACCTATCTGTTCGACAACACCTTCATCCGCGTTGGCAATGAAATCTCCGCCAAGCGCGATAAACCGAAAGCGCCGTCAAGCACCACCACCACCGTGACGTCGGACCCTTACATGTCCTATAAACTCTATATCGAAATGTTGTATTAGAGACGCGCCATGAAAGAGATGTTCATGACCAGACCACTCAAGATGATGACACTGCTGACGGGGCTGTTAACGGCGGCCCTCGTTGTCGGCGGTGCCGTCACCCCTGCCGGCGCCACCACTGTTAAGGAAATGCACCTCATGTGCCGTGATTACGAGCGCAAGAAATTCACCGTGCTGACCAAACCCCATGCCTATTGCGCCGGGTATTTCCAGGGCCAGATCCAGACCAGCGAGGCGCTCTGCAAGACCCTGAAAATCCTGTACCGCGAAAAACCCGACCAGCGTGATGTCATCATGGGGACCGCGTCGCTGTTCGCCAGCGGCGCCACCGCCGAAGATTACCGCGAGGTCATCGCCGGTTTTGTCGACTGGGCCGAAGGCAAAAGCCAGTTCGCCGATAAAAACCCGTCGATCTTCATGAACGAGTATCTGCCCGGCACCTGGCCCTGCCGCCCTGACCTGCCTTAGGTTTTTCACCGGTTAAGAGTTTCTTCATCTTTCTTTGTTAAGATAGCTGTCGTGCGTTGGTTTCCTGAAACGTGAACCGCTTTGCTTGCATTCCTTCTTTTTCACCTCTTCGGTTGAACCACCTATGTTGTCGTAAAAGAAATACAACGCCGCCCGATAAGCTTGGATAACAGCGCTCATGGCCCATTGTATTTTCATCCACCGACCTGATTCCATTTATGATGATGTACCGTCGGAACGGTATCAATTCCCTCGGATATATTTAAGCCGAGCCCAAGAAAGTGTGAATGACTGGATCATTTACTATGAGCCAACAAAAATAAAACACACAAAAGGCTATTTTGCCGCCGCCAAAGTCCAGCAGATTATCCAAGACCCCCACCATGACGATATGTTTCTGGCCATCATTGAACCTGGCACCTACCTTGATTTTGGGGATAGTGTAGGATTTAGAGTCAATGGTGAAGTTGCTGAGCGAGAACTTCTCAATGAATATGGAAAACCATCTGCGAACAAGCGATCAGCCATACGTATTTTATCGCCGGAAGATTTTAACCGCATCATC
>JAGWAQ010000155.1 GCA_021296375.1 Alphaproteobacteria bacterium
CAATCAATTTCAACGAATTGTTATATGCAGATTTGTTGCAAAATAAATCGAGCGTTATTCGATCGAATTCAACCAAAGGTAATTTTTGTAGAAAGTCCAAACAGTATAAGAATATTAGGCAAATACTTCGATCTGAAGAAAATTCATTCGCTTAAAGAAGGAACAGTTGGTGAATACATATTAGATGGCAAATATTGCTTGTTAAACTTTTATCATCTGAGTTCGAGAATATCGTCAGAACGAAAATTTTACCAAAGTAAATTTCTTCAGAGGCTTATACAAAACACGAATTCGATGCGATGAAATATTTTCTCAAATTCATCATCCCCCCCCCTCAATTGAGCCGAGGGGGATAGGATAGAAGACCGGCTGGACAGGCGGTATTACCCTAAAGGATAGGGAGCCGATCACTGATCATCGCGGAAGTCCTGCGGCGCTTCTTCGAGCGAAGCTGGATGTTTTTCCAGCCCGTCGGCAAGCGAAAGCCACGGCAATTTCTTCTCATAGAACACATGAAAACCGGGGTCATATTGGCTCGGGTCCTCGAGGGAGGCGGCGTAAAGATGCATATCCCCGGGGTAATGCTCCGCCTCAAACGCCAGGGGAGAGCCGCAGGTTCCGCAGAAATACCGCGTCACGCCTGTTGAGCTTTCAAAACTCTTCGGGGCTTGCCCCGTCCAGGTGAACATTGCCAGCGGAACCCCCAGCCAGGCCACCACCGGCGCGCCGCAATTGCGGCGGCAATCGTCACAATGGCAATAGCAGGCCCAACCAATCTTCCCCTCAAACGACCAGGTGGTGGCTTTGCACAAGCAATGGCCTTTTGTTGCCGTGCTTGAGCTTGTCGTGCTTGAGGTGGCCGTGCTTGAGCTTGCCGTGCGTGTTGTCGTCATGGGTGGCTCCTGACATTTGCGGGGTTATTGCCGGGGTTATTGCCGGGGGTATCGCCTGAGTTATCGCCGGGGGTATCGCCACCACCGCCAGAGGAGGAGATGGAGGTGCCTTGAGCCTGGCCATTTAACCATTCCATAAACACCGCCGCCTCTTTTGACAGGCTGGCGTTTTCATGGTGCAGCATATGATAATATTCTGATCCAATAATGGAAAATTCATCAAGGCAAGGCACCAGCCCAAGCCGCGCAACCAGCCGGTCGGTTGCCGGCGCCCGCGCCAGCGCGATCCCGCCATGGCTTGCCGCCAGTTCAAGCGCGGTCAGGGTATTGTCGACCTTCACCACCTTTGTTGATGCCGGCAGAACGGGGAGCCCCAACAGCTTGGCCCAGGTCGTTTCATGGGCGGAAGGCTCGATCAAGACATGGTTGAGCAAATCGTCAGGCGAGCGGATTTGCCCCGCCAGTTCCGTTGTCGCGACAGGGGTCAAGCGTTCACCAAAAAGACGCGTGGCCACCAGCCCCGCGGGATAGGGGCCAAAGGCGATCCATAACGCGACATCAGGGTCAGGCTGTTCAGGCCGCCCCATCAATGCCCGCAGATCAATCTTGATCTCGGGGTGCTGGGCCAGAAATTCAGGCAATCGCGGCGTCAACCACCCCACCGACAGCATCAGCGACGCGCCGATCACCACTGTCTTTTGCCTCGGTCCGGCGAACTCTTCGGTGATGGCTTCGATCCGCGCCAACGGGGTGCTGCAGGCCGATAGCAACGCCCGCCCGTCATCGGTCAGGCTTACGCCTTTTGCCGCGCGATGAAAAAGCCGCCGCCCAAGGTGATGTTCAAGGGCGCGGATTTGCTGGCTTACGGCAGGGGGGGACATGGCCAGACGTTCCGCCGCCCGGGCAAAACTGCTGGTGCGGGCGGCCGCCTCAAAAACGCGGATCCAGTTGAGTGAGGTGATGCGCCGTGCCATGGATCAAGGGTAAGTTTTACTTATCCTCAAAGTCAACAAGTATAATTTCACAAAACCTGTTTTGTGGATTTATAGTAGCCCCATCAGAGGAGATTTACTGATGGATCATGACATGACGACCACTGTTTCCGATTTCCGTAAAAATGGCTTTGTCGCTGGTCTTCCGGCCTTATCGGCGGAACAGGTGAAGACCCTTCGGGATTTTATCGAAGACCTTGAGGCGAACCACGCCGAGGGCGCCGGCGGGCATCGGCTGGACCAGTTCTTCCGGGTCAACGGGCATGTCGTCATCCCGCAACTGGCGGAGGTTGCCCGCAACCCGCAAATTCTGGATGTGATTGAATCCCTGCTTGGGCCTGACCTGCTGGCCTGGTCAGTTGAACTGTTCATCAAAGAGCCGGGCAGCACGAAAACCGTTTCCTGGCATCAGGACATCACCTATTGGGGCATGGGCGAAACCGACGATGAAGTGACGGCCTGGATCGCGCTTTCGGATGTCAGTGTTGAGGCCGGGTGCATGCGCTTTATCCCGGGCAGTCACAAAGGCGGTCTGGTTGAGCATAACGACACATTTTCCGAAGACAACCTGCTGTCACGCGGTCAGGAAATCGCTGATGTGCGTGAGGCCGAAGCTGTCCACGGCCCCCTCAAGCCGGGTGAAATGTCGCTCCATCACGGGCGGTGTTTCCATGCCTCGGGCCAGAACAAATCAGCGGACCGCCGCATTGGCATGGCCATTCGCTACGTCACCCCGGGGGTGCGTGACCATGCCGCTGGTCATGGCACGGCCCCTGAGCATGATTGGGCGATGCCTGTGCGCGGGGAAACGCCGCGCGGCGGCTGGGATTGCATTGCCGGCCCTCGCGGGCTGTTTCATCCCGCTGATCTGGCGCTTTATGACCGGATTCTCGAGGGCCAGTCCAAAACCCTTGCGGCGGGGGCTGAAAATGACGTCGGGATGTACGCGACAAATACAGCCTCGTGATCGCGATCTTTTAACGTTATTCCACCGTGACCGCTATATTCAAGTTGCGACGCTGGTCACCAATCACCATTAACATGACAGTTGCTCAATGACCCAAGGTGCGTCTGAGTCACTCGGAAAAATAGGATAATGCACTTTGATAACAGTGTTGTTCTCAGCAATCATTGTAACTCGTTTTAGCAAACGCATACCTTTTACCTCAAAAGTTGGAAGTTTCATTGCCTCACAGAATTTGAAATTTTCATCACTCAGCACTAAAAACGGTAAGTGAAGTCGCTCCGCCATTTCTTTCTGATATTCGTTATTCTGTGTGCTCATCCCAAATACATCTGCACCAAGCACAGACAATTCAGCATGGTGATCTCTGAATGAGCAACTCTGAGGGGTGCAACCCCTAGCGCCTGGAATTTCATCCCAACCTTCTGGCAATGGAACGCCTGGTTTTCCTGTCATTGGATAACAATAAACAACTGTTTTCCTAGTTTGCCCTGACAAGTTCACAATTGAACCATCTGTTGCAATTAGACCAATATCAGGCAGTTTCATGCCTATCAAATGGTCGCAAGCGCCGTCGTCAATTGGTCTGGGAAGATCACTTGGCATGGTTTCATATGTGTTCATTTTCACCTTCCAACATTATGGGTATTTCAAGAACAATTAGACTTGTATTTTTAATTTCAAATTTATGTCTAATATTCAACCTTTTATCACGCAATTTCTTCTTTTTCAAAATAGAAAAGACATGAGTATTTTTGAACTCATGCCCTCTGGGTGTGGTCTATCCATTTTCAATCAACCTTTGTGCAATCTTCCGATAACCCATGCTTGATTCATGTTTTTGTTTAA
>JAGWAQ010000156.1 GCA_021296375.1 Alphaproteobacteria bacterium
AAATCGCCGGAAACAAAGGCAGGTCTTCGAGTGCAATTTCACCATGGCGATGAAGGATAAACTCAAGCACCACCAGCACCAGTGCCAGCGCAACCACCCCCCAAGTGAAGCGTTTGCCCATCAGGCGAAGCTGCGTGGACATAGCGCTGTTGTTGTGATCAGGGCTCATGGCATCACCATCATGGATGTTAAGGGCGTCAACAGATCAACAGCAAAGAACAAGGCGATGGAAATCCCCGCCGTGATGACCGGCGGCAGGATCGTCAGCAGATGGCGATCGACCTTGATCTCGGTATTGGTGGGGCGGAAGAAGGCGCGGAACACCGGCTCCAGCAAGTAATAGACATTGAGCAGTGACGACACCGCCAGCACCGCCACTATGATCGGCAATCCGGCATCGACGGCCCCCGCCATCAGCAGGAATTTCGACCAGCTCCCCCCAAGCGGCGGAACGCCAATGATCGACAGCGCGCCCAGAAAATACGCGATAAAGACCAGCGGCATCCGTGGCCCCAGCCCGTCGATTTGCGACACTTTATTGAGATGGGCGTTCACATAGATCGCGCCCGCGCAGAAAAACAGCGTGATCTTGGCGGAAGCGTGCATGACGATATGAAGCGCCGCCCCCTCGATCGCCGCCGCCGTCGCCAGCGCCGCCCCAAGCACAATATAGGACAACTGACTGATCGTGGAATACGCCAGACGTGCCTTGATGTCATCTTTCGTCATGGCGATGATTGATGACGCCAGAATGGTAAATGCCGCGACCCACACGAGCCAGGTCGACGCGCCGGTAGCGGCCAGAAAATCCAGCCCGAAAATATAGACAATCACCATCAGCACGGTGAAGACACCGGCTTTCACCACCGCCACGGCATGCAGCAAGGCCGATACCGGGGTCGGCGCCACCATGGCGTTGGGCAGCCAGCGGTGGATCGGCATCAAGGCCGCCTTCCCCACCCCATAAGCAAACAGCACCATCAACCACGGCGCATAGGACGGGTCCAGCGTGCCCGCCAAAATCCCGCCATCCGTGAAATCAAGCGTTCCCGCCGTGATCCAGACCCAGATGATCGCCGGCAGCAGCAGCATCAGCGACGTCCCCACCAGAATGCTCATGTAAATCCGCCCGGCCTTGATGGCTTCACGGGATTCCTTGTGGGTCACCAGCGGATAGGTGGAAAACGTCAGGATCTCGTAGAAAATAAACAGCACAAGCAGATTGCCCGACCATGCGATGGCCATAGCCGCATGAACCGCGATCGCATAACAGGCGGCAAATCGCGTTTGGTGCTTTTCGTGATTGCCGCGCATATAGCCGGTGGTGTAAAGCGCCGCCAGTATCCACAGCCCTGAAGCCACCAGCCCGAACATCGCCCCCAATGGCGTGACCTTGAAGGTCAAGCTCAAGCCCGGGCTGATCTCAATCAACGTCCAGATGGCGGTGCCACCATCGCGCACATGACCGGCCACATGAAGGGCGGCGATAAAGGTGATGACGGCGCCAATCGGCCCCGCCGCATCTCGCCAATTGGCCCGCACCGACAACACCGGCACCAGAATAGCGGTGATCAACGGCGCCAGAATACCCAGCTTGAGGGCGGTATCAATGCTCATCATGCGCCGCCTCCCATCAAGGCCATGGCGGCGTCACGCGCAAGCGCAACGACAGGCGTCGCGTAAACCCCGAAGATGATATTCGCCACCGCCAGCACCCAGACCGGCCCGTACATCCAGGGGTTTTCCTGAATTTTCGTGCCTTCAGGGGCCGGACGCATCCACATCACCTCGATCATTTTCCAGAGATAAACCACGGATAAGGCGCTCGACAGCAGAACAAGAGCGGTGATCACCCCCTGCCCTTCATCCAGCAGAGCGCTGATCAGGTAGATCTTGGAAATGAACCCCGCCGTCAATGGCAATCCGATCAGCGAGAAGCCGCACACCAGCAGCGCACTGGTGGTGATGGGCATTGCCCGGCCAAGCCCTGTTATCGACGCGAGATTGGCGCGCCGCCCAAGGGTAACGGCGAGCGCCCCCACGGCCATAAACAGCCCGCCTTTGATCATGGCGTGATTAACCATGTGAATAAACCCGGCGGTAACCGTTGCAGTCGTGCCAATCCCGAGGGCCAGCGTTATGTAACCGATCTGCGCAATCGACGACTGCGCCAGCATCTTCTTCAGGTCATGCTCGAAAATCGCCAGAATGGTTCCGGCAAACATCGCCAGAATAGATAGCGGGATCAACACCCAGGTCATGATCAACCCGGTGACATCCTCCAATCCCCCGAAGACGGTAAAGAGAATGCGCGCCAGCACATAGATCGCGGCTTTCGTGGCGACCGCCGACAGCAGGGATGATACCGCCGATGGGGCATAGCTGTAGGCGGCAGGCAACCACATATGAACCGGGAACGCCGCGGCTTTCACCATCATCCCCGTTGCCATGAAGGCCAGCCCCACCACAACAGGGGCTGACGTCGCCTCCGGCAAGCGGGTGGCGAGGTCCGCCATATTGAGCGTGCCCGTCACGGCATAGCAAAAGCCGACGCCAATGACATAAAACGTCGCCCCGATCGCCCCGATGATGAGGTAATTGAACGCCGCCATCAAGGCGCGGCGATCAACCCCCGCCCCCATGGCCACCAGTGTCACCGCCGACAGCGAGGATATTTCGAGGAAAACAAACAGATTAAAGGCATCAGCCGTCATCACCAGCCCCATCATCCCGCCAATGGTCAATAGCCAGGCGGCGTAGGTACGGGGAATGTCATCAAGGTGAATTTCTTTTTCAATCAGTGGCTTGGCGTAAAGAGTTGAGACAAGACTCAAAGACGCAATGATGATTGCCATGACCCGTGACGCGCCATCGGTGATGAATTCGATCCCCCATGGTGGCGGCCAGCCCCCCAGCTCATAGCTGACGGAAGCCCCGATGGTCATCAGGGCATTGCCATAAGCGGCGAATGTGACGCTGATGACCGTCATCAACGTCAACACCCAGGCGACACGGCGTGAAGGGATCAAGGCGATCACCGCCGCCATCAAGAGCGGCAGGGCCACCACCAGCGCGGGCAGGTTATAGGTGATGATGCTCATCCCTCACCCCCCTTATGCTGGCTGTAATCACGGCGTTTTTCCAACAGCACCTCATCCTCTTCAATCGTGCCGAAAGCGTCATTGATGCGAAGCACCAGCGCCAGCCCAAGGGCCGTCGTCGCCACTCCTACCACAATGGCGGTGAGGATAAGGACATGGGGAAGCGGGTTGGAATAAGCGTAATCCTTTGAGGCGTCGATAATCGGGGCAGTGCCCTCGTCTATTCGCCCAAGCGAGATATACAGCAGGAACAGCGACGTCTGGAAAATCGTCAGCCCAATGAGCTTTTTGACGAGATTGAACCGAGACATGACCATGTAAAGGCCAACCATCATCAAAATGACGACGATCATGTAGTTCCAGTGGGTTAGGATGACGGATGGCATTATTTTGTGTCCTCACCTGCGCCGAAGCTGGCGAACGCGTAGAACAGCCCCATCATGACGCTGGTCACCGTCACCCCGACCCCGAGTTCCACCAGCAGAATGAACAAATCCTGGCCATGGGCGGGGTCATAGAGCTAAAAGAAATTGTAATCGAGGAAATTGCCGCCCCTCAGCATGGTGAACACGCCGACACCGCCA
>JAGWAQ010000157.1:0-1869 GCA_021296375.1 Alphaproteobacteria bacterium
ATTTCTATAGCATGAAGACGCGGCATTGGCGCAAAAAAAGCACGGCACCTGCGACCAAGTGCCGTGCTGAAATGGGTCGGGATCGCGGCTTTATTCAGCGGCTTCCTGAGGACGCATGTCGTCGCGGTTAATACCGGCAACCGAAACAGGCTTCTTCATGGCGTCACGACGGAACGGCTCACCCAGTTCCTGGTTCAGCATGACTTCGATGAAAGTGGTGGTGCCATTCTTCATCTGATTGTCGATCGCCGTGTTCAGGCAATCGGTCAGCTCATCCATGGAATAGACCGCCTGGCCTTCAACACCGCACGCTTTCGCGATGCCCGCATAGGACACTTGGGTGTCCAGTTCGGTGCCGACGAAATTGTCATCAAACCACAGGGTGGTGTTGCGCTTTTCCGCGCCCCACTGGTAGTTGCGGAAGATCACCATGGTGATGGGTGGCCATTCGTTACGACCGATCGCCGACATTTCATTCATGGAAATACCGAAGGCACCGTCACCGGCAAAGCCGACAACCGGCGTATCAGGACGGCCGATCTTGGCGCCCATGATGGCGGGCAGACCATAACCGCAAGGGCCGAACAGGCCAGGGGCCAGGTACTTGCGGCCTTGCTCAAAGGTTGGGTAAGCGTTGCCGATGGCGCAGTTGTTGCCAATATCAGAAGAGATGATCGCTTCTTTCGGCAGAGCGGCTTGAATAGCGCGCCAGGCCATACGCGGGGACATCTTGGCAGGTTCACGATCGCGCGCGCGTTCGTTCCAGGTTGTGCCCGGATCATCATCTTCATGGTCAAGGGAAGTCAATTCCTGCGCCCAGGCGGATTTGGTCTTGGCGATCACCGCCACGCGTTCGGCGCGGCCCGTGTCCCCGGCGGTGCCGGACAGCTTGCCGAGCAGGCTTTTGGCAACTTTCTTTGCATCACCGACGATACCAACCGTCACAGGCTTGGTCAGGCCGATGCGATCAGGGTTGATGTCCACCTGAATGATCTTGGCGTCTTTCGGCCAGTAATCAATGCCGTAGCCCGGCAGGGTTGAGAACGGGTTCAACCGAGTCCCCAGCGCCAGCACAACATCCGCTTTCGCGATCAGTTCCATGCCCGCCTTGGAGCCGTTATAGCCGAGTGGCCCCGCGAACAACGGGTGCGAGCCCGGGAAGGCGTCGTTATGCTGATAGCCGCAGCATACAGGCGCGTCGAGCTTTTCCGCCAGCTTGATTGAATCTTCAATCGCGCCGCCGATCACAACACCGGCGCCGTTCAGCATGACCGGGAATTTCGCTTCAGACAGCATCTTGGCCGCCGCATCAAGCGCTTCTTCGCCGCCGGATGGACGTTCAAATTCAACGATCGCGGGCAGTTCAATGTCAATCACCTGCGTCCAGAAATCACGCGGGATGTTGATCTGTGCCGGCGCGGACGCACGCTTGGCTTGCAGAATAACGCGGTTCAGGGTTTCGGCGATACGGGAAGGATCACGAACCTCTTCCTGATACGCCACCATGTCCTTGAACAGAGCCATCTGCTCAACTTCCTGGAAACCACCCTGGCCGAGGGTCTTGTTGGCGGCCTGAGGCGTCACCAGCAGCAGCGGCGTGTGGTTCCAGTAGGCGGTCTTGACCGGGGTCACGAAGTTGGTGATGCCCGGGCCGTTCTGGGCAACCATCATGGACATCTTGCCCGTGGCGCGGGTGAACCCGTCAGCCATCATGCCCGCGTTGCACTCATGCGCCGCGTCCCAGAAGGTGATCCCCGCCTGAGGGAACAAATCGGAAATCGGCATCATCGCGGAACCGATGATCCCGAACGCGTGCTCGATGCCGTGCATCTGCAGGACTTTTACAAAAGCTTCTTCTGTCGTCATCTT
>JAGWAQ010000157.1:1889-5554 GCA_021296375.1 Alphaproteobacteria bacterium
GCCGCCTGAGACTTGGTCTTATCTCTGATCATTGAGAGGGGATGGCAATAAGGCACTCCCCCCGAAATACCGTCTGTAATTTTTAATGTCACAACACCTGTCACCGATAGGTCCAGATCAGCATATATTTAATACCAGATGAAACATGCCCTGACCAGATGCCCGTGATCGGCGCGGAAATAACCAAAATTATCGCGGAGATCCCCCCAAGGACTTTATCCCCGGTTCAAATGACTTATCTAAAAACCATGTCAGAACAACAGTAAAGCGATCATGACCCATACATTCATCACCGGGGTAACCGCGGGCCTGGGGGCCGCCCTCACCCGCCAGCTTTGCGCCCCGTCGCATCAGGTCAGTGGCGTCGGCCGCCGCGCTGATCGCCTTCAGGCACTGGCGGCAACCCATCCTGAATTCCTTGGCCTGACCGCCGATGTTGCTGATTCTGCCGCCATGGGTGATGCCGTCACCCGCGCCGAAGCGGCCCATGGCCCGATTGACGTGGCGATCCTCAATGCCGGATTGTACCAACCGGTTGATGGCAAGCGCGTTGACAGTGATGTTTTTCGCCGTCACATGGAGGTAAATTACATGGGGGTTGTCCATGCCCTTGATGCGATTATCCCCGCCATGGTGGCGCGTCGGCATGGTCATATTGTGATTGTTGCGTCGGTGGCGGGATGGTCGGGCTTGCCGAAATCCGCCGCTTACGGCCCCACCAAAGCGGCCTTGATCTCCCTTGCGGAATCCCTGTGGTTTGACCTGACGCCCACAGGCATCAAGATTCAGGTGGTTTGCCCGGGCTTTATCGAAACCGAAGCCACGGCCCAGAATGACTTTGACATGCCCGGGCTGATGACCGCTGATGATGCCGCCAGTGCCATGATAGCGGGGATGGCCAGTTCCGCTTTTGAGGTGGCGTTTCCGAAATCGTTCACCCGCACCATGCGGCTGCTGAAATTTCTGCCCTATTCGTTATACTTTGCGCTCATGCGCCGCCGCACAGGATTTTGATCATGACCAAAAAACAAGATGCCATCACCGCCTACGCCAAAGCTTTCGGGGAATTGACGGAAGACACACTGGATGATCTGGTGGCCATGACCTCGCCGGATATCATTTTCACCGATCCGTTTAACCGCGTTGAAGGGCAAGGCGGATTCCGCCATGTCTTTGACCATATGTATGAAACCTGCACCGACCCGCGGTTTGACATCACCGATGTCGGGCATGGCAAGGCCGCCTCCTACATCCGCTGGCGGATGACCGCCCAGCTCAAGTCATGGCCGCGGCTCAATCTTGAATTTGAGGGCATGACCGAAGTCCACGCCAACGCCAAGGGCCAGATCACCGCCCATTATGACCATTGGGACAGCGCCAGCCAGTTGCTGGCAAAACTGCCGGTTATCGGGGCGGTGGTGCGGCGGGTGCTGAAACTGTTTATTCTGCCGCCGCGGGGCTGATGGCCTCATCCGCACGTTCAAGCAGCATATGCTTAACGTCGATGGAGCCTGCACGGAACCCGCCTTCGCAATAGGCCAGGTAAAGCTCCCACATGCGCTTGAAGCGGGCATCAAAACCGCTGGTGGAAATCTCCGGCCAGGAATCCAGGAA
Source organism: Alphaproteobacteria bacterium (assembly GCA_021296375.1). GTDB lineage: Bacteria > Pseudomonadota > Alphaproteobacteria > Puniceispirillales > UBA1172 > JAGWAQ01. Next base: position 3,504 of record JAGWAQ010000157.1, read on the forward strand.
CCGGTCGCGCCATTCCTGCAAGGTGCGGGCATAATGCAGGCCAAAGCCGTTTTCCTGCACCAGCTTGAGCCCTGCTGATTTCAGCGGATTGGCAAGACGCGGCACCGACGGCAACATGCCGCCGGGGAAAATATACTGCTGGATGAAGTCCGGCTCACGCTTGTAATCATCAAAAATACGATCGTCGATGGTGATGACCTGAAGCGCCGCCTTGCCGTTATTTTGCAGGCAACGCGCAACGGTTTCAAAATAGGTCGGCCAATAGGCTTCGCCCACCGCTTCGAACATCTCGATCGAAACGATCTTGTCATAGGTCTGGTTCAGGTCACGATAATCGGTCAGGGAGATCGTCACTTTATCCGACAGGCCCGCCGCCGCGATACGGGCATTGGCGTAGTCAAACTGTTCTTTTGAAATGGTGATGGCGGTAATCCTGACGTCAAAATGGCGGGCGGCGTATTCCGCAAAGCCGCCCCAGCCGCAACCGATTTCCAGCACATGGTCACCGGGCGTGAGGTCAACCATTTCCGCCAGGCGCCGGTATTTGCTTTCTTGCGCGGTTTTCAGATCATCATCATCACGTTCGAAATAGGCCGATGAATAGGTCATGCTTTTGTCGAGCCATTTGTCGTAGAAACTGTTGCCCAGGTCATAGTGATAGGAAATGTTCTTGCGCGAGCCGGTTTTGGAATTGCTGTTCAGCCAATGCATGATCTGGCGGAAATAGGTTTTCAGGACACTGAATTTCAGGTTCTCTTCAACGTAGTCATTTTGCTTGACCGTCAGCTCGATCAGGTTGGTGAGGTTGCCGCTGGTCACTTCGCCTTGCATGAACGCTTCGCAGAACCCCATCTTGCCGTCGGACATAATCCGCCCCAACGCGCGTTGGCTGTGGATCGTCAGGTCAGCCACCGGCCCGTCTTCCGGCGCCTTGACGTGGTGGGTGCTGCCATCGGGCATGGTTACCGTCAGCTCACCAAAGCGCAAATGCTTGAGGATCCGGACAAAGGCACGGGAACGAAGGGAATAAAGAAGTGACGAGATCATGGCGTGTTGTCCTTGGTCGTTTGGGTTATTGTCCACCGGCTGGCGGCGGGGTCGGGGCGGCCGAAAAAACGGACTTTCTTGAACCAGAGTTTGGCCGCTTCGATATGAATGGCGATCAGGGGACGGAGCGGGAATTGCCGCGTCGCCACCATCGCCGAAAGCAATGATGATGTGGTGAGAGGCGCAACCACCCCCCGCAGGGTGGCGGTCAGGCGCAGGGTCGTCTGGTGACTGTACTGGATGATCAACGCCATGGCGGCGGCACTTGCATTGATCTTCAGGCGGTACTGCCCGTCCATGGAAAAAAACGGCGAGACATGGAGGTTTTTATCAACCTCATGCACCGTCGCGCTGTCGCCATTCATGCGGCCGACATAGGAATGCATATCCCCGAATGTGTTGCGGACTTCATAAATCGCCAGCACATCCTGCCCCTGCGCGCGGCAGAGATAGACCGAAATCGGGTTAAAGCTGACCCCGAGAATACGCGGAAAGGTGAGCAGCATCACCTGATCAACGGATTGCCCGGGGATGACTTCTGCGGCGATGCCGCGGGCATATGCCGCCAGATCCTGAGGGGCGGAACGGGAGTTGAAATTGACCCCGTAATCTTTCGGGTGAAACGACAGAAGATTAAACCGCCCAACGGAAAACAACGCCGATTGCCGCGCCGCGCCATCAAGATCATCAAGGTCAATCCAGATCGACAACCCCTTGCGTTCCAGGCGATGGGAGGGCGAGCCATGGCGCACATGAACAATTGAGGATTGCACCAGGGATACCGCCGACATCACGCCAGCTGTCTGTCATCACGCGGCGGGCTTGAATACCCCGCGGTGGTGCTGTCCCAGGGGATCTCGACCCCAAGGGTTTTGGCCACCGCCACCGCCGACATCAGCCCGTCTTCGTGGAAGCCATAGCGCGTCCAGGCGCCGCAGAAAAACAGCCCGTTTTGCCCCTGCAGGGACGGCAATTCACCTTGCGCGGCAATCGCCTTGTCATCA
>JAGWAQ010000158.1 GCA_021296375.1 Alphaproteobacteria bacterium
CTTTCATAAAATAAAACACAAGCCCGACGCCGATCCCGACCGTGATCAAATGGCCCCAGGTGGCGCGGCCAGCGGGGCTGAGGGTAAGTCGCGCGACAATCAGCACAATCCCCACCAGCAGCAACGGTGTCGCCAGTTGATAATAAAGATAGGATGAATGGCCAAGGCTGGGCAATCCGGCGCCTTCCAGCACATTGATATAACCCCATAATTCAATGATGGGGATGGTCTCGGGGCGTTTGTTGGAATGCGTCAGGTCACGCTGGCTCAGGGATGAGTCGATCTGCGTGCCTTCGATCGGCTGGACTTTGCCGTCCTGGCGGATGACTTCACCGCCTTCGATCTGCCAATACCCGGCCTTCAGGCTCAGGGCATCGGGGTAGTAGCGCGAGATCAGCGTGTTGTCGGCGTCAAACGTGTAAACAAGCGGGTTGATCAGCGCCACATCAGCGGTGTTGATGCCATCGCCATGGATGATCATGGTCAGGCTGGAATTGCGGTCCCGCAACCAGATCCCTTCGGTGGAGACCGTCAGGTTGCGGCCATTGCCGCCAAACATTTCCTCTTCCATGTTGAGGTAGCGTTTCTTGGTGGCGGAAGCGATAGGGTCGATCACGATCAGCATCACCAGCGCCAGGCCAACAACAAAAAATGACGACGGCAGGGCAAGCTTCAGCAAGGACACCCCATTGGTGCGGGCGATGATCACCTCATTGGATGAGCGCAGCTTCTGGAAGCTGAACAACAGCCCGAACAACACCCCGAAGGGGATCAGTTCCGGCAAGGTTGAGGGCATTTTGATCGCTTCCATGGTCAGCACGGAAAGTGAGGAGATGTTTTCCTTGTTTGAGACACGGCGGAACAATTCAGCAATATCCACCACCGCGATGATCGTCATCAGGATGCCGATGGCGGCGATGATATAAATTCCCGTATGGCGGGCAAGGTAACGCGCAAGGGTAAAGGAAAGGCGAGCAGAGTTCATCATGCCACCACCTTAACCATGCGGGATTTCTGGCGCAGCAGATAAAGACCGATGATCGCCGGCAAGATGCTGATGATATACATCAGCGGGAATAACGACGGCGTGTTGATCGCCACGCCGCGCGCCATCACCAGCAGAACTTCAACCACAATGGCGACCGCGGCCCCAACGCAGATTTGCCGCCAGCTACCCGTGCGGCTGTAGCGAGAGTTCAGGATTGAGGCGATGCCAATCACCACCAGCGTCAGCCCGAGCACAGGTGAGGCCAGGCGGTAATGCCCTTCAGCCCGCATTTCGCGGGAATAATGCGCCGATGCGCCGTCGCCGTTCAGCAGAACGGAAATCGGCAATTCGTTGTAATCCGACGCCCGGTCAACAAGGTTTTTATACTCACGCGTCAAGGACAGCTCATAACTGTCAAATTCCAGCACCGCCGCCTGGCTGTCGCCAAGCGAATATTCGGAACGGATGCCGTTGAAAAAATTCAGCCGTGGCGGCGTGGTTTCAAGATCAATGCTGCCGCTTTCGGCAATAATCTCGACGATCTTGTTGTCCTTGCGGGTGTCATGGACAAAAATATTGCTGAAATTCTTCTGCCCCTGGCGGGTTTCGATAAACATCGTCAGGCCCTTGGTGACGTCGGTGAACACCCCTTCCTGAAGGATGATGATCGGCGCCGAGGTGCGCAGTGAATTGATGATCGATTTGTAACCGGAAAACGTCAGCGGCAGGATGAAGGCGGAATTGATGTACATGAAGACCGTCAGCATCAGCCCCATCAGCAACGGGCCACGGGCGATGGAAAAATTGCTCAGCCCGACGGCATGCATGGCGGTAATCTCGCGGTCCTGCTGAAGACGGTTCAGCACCAGAATAGTCGCAATTAGCCCCCCGATCGGCAGAATAACCATCAGCCAGAGTGGAATGGCCAGCACCGTCAAGACGAGGAAATCGGTCAGTGCCGCGCCTTTATTGACCAGCAGTTCAATCAGCTTCAGGGCTTGCGACAGCCACACGATGCCGATCAGGGAAGCGGTGCTGACCACAACCCAATAGAGCATCTGTTTGAAAATGTAACGGCGCAGTTCCATGACGATCCTTTTAATGTTCTCTCATTATCACGAAATGCTTAATATTGCATGATAAATATGGGTTTTTCTGGGCAATCGATCGCCCTTGATCTGGCTGAAACCCGGCCCTCAACTCTGGCCAAAACAACCGGCTTTCGGGCATTGGCCCTTGATAATCCCCCCAAGGATACCAATACTGAATAAAGATAACCTGATCACTTCTCCGGCGCCTTATTCATGAGGTGTCGTTTCATCAACGTCGTTTCATCAACAAGGACTTGCCATGACCGCCACCCTTACCCTTGATTTCACGTCTCTTTCTGAAGCCCCGTCGTTCCCCATGATCGCGCTCGCCCATGCCAGCGACGATGGCGCGGTGATGTCGGCATCGGCGGCCCTGGCGGATAACGCTCTTGACGGTGCGCTGGACCGTGCCCTCAAGGAAGCCGAATTCAAGGCCAAACCAGGCCAGACCCTGGTGGTGCGTGGCGGGGCCGGAACCGTTATTGTTATCGGCGCATGGGAAGCTCTTGAAGCGGGCAAGGCGGCGGAAGATCTCGGGGGGCATGTCTTCAGCGCCCTGGGGAAGGCGGGGGTTAAATCCGCCACCCTCTGTCTTGATGATGATCATGGCGCGCTGGTGGCTGATGTTGCCCATGGCGCGCATCTGGCGTCATATGTGTTCCGTCACTATTTCACCAAAGGCGACAAGGCTGAAGTCAAGATGTCCAGCCTGACCGTGGCGTCGAACGCCGCTGATGCCGCGGATCATTACGCCAAACAGGCGGAGCTGGCGGCGGGGGTCTTCCTGGCCCGTGATCTGGTGTTTGAGCCTGCCAATAAACTCTATCCGGAAAGCTATGCCGAACGTTGCCAGTCCCTGACGGAAGCCGGGCTGAAGGTCACGGTGCTGGATGAAGACGCGATGCGCAAGGAAGGCATGGATTTGCTGTTGTCGGTGGGGCAAGGCTCTCGCCGCGCGTCCCGCATGGTGGTGATGGAATGGAACGGCGGGGCAAAGGGCGACGCTCCCGTGGCCTTGGTCGGTAAAGGCGTGACTTTTGACACCGGCGGGATTTCCATCAAACCTGCCGGCGGGATGGAAGACATGAAATGGGATATGGGCGGTTCCGCCGCCGTGGTCGGGGCGATGCGGTCTCTGGCGGGGCGCTAGATCAAGCGCAATGTCGTGGGGCTGGTGGGGCTGGTTGAAAACATGCCTGACGGTGAGGCGACTCGCCCCGGTGATGTCGTCACCTCGATGTCGGGCCAGACGGTTGAGATCATCAATACCGATGCCGAAGGGCGGCTGGTGCTGGCGGATGTCCTGACCTATGCCAACACGCATTTCAAACCTGCACAAATGGTCAATCTGGCGACATTGACCGGGGCGATCCTGATCTCCCTCGGCAAGGAATACGCCGGTCTTTTCAGCAATAATGATGATGTCGCCAATGGCTTGATGGAGGCCGGGCAAGCGGTCGGCGAGAAATCCTGGCGGATGCCCATGGGCAAGGAATATGACGATATGCTGAAGTCCCAT
>JAGWAQ010000159.1 GCA_021296375.1 Alphaproteobacteria bacterium
ACTTGAACTGTACAAATCAGCTAGGGATTGTATGTATCTGCGAAGATACAGGCCCCTTTATTGATTTCAAATCAAGCCAGAACAGCCCTGTGATTTCCTCAATTGCCCCCTCCTCACCCCCCCATCCCAAGGAGACATTCGATGCAACAGGTTGATCCTGGCATCCGTGACGGATGCGTAATTCTTCCTTTCGTTCCCCCACAGCTGATCGCTGATCAGGTGGAAACCACAAGCCTGGCGGCGCTGATTGCGGTCACTGTGCTGCATGACGCCTCGATATCTCCCGAGGACCGGTTGATTGAAATCATCGAGCAATCCGGTGAAGTTGAAGTGCTGGACAGTGATGAAGCTTTCGCCGACTTCGGGCTGGAAGAACTCGACACCACAACCGGCCCGGCTTTACCTGATGCCGCCAATGACAACAGCCCCCTGACGGCCATCTAGCTTTCCGGTTTCCGCGAGCGCGCGGCTTCTTGCGGCAAGGCGACGCGTGAAGTATTGTGATGGAGTGATTAATCGTTACGGACGCGACGCGTCCATCAGGTGTTTTTTGTCATTAATTAAGAAACTTTTTGCGTTTTTGGTATTGGCTATTTTTCTGCCGCTTGTGGCGGCCATCAGCCTGATCAGCGCAGATTCCAAAATCATTTCCAGTGATGTGACGACAGCGATCCAGGACCTGGAAACGCAATTCACCGAAAACATTGCCATGGCGGCGGAAAACCTTGTCGGCACCTCATCTGAGGAAATGGACAAGCTGGCGCAATACAATTGGGAAAGGCTGAGCTTTCATCTCGCCGGGCAAGTCGCGGATTTCCTTTATGACCGTGACAATGACCTGCGCTTCCTTGCCGGTGCGCTGACAGCACAGGATGACCCGAAAACCCTGATTGATATCTTCCGTCAATCCAAAACCCGCCCCCTGACCATTGCCCCGCAATACCGGTTCGACCATGACAGCCAGCAGTGGGTGGCGCTGGCGCGCCCCGCCGCCATTACCCCCGCTGCAAGGGCCGCCCAGAATCGCGAGAACAGCAACAATTTCAGCTCCAGCATCCCGCCGTTCCGCCCCCGGGACATGGCCCCGATCTATCGGGAAATCACGATTTTGGACCTAGAGGGAAACGAGATCGTCACATCATCTGATCTTGGTGCCACCGGAGGCTCCACCAAGGGCCCCACCAAGGGAAATGTCACCAATCGCCTCGACACCTTTGCCAAGGCGGAAGTGTATTTTGACCAGCTGACGAACCTCAAGCCTGGCGAGATTTATGTCAGCGACGTGATAGGAGCCTATCAACCCACCCATATGATCGGCACTTATACAGCCGATCGCGCCGCCAAGGCCGAGATGGAATTTGCCCCCGGGGAAAGCGCCGACGCCGGGCTTGAAAACCCCCAGGGCCGCCGTTTTGAGGGCATCATCAGATACGCCACCCCCCTTACCCGTAACGGCAGGATCACGGGCTATTTGACCATGGCTGTTGATCACCGCCATATCATGGAGTTTACCGATTATATCGTGCCGGAAAACACTGCGCAGACCGGAACAGATGACAACACAGTCATGCAACGGCAATCGCTTCTGGCCCCGATCAAGGACGCCAGCCACGGCAATTACGCCTTTATGTGGGACCACGAGGGCCGCAACATTGCCCACCCACGGGAGTATTTCATTTCCGGCTTTGACCCCGCCACCGGCGAACGTGTGCCGGGCTGGGTCAGCGCTGATCAAGCGGCGGCCTTCCGGCTGTCAGGGGAAGATGATTTCAGCACCTGGCTTGCCGCCCAGCCGCCCTTTACCGGCCAAACCCGCACCAAGACCCCCAACCCCGCCCAGATCAAATCCGGCCGCATCCCCCTTGATTGCCGTTATCTGGATTTCGCCCCGCAATGCGCCGGCTGGCACCAGATCAACAGCAACGGCGGCTACGGCTCTTTTCTGATTTACTGGTCGGGGATCTGGAAGCTCACCACCGCCGCCACCATTCCTTATTACACTGGCCAATACGCCGACAGCCGGCGCGGGTTCGGGGTGGTCACCATCGGCGCCAATATTGGTGAGTTCACCCGCGCGGGCATGGCGGCTCGGGACACGCTCAACACCTCGCTCGGGCAGGTCAACGCGTCGATTTCCGCCAGCCTGCGCAAAGTCGCGACGGACACCAGCACGGTGCTGATGAAGTTCCAGAACCAGCTCATCATCGTCGGGGCCTTGATGCTGATTGGAGTGGTGGCGATCACGGCATTTGCCAGCGTGAACATCAGCCGCAGGGTCAACGCGCTGTTGACGAAAGCGGCGGAGTTTTCCGCCGGTGATCTGACGGCACGGGTCAATGATCGCCGCAAGGATGAACTGGGCCGCATCGGGCAATCCTTTGACGTCATGGCGGACACCATCGCCTCATCGCAGGATGAACTGGCGGATATCAACACCAATCTTGAAAAAATGGTGGCGCAACGAACCGAAGAATTGCGCGAATCCAACCAGCAAATTTCCGATTCCATCGATTACGCCAGCCGCATCCAGCGCAGCCTTCTGCCCGATGCCACTGCCCTAAAAGCCAGCCTTGGGGAAAGCGCCATCATCTGGCAACCCAAGGATGTCGTGGGGGGTGATTTTTACTGGCATAAAACCATCGGGGACCGCGATTATCTGGTGGTGATGGATTGCACCGGTCATGGCGTGCCCGGGGCCTTCATGACCTTGATCGCCACCTCTACCCTTGAGCAGATTTCAGCGGCGGTGATGGCCAGTCTCGGGCGCTGGGTCATCACCCCTGATCTCAGCGATCTCATGCAGCAACTTCATGACGGCATTTGCGCGCAATTGCACCAGGTCGGCGGCGGCAGTGAAAGCAATGACGGGCTCGACGCCACCATGATCGCTATACCCCATGACGGCTCCCCGATCGAATATTGCGGCGCGCAAATGGATATTTTCACCGTCACCACCGATCAAACCGTCACCCGCTATCGAGGCGGCAAGACCTCGCTTGGTTATCTCAATGACGGGGTGCCGCTTAATCTGCCTGTTCATCAGCTCCCCCTTGAAGACGGCTTGAGTTTTGTCATCACCACCGATGGCATCACCACCCAGATTGGCGAGGATAAACGCGTCAGCTATGGCTATAAACGCCTGGCGACCTGCATTGAGGACGCCGAGGACAATTCCCCGAAAATGATCAACCGCGCCATTATGCGAAATTTCCGCAACTGGCAGGGGAGTGAAGAGCGGCGCGATGACGTGACCTTGATCAGCTTCCGCCCGCAACGCCAGTTCTCCGGCCGCTCACCGGAATAGACCCGTCACAAGAATAGATTTGTCAGCGGAATAAATTTGGTGCCGAATAAATTTGGTATCGGAATAAATCAGTCGTCATCAAGGCTTGATAACGCCGCCTTGAGGGCCGATTTGACCTTGTTCTTGTCGTCAATCCCTTTCGGGTCAATGAACAGCCGAAACCCGTCGATGCTCATGGCGGTCAAGCGCGTGGCCTCGTCATCACGGCGGGCAATCGCACGGAACAGCTCAACAGGGTG
>JAGWAQ010000160.1 GCA_021296375.1 Alphaproteobacteria bacterium
ACGCCAGCCCCCAGGGCTTGCCCGACCCGCGCGGACCCTTTGTTGGTGGCCACCAGCACTTCACGGCCGATGTCATCAAACCCGCCAATCACCGCCGCGATTATCACCATCGACAAGGTCGCCAGCACCGATTGATTGACCCCCACCAGCATCTGCGGCCTGGCATGGGGCAATTCGATAAACCGGAACCGCTGCCAGGGGGTGGCACCGGACATGGCGGCGACCTCGTGCAAATCCTGCGGCACTTGCCGCAACCCCAGCATGACATTTCGGGTAATGGGCGGGGCGGCGTAGATCATGCTGGCCAGCACCCCCGGCACAGGACCAAAGCCAAACAGCACCACCAGCGGCGCCAGATAGGCAAAAGTCGGAATCGTTTGCATCAAATCAAGGGTTGGCAAGATCACCCCATGGGCACGGCGGGATTTCGCCCCCAGCACCCCCAGCGCAAAGCCGAAAGACAGGGCCAGGGGAACGGAAATCCCCACCATGGCGAGGGTGTTCATGGATTTTACCCAATGCCCTGACAACGCCATGTACAAAACAGCAAGCGCGCAACCGGCCCCAAGGGCAAGAGATTTAAGCCGCCAGCCCAGCACAAACACCGCCGTGACAGCCACCAGCCAGGGAATGCTGTGAAGTGCCGATTGCACCCCCCGTACCCCGGCGTCAATCCCGCCAGCGATAAACCGCAAGACAGGCTTGAACTGGCCGATGAACGCCTTGATGCCCGCGTTGATCCCGCCAGCGATGGCATCGGTGGGGGCAAGCGGAGCGGCGCCATAGGCCCCCAGTTGCGGGGCGTAAATCACCATCACCGACGCGATGGCCACCACCGCCATAGCGGCAAGGATTCGGGGAGTGACAACAGCTGACGTGACCATCACCCCTCAACCGCTTTGATAATAGCCGACTTGTCGACCGTGCCGACCGTTTGGCCCTTGTCCATCACCGTGATGGTGGTCCCGCCGGAGGTTAAGGCAATCATTGCCGTTTCAAGGCTGGTGCTGGCGGCAAGTTGAATGGATGAAGCGGCTGTTTTGCCTGCCTTTGGAGAGCACGCCGTCATGACATCAGCCAGGGTCAAGACCTGAAGTCTCGGCACATCTTCGACAAAACTGCGGACGTAATCATCAGCAGGGTTAAGCAGAAGTTCCGCCGCCGTGCCTTGCTGGATGATCAAGCCGTCACGCATGATGGCGATTTTATCCGCCAGTTTGACCGCTTCGGCAAAATCATGGGTAATGAAGAGAATCGATTTTTTCAGGCTTGATTGCAAATCCAGCAATTCATCCTGAAGCTGACGCCGGATAAGGGGGTCTAGGGCGCTGAACGGTTCATCCAGCAGCCAGACTTCAGGGTCAACGGCAAGTGACCGCGCGATCCCCACCCGTTGCTGTTGGCCCCCTGACAATTCCGCCGGGAAAGCATCCCCGCGGCCATCCAGCCCCACCAACGTCAACATTTCCTGCGCTTTTGCGGCACAGGCGGCGGGGTCATCCCCCCGCACCTTGAGCGGAAAGGCAATATTCTGAAGGGCGGTAAAATGCGGCACCAGCCCGAAATTCTGAAACACCATCCCCATCTTGTGGCGGCGAATATCCATCAAATCCTTTTCCGGAAGTGTCGTTAAATCCTGGCCATCCAGCATCACCTGCCCCAGGGTCGGGGGCTGAAGCTGGGCCAGGCAGCGCAAGACGGTGGATTTGCCGGAACCGGACAGCCCCATCACCACAAACAGCTCCCCTTCCCCGACACTGAAGCTGACGTCGCGGGCGCCGATAATGCCGCCTTGGGCATCGGCCGCCATCGCCACGTCATGGGAAGACCCGCCATCGTGATGGCATTGTTGCGCGGCCATCACCGCTTTATCGCCAAACACTTTCCACAAATGCCGGCATTCAAATTTAATGGGAACTGATGTCATTGATAACAACCAAAAGAAAAAGGGACGGTCGAAACCGTCCCTTTCATGTTCATTTACATGGCCTTTGCTTTGGCAATCATGCTGTCGATCGCGGCGGCATTGGCGTCCATATAGGCCGCGACCACCTTGTCGATATCTTCACCACGGCCATCAACAGCAGCCATCATGTTCTGCTGGTCATTGGCATCAAGGGTGTAGAGCTTGAGCAGTTCATTCGCCATTGGCCAGGTGTCGGCCATGCCGGACCAGGTGACCTTAAAGATACGGGTTGGGCTGAAGTCACAGTCGCCGGTCATGTCCGGGTTAACGCCCCAGGAGGCGTCGCTGTAGCATTCATCGGTACCCGCAGGCAGAGCCACCCATTCGGTGTCATATTCAGCCAGCGCCCAATGCGGTTGCCAGAAGGTCATCAGCAATGGGGTTTTTTTGGCAATAGAGGCTTCAAGCTCCGTGATCAGCGCGCCTTCGGACCCGGCAGGAACCGCGGTGAAATCCATGCCCATGGCATCAAAACGGTCCTTCCCCGGTGAACCCCAATCGGCCGGGTAATCGAGCAGGCGGCCTTTCGGCAGGGTTTCAACAGAGGCAAATTTGGCGGCGCAGGCATTGAGCGCTTCCCAGCTTGGCAAACCCGGGCACATTTCCTTCATGTGAACAGGGTAAAGCACGCCTTCGCGGGCCTCCAGCTCAAGGCTGCCGATATCAATCACTGAACCGGCGGCGGCCGCTTCCGTGAACTGACCTGGCGCGTTCGACGTCCAGATTTCCAGCGTGGCATGAAGATCACCTTCCGCCATGGCAATAAACTGCGGGCCGTACCCCGCCGTCACGTATTCAACGTTATAGCCCGCGCGTTCAAGAATTGCGCCGCCGACTTTGGTGGACAGGTGCTGGCCGGTCCATTCGTTCATCGCCAGTTTGATGGCTTTGTCAGAGGCGCCCATTTCAGCGGCATGAGCCGCGGAGATGGCCACAACAGCGGTTGCCGCCCCAATTGCAACTTTACGAAACATTTTCATCGTTTCACTCCCTAATTTTTGTTTTGGTTTTTTTTAATGTTCACCCAAAACGCACGTTATGGCAACCTGCAAATAAAACGTCATTTTATGATAAAAAAAACATGGACAGCCCCCCTCAAATTGCGGCAGGGTTTTGTGTTGGTATTTTTTTCCAAGGAACCGAACATGCCCCAAAAGCCCAATATCTTACTGATCATGGCTGATCAGCTGGCCCCGCATTTCACCGGGGCTTACGGCCATCCTGTGGTGAAAACCCCGAATATCGATAAACTGGCGGCCAAGGGCGCGCGCTTTGATGCCGCCTATTGCAATTCGCCGCTTTGCGCCCCTTCGCGCTTCAGCTTTATGGCAGGGCAACGCATCACCAACATCAAGGCCTATGACAACGCCGCGGAATTCCCCGCCACCGTGCCCACTTTTGCCCATTACCTGCGGAGCGCGGGCTACCGCACCTGCCTTTCGGGCAAGATGCATTTTGTCGGCCCTGACCAATTGCACGGGTTTGAGGAACGCATCAGCACCGATGTCTACCCGTCCGACCACGCCTGGACCCCCGATTGGG
>JAGWAQ010000161.1:0-6302 GCA_021296375.1 Alphaproteobacteria bacterium
TTGAAGAAGTGATGAACGACGACAAGCAGATCATGCTGGTCGCCCAGAAGGAAGCCGGGGAAGAAAACCCCACCCCTGATGACCTCTATGAAATGGGGACAATCGGGACGGTGCTGCAGCTCCTGAAACTGCCTGATGGCGCCATCAAGGTGCTGGTTGAGGGCGGCGCCCGTGCGAAAGTTTCAGCCTTTCATGACAGCGACGACTACCTTGAAGCGGACATCACCTTTCCCGAAGAAAACTATGGTGAGAGCGAAGCTGAAACATCTGCCCTTGGCCGCACCACGCTTGGCCAGTTCGAAGATTACATCTAGCTGAACAAGAAGATCCCTTCGGAAGTCATGGTCTCCCTGGCGCAAGTCGAGGACGCCAGCAAACTGGCCGATACCATTGCCTCGCACCTGGCGGTCAACATCCCTGAAATGCAGGAACTGCTGGAGCTGACGTCAGTCAATGACCGTCTTGAGAAAATCTACGGCATGATGAACAGCGAAATTGGCGTCATGCAGGTGGAAAAGCGCATCCGCAACCGCGTCAAGCGCCAGATGGAAAAATCCCAGCGCGAGTATTACCTGAACGAGCAAATCAAAGCCATTCAGAAGGAACTCGGGGAAGGGGATGACGGCAGGTCGGAACTCGATGAAATCGAAGAGAATCTGGCCAAGGCCAAGCTGTCCAAGGAAGCCCGGGAAAAGGTTACGGGTGAGGTCAAGAAGCTCAAGAACATGAGCCCCATGAGCGCCGAGGCCACGGTTGTCCGCAATTACATTGACACCATGCTGGGCCTGCCCTGGGGCAAGAAAACCCGCATCAAGAAAGATATTAACGCCGCCCGTGATATTCTGGATGCCGATCACTACGGGCTGGAAAAAGTCAAAGACCGCATCATTGAATATCTTGCGGTCCAGCATCGCATGAAAAAGCCGAAAGGGCCTATCCTCTGCCTTGTTGGCCCTCCAGGGGTGGGGAAAACCTCCCTCGGTCAATCGATCGCCAAAGCGACGGGGCGCAAGTTTACCCGCATGGCGCTTGGCGGGGTGCGTGACGAAAGCGAAATTCGTGGCCACCGCCGCACCTATATCGGCTCCATGCCGGGCAAGATTGTCCAGAATCTCAAGAAAGTCGGGTCAAGCAATCCGCTGATCCTGCTTGATGAGGTCGATAAACTGGGCGCCGACTGGCGCGGTGATCCGTCCTCCGCCTTGCTTGAGGTGCTGGATCCGGAACAGAACGCCACTTTCCAGGACCATTACCTTGAGGTTGATTACGATCTGTCGGACATCATGTTCATCACGACGGCCAATACCCTCAACATGCCGCAGCCATTGCTGGATCGGATGGAGATCATTCGCCTGTCGGGCTACACGGAAGACGAGAAGGTGGAAATCGCCAAGCGTCACCTCATCAGCAAGCAGATGAAGGACCATGGGTTGAAAAAGGATGAGTTCAGCCTGACCGATGACGCCTTGCGCAAGACCATTCAGGAATACACCCGTGAAGCGGGCGTTCGTAACATCGAACGTGAGCTGGCGCGTCTTGTCCGCAAAGCGGTGACGGAGATCGTCGCCGGTCGTGCCAAGCGTGTCGATATTACCGTCGATAACCTTGAAGATTTCCTCGGGGTGCCGAAATACCGTCGCCTTGAAATCGATGGCAATGATCAGGTTGGTGTCACCACCGGTCTGGCCTGGACTGAAGTCGGTGGCGAGCTGTTGAATATCGAGGCCGTGACGGTTCCGGGGAAGGGCAGGGTGACCTCCACCGGTAAGCTGGGCGACGTCATGAAAGAGTCTATTCAGGCCGCGGTGTATTTTATCAAGAATCGCGCGACCATGATCGGCATCACCACCGAACAATTGCAGAAAAATGACATCCACGTTCACGTCCCTGAAGGGGCAACGCCGAAAGACGGGCCTTCTGCCGGGGTCGCGATGGTGACGTCACTTGTTTCCGCGCTGACCGGCATCCCCATCCGTGGCGACGTTGCCATGACAGGGGAAGTCACCTTGCGTGGCCGGGTGCTGGCGATCGGCGGTTTGAAGGAAAAACTGCTGGCGGCTGTTCGCGGCGGCATCAAAACAGCTTTGATTCCAAAAGAAAATATCAAGGATCTTGCGGATATCCCCGACAACATCAAGGACGCGCTGACGATTGTGCCGGTGTCGATGGTGGATGAGGTGCTGCTTCATGCGCTGGTGGAAAAAACCACTCCGCTGGCTGAAGACAAGATTTCTTCCAGCACAGTTGCCGCCACCGATGGCGATGATGACAAGGTCACTGCTCATTAAAAAATGATTAACAGAAGACCGCAAGAAATTGCGGTTTTCTGCGATTTTTGATTGACCACCCCCAATATATTGACGTAGTGTTTTCGCAAGCAAACACGCTTTTAACCTTTAATTCTGGGGGTTCCCATGAACAAAAACGAACTTATTGCAGATGTAGCTGATCGCGCTGGTATTTCAAAAGCAGATGCCGGTAAAGCTGTTGACGGTTTTATTGCTTCAGTTGAAGCCGCTCTCAAAGGCGGTGATGATGTTCGCATCGTTGGTTTTGGTACTTTTTCTGTCAGCCACCGTGCGGCAACAACCGGTCGTAACCCGCGCACTGGCGAAAGCATTGCTATCCCGGCGTCCAAGCAGCCCAAGTTCAAGGCTGGCTCACCGCTGAAGGCTGCTGTTAACGGCTAATTCAAGCCTTACGATATTTTTTGAAGAATGGCCGAAAATATCTTGCCGGCCATTCTTTTTTTGTCTATACGATAGCAATCCACGTGGGGGCGGTTAGCTCAGCTGGGAGAGCAACTGGTTTACACCCAGTAGGTCGGGGGTTCGAGCCCCTCACCGCCCACCATCCTCTTTTCCGAAAATTTTATTTATTTTAGATTTGCGCTTTTGCGACGTCATTTTGTCGCAATTGGGTAAAGATGTACTGTTAAAGGTATATCGGTTGTCTTGAACAACAAAATTTTTACTTGGGGAGAAAACTATGAAAAAGTTTTTGACTGGTCTGGCAGCCGTTGGTGTTGCTATGACTTTTTCACATTCCGCAAAAGCTGAATGTGGTTCTGTTTCCATCGCGGAAATGAACTGGGCATCAGCCGAACTGATGGCCAATGTTGATAAGGTGATCCTGGAGCAGGGTTACGGCTGTGAAGTTGAGCTGGTTGCTGGTGCAACCATGACGACTTTCGCTTCCATGAACGAAAAAGGTCAGCCTGATGTTGCTGGTGAGCTGTGGACCAACGCTGTTGCTGTTCCGCTTGAAGCCGCTGTTGGCGAAGGCCGCCTGCACAAGGTCAACGACGGCCCGATCACCGACCTTGGTGAAGGCTGGTGGGTTGCTCCTCAGACTGCTGAAAAGCACCCTGAGATTGTCAACGACATCAACGCTCTGCTGGCACGTCCAGATCTGTTCCCACACCCTGAAGATCCATCAAAAGGTGCTTTTGTTGGTTGCCCTGCTGGTTGGGGTTGTCAGCTGGCGAACGCGTCACTGTACCGTGCCTTTGAAATGGAAAAAAAGGGCTGGCTGCTGGTTGATCCAGGTTCAGCTGCAGGTCTCGACGGTTCAATGGCGAAAGCTGTTGAGCGTGGCGAAAACTGGTTCGGTTAGTACTGGGCTCCAACCGCTCTGATCGGTAAGTACGAAATGGTTCCTGTCGACATGGGCCCATGGGGCGGTGCCGACAACTGGGACAACTGCATCGTGAAGCCTGAACAGGAATGTGCTGATCCGAAGCCATCTTCCTGGACTCACTCCGCTGTTTCCACCGTTGTTACCGACCGCTTCAAGACCTCCGGCGGTGTTGCTGTTGATTACCTCAGCACCCGTGTTTTCCCTGGCCCAGTCATGAACGGCATGCTCGTATTCATGCAGGAAAACCAGGCCGGTGGTGAAGATGCCGCTTACGCGTTCCTGGAACAGCATGAAGACCTGTGGATGTCATGGGTTTCCGCAGATGCTGCTGCCAAGATCAAGGCAAGCATGTAATTTGCTGCAACACCACTAATGAGGGCCTGCCAGATCACCTGGCGGGCCTTTCTTATACAAATTAGATGTAGGATATAACATGGACTTCTTTGATGAATTTCCTTCCTTAGGTCGCACTCCACTTCGCGAGATGAAGAAGTCGATTGATGCTGGATTTAGAAGTTTTTCTCGGGAATATGGCGACGCGCTGGAATCTTTCTTCAACCCACTGCTTAAATTCATGGTGTGGTTTGAAAAGCTGCTGATCAACACCCCTTGGCCTATCATTCTGCTGTGCGTTGGCGCATTGGCTTGGCTGGGTTCCCGTAATTATAAGCTCGTGGCCGGGACCGTGGGCGCGTTTGTTGTCATCGGCTATTTCGGCATGTGGGAAGACACAATGGCGACCCTTGCCATTATCTCTGTCGCCACGATCGTATGTATCGGTATTGGTATTCCCGCCGGTATTCTGATGGCTCGCTCGAACCGTATTCAGGCCATCATTACGCCAATTCTTGACGTCATGCAGACGATTCCGAGCTTTGTTTACCTCATTCCTGTGGTGATGCTGCTTTGTATTGGTAAAGTCCCTGGCTTGCTGGCTGTGTGCATTTATGCCCTGCCGCCGATCGTTCGCCTGACCAACCTTGGTATTCGTCTTGTTGATGCTGACATTATGGAAGCGTCCACCGCTTTTGGTGCCAATTACAAGCAACGGCTGTGGGGTGTTCAGGTTCCGCTGGCGTTGCCGAATATCTTTGCTGGTGTCAACCAGACCATCATGATGGCGCTGGCCATGGTTGTGATTGCATCCATGATCGGTGTTAAAGGTCTTGGTGTTGCTGTTCTGCGGGCGATTTCCAACCAGTATCTGGCTCTTGGGCTGATGAATGGTCTTGCGATTGTGGCTCTTGCCATCATCTTTGACCGCGTTTCACAACAATATGGTAAGCGTTTGCAGAAGCATCGCGAAGGTGGTCACGGTGTCTGATATTAAAGTTTCAATCAAGAACCTGTACAAGATCTTCGGGGCCGACCCGAAGCCGATGGTAGCCAAGGTCGAGGGCGGCATGTCCAAGGCTGAGCTGCTGGAAAAACATGGTCACGTGCTGGGGCTTAAAGATGTCAATATTGACATCAAGGCGCGCGAAATTCAGGTGATCATGGGGCTTTCGGGTTCAGGTAAATCGACACTGATCCGTCACATCAACCGTCTGATCGAGCCAACAGCAGGTGAGATCGTGGTCGATGGCCAGAACGTGCTGGATATGTCGGAAGACGAGCTGCTTGAGTTCCGTCGTTTCCGGGCGTCGATGGTGTTCCAGAAGTTTGGTCTTCTGCCGCACCGTACGGTGGCGCAAAACGCCGCTTATGGCCTGACCATTCAGGGGAGCGACAAGAACGAAGCTCTTGAACGCTCCCAGCGCTGGATTGATCGTGTTGGCCTGTCGGGGTTTGAAAATCATTACCCGGCGCAATTGTCCGGCGGCATGCAGCAGCGTGTTGGCCTGGCCCGTGCGCTGGCGACTGATGCTGAAATCCTGCTGATGGACGAAGCCTTCTCGGCGCTTGATCCGCTGATCCGCACCGACATGCAGGATGTTCTTCTTGGTCTTCAGGAAGAACTCCACAAGACCATCATCTTCATCACCCACGATCTGGATGAAGCCCTTCGCATCGGGGATAACATTGTTATCCTGCGTGATGGGGCCGTCATCCAGAAAGGCTCGCCGCAGGACATTGTCCTGAACCCGGCTGATGATTATGTATCGGACTTCATCAAGGACATTAACCGTGCCCGGGTGCTTGAAGTCGGTTCAGTGATGGACACGAAAGCGATCAAAACCGGCATCAAGATTGATGTCGAAACACCGATCGAAGAAGCCATGCAGTTGATGCTGGAAAAAGACAAGAAGCCTGCCCGTGTCGTCAAGGATGACAAGGTGGTGGGGTCGGTCACGATCGACGCCATGATCAAGGCTATTGCTCGCCCCAAGCATGGGTCTGGCAACAAGAACTACAAATAAGCGCGGTTTATCCACGCGATGAAAACGGGGCTTCGGCCCCGTTTTTTTTAAGCAGGTTCATGACCACGGGGGAGGGCTGTTTTAATCCCGGTTTGCGCCCTGCCAGAAAAGATGATTTTTTTGAAACTTCAGTGCAATTCTGGATTGACACATCCTGAGGAAAACCGTATTTAAGACCATCCTTTGAACAGTTCTTCTGTTCCTGCGGGGGTGTAGCTCAGTTGGTTAGAGCGCCGGCCTGTCACGCCGGAGGTCGCGAGTTCAAGTCTCGTCACTCTCGCCATTTTTCTTGATAAAAATGCG
>JAGWAQ010000161.1:6360-8695 GCA_021296375.1 Alphaproteobacteria bacterium
GGAAAATCTGCTCACAACACCGTCAGTATCTCATCAAGTGGTTTTTTGATCGTCGCCGCTTTCGGGATGACGGCATTGGCGTCAGGGTAGCCGACGGGGATAATCATCACCGGCTTTTCATGGGCTGGCCGCCCGCACAAGCCGTTCAAAAACTTCATGGGGTTGGGGGTGTGGATGAGGCATGCCAACCCCGCCATATGCAGGGCTGTCACCAGCACGCCGGTTGAGATGCCTACGCTTTCAGGCACATAATAATGTTTGTACCGCGTGCCATCGTCGTTCAGCCCATAACGCTGCGCAAACACAATGATCAGCCATGGCGCATCCGTCAGGTGGGTCTTGGTGGGGCCAGTGCCAATCGGCTCAAGCGCGGCGATCCATTCATCCCCGCCGCCGCCAGCGTAAAATTCACGCTCTTCCTTTTCCGCCGCCTCGCGAATACGGGCCTTCATGTCATGATCGCGGATGGCGACAAAATGCCAGGGCTGGTGATTGGCACCGGAGGGCGCGCGTCCCGCCGTGGCAATAGCGTGACGGATCACCGCTTCATCAACTTCTTTAGTGTCAAATTGACGGACGGAATGACGTTTCGCCATGGTCTCAAAAAAACCCCGCGCCCGTTCGGCGGAGATGTCAGGGCTGACGTCTTCATAATCGGGCAGGGGGACAGGTTGATAAGATGAAGATCGGGCCATGGTCGCGGTTACCTTATTTATGAATTCAGAATGTTTGATGAATTCAGAATACTTGAAGAATACAGAATACTTGATGAATACAGAATAAAACCGTACTGCCAAAATGCCCTGCTGCCAATATGACAAAATCCCCCTCGTTTAAGCCGCTGGTTATGATAGGATCAGGCAAAAGATATTTTTGGAGGACGATCATGAGTACACGGGAAAATTTTTACAGTCTTGACCGACTTGATGAAGGCATCAGCCGCGCCCTTACCGACGGCATCGACGCCAGTATTTTTCCCGCCGATCAATCGATGGCGTCCGTCGTGCGGATCGGCCCGGGGGCGGTCGGCACTGTCCACAGCCATCCTCAAGAGCAATGGAGCATCTTGATTGAGGGCAGCGCCACCCGCCTTCAGGGTGGGGAGGAAATCCCCGTCAAGAAAGGCGATTTCTGGGTTGCCCCCGGCGGGGTGGAGCATGGCATTATCGGGGGTCCTGAAGGCGCCCTGATCATTGATATTTTTGCACCCGCGCGGCCGGAATATAAAAAACCCGGCAGCGGGTTTGCCGGGCAGTAACAGCTTTATGGGATGTTGTCAGAGGCAAGGTCTTGCGGCTAGGATAACGTCATGTCATTGCCCCTTCCTTATATGGAGCGTACCCGCGCTTATTACCTTGCCCTCGGGTATGACAACCCCTATCAATGGGCGGCCCATGATGACGTGCCGTTTGCCCCGCTCTTGATGCCTCTGAACAAGGCCAGGGTGGCGATTGTCACCACCGCCGCCCCTTTTAAGCCTGGCGCCGGGGACCAGGGGCCTCATGCGCCGTATAACGCCGCCGCCAAATTCTATGATGTCTATAAAGCCCCGGTCGACCCTTTGCCGGATTTGCGCGTATCCCATGTCGCGATTGATCGCGCCCATACCTCCGCTGAAGACACCGATACCTACCTGCCGATCACGGCCCTGCGGCGGGCTTCTGCGCGCGGGGTGGTGGGGGCCATGGCAGAGGCCGTGGTGGGGCTGCCCACCAACCGGTCGCAACGCACCACGCGTGAAGTCGACGCCCCGAAAGTAGAGGCTCTATTGGCCTCTCTTGCGGTTGATGCCGCGATCCTTGTGCCGAATTGTCCTGTTTGCCATCAGTCCACGGCATTGGTGGCCCGTCATCTTGAAGCCAATGGCCTGCCGACGGTGGTCATGGGATGCGCCAAAGACATTGTCGAGCAGGCTGGAGTGGCGCGATTTGTGTTCTCGGATTTCCCCCTTGGCAACAGCGCGGGCAAACCTCACGACCGTGAAAGTCAGGACATCACCATGACCCTTGCGCTTGATCTGCTGGCTGAGGCCACCGCCCCCCGCACGACCGTGACCTCACCGCTTCAGTGGAGTGGCGATGACCGCTGGAAAGAGGATTACGCCAACCCCGAGCAATTGACGGCGGAGGATCTTGCCCGAAAGAAAGCTGAATTTGATGCCGCGAAATCCACCGCAAAAACCTTGCGGGCGCCGTCATGACCGATTGTGACGTGATCATCATCGGGGCAGGGGTTGCCGGGTTGAGCGCGGCCAAAGCCCTGGGCGAGCGGGGGGTGTCCTGCCTGGTGTTTGAAGCATCGCACCGGATCGGCGGCCGTGCCTATAGCGAATCCC
>JAGWAQ010000162.1 GCA_021296375.1 Alphaproteobacteria bacterium
TTTCGGGTAATCGAGCTTCGCCCAATCAGGTTCCTCCATGGTCAGCCAGTGCTGATAAGCCTTAAGGCGCAACTCCAGCATCCATTCCGGCTCGTTCTTTTTGGCGGAGATCAGGCGGATGGTGTCCTCGTTCAGGCCCTTGGGGGCCTTATCGACCTCAATATCCGTCACGAAGCCGTATTTATACTTACCGGTGGCTTCATTGACCTGCTGAATGGTTTCTTGCGTTGCCGACATCGAAAGCCCTTTCCTAAATGTGCTTCGGCTGAAGATCCTGCTCATGGGCAGGCTTAAAATAATGTTCGGGATCAATCAGATCCGCCAGGGTCATGGCCGACAGGGCGGACCCGATGGCGGTGTTGACCTTCTCCCAATGGCCGCTCAAAAAGCAGCTTTGCCTGGATGAACACGGATCGGCGGAGGTTTCAACGCAGGCCGTCAAGGCTATTGGCCCTTCCAGCGCTTCGATGATCGCCGCCACCGACACCAGCTCAGGGGCGGAGGACAAGACATAACCGCCGTGTTTGCCGCGCGTCGCCTCAACAAGACCACCGGCCGCCAGCATCTTGAGAATCTTGGCGGTGCTGGCCTGACTGATGCCGGAACGGGCGGATATATCGCTCGCCGACAAGCTGACGCCATGCTCAAACCGCCACTGAAACGCCAGAATACTCAGCACCACGGCGCCGTAATCTGTCATGCGGTTCAGCTTGATCATCCTGCTCTCTCCGGCCCCAGCGGTGACTGGTGATGGCCCTGTTGTGGGGGTGTTCATCCGGTGGTCTGCCGCAGCAGAACAACCCGATCAAATTCAATAAAGGACCATATTGGTCCGCATTAGTTATATGGACCTTCGCCACCCTGATTTCAAGCATTATCTTTGCGGATGAGATTGCGAATTATTCGCAGATTTCTGCGGGTTGCGGATAAGGTTTAGGCGCATCACCCCTGCCCCGGCTTGCGCAAAACACGCAGGCACCCCACAGGAACCCCACAGGCAAAACCCCCGCGCTGAGGCGGGGGTCCGAGTACCCATGCGTAAGGTGACTTTCACTACTATGGAGAATACCAGCTGGAATGAAAAATCACATTACCGTGAAGGATTAGTTGACGCTGTCCCGATGGGGTTTGTAACGGCCCTCTTCAAAAGAGGAGAACATGTCATCAAGTTCGGGGTGGTCGACGGGGCCAGCCTCGCCATCCGCCATCAGGTTTTGCTGGCTGACATAGGCGGTGTAATAGCTGTCGTCGTTTTCCGCCAGCAGATGATAAAACGGCTGTTCGCGCGCCGGCCGGATTTCAGCCGGTATCGCCTCATACCATTCTTCGGTATTGGCAAATTCAGGATCGACATCAAAAATCACGCCGCGAAACGAAAAATGCCGGTGGCGCACGACATCACCAATGGTAAAAATGGCGTGTTTCTTTATTTTCGGGTCTGCGGACATGGCGTCATCCTCTCTCTTGGACATAGTATAACGCGATTACTCAAAATCTGGACATTAAAAAGGCCGCATGATGCGGCCCCCTTATCATCATCAGTTGCGATGATGTTAAATGCGCTCTTTAACCTTCAGCACCTGACGGCCTTTGTACATGCCGGTCTTTGGGTCCATGTGGTGGGGGCGATGCAGCTCACCCGTGGTTTTGTCTTCGACGTAAGCGTCGGACTTCAGGGCATCATGCGCACGACGCATGCCGCGCTTGGATGGGGTGGTTTTTCTCTTTGGAACAGCCATGGCTGGAACTCCGTCAAATCTCGTCAAATCTGTTGGTGGAGCCAGACGGGATCGAACCGACGACCTCCTGCTTGCAAAGCAGGCGCTCTCCCAGCTGAGCTATGGCCCCAAACAGAAACCACGCCAGATGCGCGGTTGTCCTTAATGGATGGAGGACTTTATTAACCATCAAGGGGTTGAGGTCAAGTCCTTACTCACAAAAATCACAAAAAAGTTAGTGCTTTGTCTGTGAGGGCAAGGAAGGAGGCCCGCAACCGGCCCTCCGCCATTTGCATAGAGGGTTTTCCGCAGGGGAAAACCGCCGCGATTAAAGCTTCGGGTTTTCGCCCAGGGCTTCGATGACCGCGGGGTGGACGATCTTGCCGTCACGAACGTTCAGCCCGTTCATCAGATGGGGGTTGTCGTCGAGCGCCGCGACGCCTTTTTCCGCCAGCGCCAGGGTAAACGGCAGGGTGGCGTTGTTAAGCGCGTGGGAAGACGTCAGCGGCACCGAACCCGGCATGTTGGCGACGCAGTAATGGACAATGCCATCAACCTCATAGACCGGGTTTTCGTGGGTTGTCGCCTTGGCGGTTTCAAAGCACCCCCCCTGGTCGATCGCGACGTCACAAAGAACGGCGCCCGGGCGCATCATGGCGAGGTGTTCGCGGCGAACCAGACGTGGCGCAGCGGCACCGGGGATCAGGACAGCGCCGATCACCAGATCAGCGGTCTTGAGGGCATCTTCAAGCGCCTTTTCGGTGGAAAACTTGGTGGTCAGGCTACCGGCAAAAATGTCATCAAGGTAACGCAGACGTGGAACGGAACGGTCCAGAATGGTCACATTGGCGCCAACACCAACCGCCAGCTTGGCCGCGTTGGTGCCAACAACACCGCCGCCGATGATGACGACATTGGCAGGGTCTGTGCCGGGAACGCCCGACAACAGCAAACCGCGGCCGCCGCCGGTCTTCTTCAGGAAATAGCCGCCTTCAATGATGGACAGACGTCCCGCCACTTCAGACATTGGCGCCAGCAGGGGCAGGCCACCTTGATCATCTGTAACGGTTTCATAGGCAATGGCGGTGCAGCCGGATTCCATCAGGCCGATGGTCTGGGCTGGATCGGGGGCCAGGTGCAGATAGGTGAAGAGGATGTGGTCCTTGTTCAGCATCTTCCACTCGACTTCCTGCGGCTCTTTAACCTTAACAATCATCTCGCTATTGGCGAAAACAGCAGCGGCGTCAGGCGCGATCTCGGCACCGACCGCGCGGTAATCATCATCGCTCGACCCAATGCCCGCACCGGCACCGGATTGCACCAGCACAGAATGGCCACGGGATGTCAGTTCCTTGACGGAATCTGGCACCAGACCAACACGGAATTCACGGTTCTTAATCTCAGTAGGCACACCAATACGCATGACCATCTCCTCAGGTTGTATGATGCCGCAAGTATAGGCAAAAACCCGCGCAAAAAGATTGTTATTTTCGCCGTCACCCCACCGAATAATCGAACAATATTTGGAAATTTATATGAAACTTGATATATTATGCGAAAATACCAGCATAATTGAGAACAGATGATGACAACCGTGACTGACCTTGATCGTGCCGACAAGGCGATCATCACCGCCCTTCAGGACAACGCTCGCCTGACCAATGTCGAGCTGGCTGATCGCGTCGGCCTGTCCCCTTCGGCGTGTTTGCGGCGCGTCAACATTCTGGAAAAAGCCGGGGTTATCTCCGGCTACCATGCCCAGATC
>JAGWAQ010000163.1 GCA_021296375.1 Alphaproteobacteria bacterium
GAAAAGATTGATTTCAAACCCCACCCGCGCATGCCCCCCATGGGCACGGGCTTAGATCATGACGTCATATACCCATGGCCCAAAGGCACAGACAGACCAGCTGCGCAACAAAGCGCGATCAGCCGTCAGAAAGGCATCCAGCTCATCGGGGTGCGAGGTAAAGCCGGGGTTGTATTTCCCCAGCACAAACAGCGCATCAAGCGGCATATCCCCCAGCAACCGGTCATCCTGTATCGAGCGGAGGAGGGCCAGGTCATCCACCGAATAGAGGATAAACTGGATATGGGTTGATCGCGCCACCGCATCACGGATCACCCCGCCGGCAAAATCCAGCGCCTTGGGGGATTGATCTGCCGCCAGTTCCTGAATAGCGATGGAGGCGAATTCCGGGCCAACATCAAGAAGGCATCTCGCCTGATCATGAGGGGAGTAGACCCCCACCGATTCTGTCGTGATCTGGCAGGGCTTCAGAGGGCAGTCTTCGGCCATTTTTGCCAGCAGCTCGCGGTACCGCCCGGCGTCAAGAGAATGGCCGCCGTCGTCATCCCGAACATGGGCATGAAGCATGGCCGCGCCAGCTGCAAAGGCATCACTGGCGGCGGCGACGGTTTCTTCGATCGTCATCGGCAGGGAAGGGTGGTCAGCCTTGGTTTTGCGGGCGCCGTTAGGGGCGGCCATGATCAGGGTTTTCATCCCGTCAGCTTAGCATCAAGACGGGGCATATGGCCATGTTTCTTGATAGGGCCAGTGCATCGGCTCATGTGGTTGTTCAACTGAACCTGATGTTGGGCTGGGGGAATTCAAATCATCTCCATTTGAGGGGTGATTTTCGCTGGTCATTCGACAGCAACTGAGATAAGGATAATGAATATTATTTATAGGGGGCAACCATGGACTCTACAATTGGTGCAATTCTTGTTGTCGGCTTTCCTGTCGCTTTGGTTCTCGTGCTGATGCTGTTTGGCAAGTTTTCCGTCAAACCTGAATAAAGACGACGACCTGAATAAAGACAACCATCAGAATAAAGACGATGACCTGAATAAAAAACGGGCCCAAACGGGCCCGTTTTTAATTCCGCGAAGGGCGGGATTACCCCGCCATCACGATCAAATACGTCGCCACGGCAGACGCGATCAGGGCAATCGGAATAGACCAGTGCAGTTTGTCGTATACATTTTCTTCCGGCACGCCAGCCGGACGTTCTTTGGTGACTTTGGAAGCCATGATAATCCCCCGTTAATTTCCCGAGTAATGAAGCATCCCCATAAGAGATGGGAAAACGTCATCACCCTAAATTATCCCCACATGGCAATCAAGAGCCAAGCGCGGATTAAAACAAGATATCCAGCCCGCATTCTTGATAATCAGGTCAGGTTTCGGGAAAACAGGCCAGGTTTGGGGAAAATTAGGCCCGGTTTTGGAAAAATTAGATTTGCATAAATTGGCTGATCACGATTAAGATGAGGCCGCATTCCACTTCCTCTTGAGACGCTCCATTTCATGGCCCATTACATGGTAAGGTTTCTGCTTTTAGCACTGATTTTGATGGGCCTTTGGCTGTTGATGTCCGGCCATTACACGGTGTTGGTGACAAGCCTCGGGGTGGTGAGCGTTCTTTTCACCGCCGCCATGTCCGCCCGCATGGGAGGAACTGACGACGAGGGCCTGCCTTTGCACATGGTGCCGCGATTGCCGCGCTATGTGCTGTGGTTGATCAAGGAAATCATCACCGCCAATATCGCCACCGCCAAGGTTATCCTGACCAATTCCCATCAAGGGGAGTTGTTTCGCGTGGCGGTCAGCCAATCGACGGAAGCCGGCATAGCGACCTACGCCAATTCCATCACCCTGACGCCGGGGACCGTGACGGTTGATATTGATGATGACGGCTTTCTTGTCCATGCCCTGACCAGTGAGTTTGGCGATGATGTGCGTTCCGGCGTGATGGACGCCAAAGTGACCGCCGTCGAAGGCAAGGGGAGCGCGTCGTGATGATGATTATTGTGGGCATATCCGCGCTTGCTGTGGCGATTGTCATGGCGCTGGTGCGTGTTGCCCTCGGGGCGACGGCATTTGACCGTGTGCTGGCCGTCAACAGTATCGGCACGTTGATTATTCTCGGCATCGCGATGCATGGCTTCGTGATGGAACGTCCGGAATTTGTGGATATCTCGGTTCTTTACGCTGTGTTGAACTTTATTGGCACCTTTGCGGTGCTCAAGTTGTTCAGCACCGGCGCTCTGGGGGACAAGTGATGGGGAAAGCGGCGTGATGATGACGATAATCGCTGGCATTTTCTTTGCCCTTGGCGGGGTCGCGGTACTGATCGGCGCCCTTGGCCTGATCCGCCTGCCTGATGTGTATTCCCGTATTCATGCCGCGGGCATTATCGACACCGCCGGGGTGGCGTGTTTTATCCTCGGGATGGTGTGTTTGTCGGGGGCCTCACTGGTGACGGTCAAGCTGCTGCTGATCGGGATTTTCCTGATCTTCACCAGCCCGATTTCCGGCCATGCGATCGCCCAGGTGGCGAAATCCCAGGGCATTATGCCCGAAGGGCGTGACCTCACCACCGCTGCGAAAAACACGAGCAAATCCAAGCCAACAACAGGCAAAACGACGAGGTCATCGTCATGACCCATGTGATGATCAATATATTCCTGGTCTCCCTGATGGTGGTGATCGCGGTCATGGTGCTGAGGACCCGGCGATTGTTTGCCGCTATTGTCATGGCGGGGGCCTATTCGCTCATCTCGGCGGCGATGTTTGTCAATCTTGATGCGGTCGATGTCGCCTTTACGGAAGCGGCGGTGGGCGCGGGCATCTCCACCATTCTGCTGCTGGCGGCGATGGCGCGATTGCCCGTGGAAGAAAAACCTGCCCCGAAAGACGGGCGATGGCGGGTGATGATCGGGCCATTGCTGGTCTGCATTTGCGTTGGCGCCTTGCTGATGACGGCCGTGGTGGCGTTGCCGCCCTTTGGTTTTGCGGAATCCCCCGTTCACAGCCATGTTGCCCCGCGCTATCTGTCGGAAAGCTATTCGGCCTTGCATATCCCCAATGTCGTCACCACGGTGCTGGCCAGTTACCGCGGCTTTGACACATGGGGCGAAACGATTGTGATCTTCGCCGCCGGGCTGGGGGTGCTGCTGTTGCTGGCGGGCAAGACCAGATCCCGCAAGGTCGTGGATGAAACGCCGAAAGGGGACAAGTCATGATGTCGTCGAACGCGGTTTATCGTGTCACCACCAAGGTTCTTTTCGCCCCGATCATCCTTTATGGCCTTTATGTCCAGTTTCATGGTGATTTCGGGCCAGGTGGCGGGTTTCAGGCCGGGGTCATCATTGCCGCCGCCTTTATCCTCTACGGGATTGTCTTTGGCATGAGAGCGGTAAAAACCCTTGCTCCGCCTTCGATTGTCGCGGCCTTGATGGCGGTTGGCGTGTTGATCTATGGCGGTGTCGGCGTGTTCA
>JAGWAQ010000164.1:0-377 GCA_021296375.1 Alphaproteobacteria bacterium
TGAAGGCGCGGACAGCACCGTCACCGATACGTTCGCCATTACCGCCAGTGACGGCACGGCGTCGGTCAGCACCAATCTGGTTGCGACCGTCAATGGCGCCAATGACACCCCGGTCCTCGCCAGTCTGTCGGGCTTCAGTTTTACCGATACCTCGGCTGATGACAGTTTCTCCGACAGCACGGGGACCGCCAGCGCAACCGATCGCGACAGCGGCCAGACCCTGACCTACGGCATCACTGGCGGGTCTGCCGATACCTCGGTTTCCGGCTACACCCATTCGCTGGCAGGAACTTACGGGACGCTTTATATCAACAGCTCGTCAGGCGCCTATACCTATGACGTGACGGATTCCGCCGTTGAAGGCGCGGACAGCACCG
>JAGWAQ010000164.1:445-6320 GCA_021296375.1 Alphaproteobacteria bacterium
CCGGTCCTCGCCAGCTTGTCCAGCATCACCGTCAGTGATACTTCCGCCGATGACAGTTTTGCCGTTACCAACGCCAGCCTGAGCGCGACGGATCGCGACAGTGGCGCCAGCCTCAGCTACAGCATCACCAGCGGCAGTGCGGATACATCGGTGTCCGGGTTTACCCATTCCCGAACCGGCACTTACGGCACGCTTTACATCAACAGCTCGACCGGTGATTACCGTTATATCCCCGATGACACGTTGGTGGAGCAGACCACCTCCACCGTGTCGGAAAGTTTTGAGATGAGCGTTTCCGACGGCACCAGCTCTGTCGCCCAGACGTTATCCACCAGTATTCAGGGGGTTAATGACGCGCCGGTATTGAGCAGTCTTGCGGGCATCAGCTTTACCGATACCTCAAGTGATGACAGTTTCAGCAACGCCACCGCTTCCGCCAGTGGCTCTGACCGTGACAGTGGCGCCAGCCTTAGCTACAGCATCACCAGCGCGTCTGCTGATACCTCGGTTTCCGGCTATACCCATTCACTGGCCGGGACATACGGGCGGTTGCATATTAACGAAACATCAGGCAACTACGTCTATGTTCCTGATGACAGCGCGATCGAAGGCGTAAAAACCACCGTCACCGATCAGTTTACCATTAGCGTCAGCGACGGGTCCTTGACCAATGACCAGATCTTGACCACCACCATCAATGGCGCCAATGACGCGCCTATTCTGGGCAGTCTGTCGGGCTTCAGTTTTACCGATACCTCGGCTGATGACAGTTTCTCAGACACCACGGGGACCGCCAGCGCAACCGATCGCGACAGTGGCGAAACCATCAGTTACACCATTTCCGGCGGCAACTCCGACACCTCGGTTTCCGGCTATACCCATTCGCTGGCGGGGTCTTATGGAACGCTCTACATCAACAGCTCTTCCGGTGCGTATTTGTATGACGTGACCGACAGCGCGGTGGAAGGGGCGTCATCTTCTGCGACCGATTCCTTCACCATTGTCGCCAGCGATGGCACGGCAAGCTCCAGCAGTAATCTTGTCGCTTCCATCACCGGTGTTAATGACCGTCCTGAACTGGCCAGCGTGTCGAGCGTCACCGTGGCGGACACCTCTGCTGATGACAGTTTTGCCGCCACCAACGCCAATCTTTCCGGCACCGATCGTGACACCGGCGCCAGCCTGACTTACGGCGTCACCAGCGCGAGCGCCGATACATCGGTCACAGGGTTCACCCATTCGCGCGCAGGGACATACGGTACGCTTTATGTCAATTCCTCGTCAGGGGCGTATCGGTACATCCCCAATGACAGTGTTGTGGAAGCCCTCAGCAGCACGGTTTCGGAAAATTTTGAATTTACCCTGACCGATGGCAGGCAAACCGTGACGCAAAGCCTGAGCACCAGCATCCAGGGGGTGAATGACGCGCCGGATCTCGCCGCTTTCACCACCATCACCTATAATGACACGTCGGCTAATGACAGTTTTGCGCCAAGCAGCGGAACAGCGTCAGGCTCTGATCGCGACAGCACCACCAACCTTAAATACGGGGTCTCCGGCATGGTGGCGGAAAGCTCTTATTCCGGCTTTACCCACATTGCCAACGGGACTTATGGTGATCTCGTGATCAACCAGAGCACCGGGGCGTATCAATTCATCCCCTCTGAATCCCAGATTGAAGCCTTGTCCTCGACGGTCACGGAAACCTTCACCATGGCCTTGTCGGATGGGACCGCCAATGCGACCAACCAGACCCTGACCATCACCCTGAACGGGGTGGATGATATTCCTGTCATCGACACCAGCAACAACCCGGCGTCGAATGTGACCGGTTCCGCTGGCGCTCGTGTCGCCACTATTACCGATGCGGAAGGCGCGGCCATCACCGACAGTTCGAGTGATTTGAATACCCTGCCGTCATGGCTCAGCTTCGGGTCGAGCGGTGGCGGGGTCGTCAGCTATTACTGGGAAATCGGCGCCAATGCGCCGGCCTGGCTGAACGGCACGAAAGCGGTTCAACTGAAAGGGACCGCCAGTGGCACGGATTCCTCAGCGGCCACGGTTAATGTTGTGTTTGCCTGCAGCTCCGACCATTGCGGGGATTTTGCCCAATCAAGCGATGCGGTAACGCCGGTATTGATTGATGATGCCAGCAATATTCCCGAACCGCTCAGCAAGGATGAACTGGTTATTGGCGGCACCACCTACACCTTCATGACCCAGGCCCAGCGTGACGCCTTGTTTGACACCAACGGCAATGCCAGCGGGTCCTTCCGGGTGGTCTATACCGCTGATGAAGCCGGCGCCTCATCGCCGGGAACCTGGAGCGTGGACCAGCGGGTTGCCGTCGATTACTCGAAGCAGGAATTGACGGTCAACAGCGCGGTGAGTTTCAGCAATATCGAATATTTTGATGGCGACAGCGGGTCATTCAACGACAGCACCTCCATTGATATTTCGGGTGGGCAGAACATTGTTTCCGGAAATTACTCGTAGTTTGAAAAAGACAGCACCGCCACTTCCGGCCTGACCACTTGATCTGCAAAGCTATGTCGGGTTTATGCAGGATTCCGGCAGTGGCAAAGCCTCGGTGATCACCACCGCAATTCATCCCAATTCCGGCAACGCGGCGGGGTATAATAGTTCGGGTCAGAACCTGATTGATCAGGAATGGCGAGTGCTGGAGCCGCAATAAAAAAGGGCCGCGTCAGGCGGCCCTTTCGGTGTTCAGATGAGGGTTTAGTCTTGATAAGGAACGGTGGTTTTGCCGTCTTCTGTCCAGCCAACGATACCGGCGGTCAGGTGTGTTGCCTGTGTGTAGCCGAGCTGTTCCACCAGCGCGCCGCCAATAGCGCCGGTGCGATTGCCGGTACGGCAATAGAGAATAAAGGGCGTGTCCTTGGCGCCAACAAGCGCTTCAAACCTTGAGCGAAATTCCGGATGCAAAGCGCCGGTTTCCGTAAAAGCGGTGATGGTATGGGCGCCTTCAATAATGCCGGTTTCCTGCCATTCCTGCGGCAAGCGGATGTCGATGATCAGGCTTCCCGCCGCCTGGGCGTCGAGCAGGTTTTGAGGCGTCGCGTCACTCAGCCGAGGCGGGGTGATGGCGGCCATCAACTCAACATCAAACACAAGGGTGGCGTTTGGCGGGATAACATCACCGGCGCCAGCTTCGCCATAACCGAGTTCCGGCGGGATGGTCAATGTGCGTTTTTCCCCGACGGTCATGCCTTCGATGCCTTGCTCCCAGCCCGGGATAACCTGGCCACGGCCAAGGATAAAGCTGATCGGCTCACCCCGTTTGTGGGAATCATCAAAGACAGTGCCATCCGTCAGGCGGCCTTGATAATGGACAGACACTTGCATGCCTTTTTCGGCAATCACGCCGTTGCTTTCTTGCACGATGGTTATCTCCAGTTCAGATGCGTGGGCAGGGGCCAGAAAAGCCGCCGCGATGATAATAGACGTAAGCGCGACACGAAGGCGGTTGATGCCCGATCGCTCAAGGATAGATTTCATGTTCATCTGGCTATACCCCAATTGTTGTTGGCGTGATCCTACGACAGTCGTGACGAAATGGACAGGGGGGATGATGACCACATCTCCCGTCATGCCTTCCGCGGGTTGCCGGGTAAGCTGAATTACTGCCAGACCGCGTCTTCAAGTTTTTCGTCAAGCGCTCCGCCCGGCCGGCATTAGGCGGAATAATAACTCGAGCGGGGTGAACGGTAACGGTGGATCATGATGGCATTGGTATTGGCGATGCCTTCCGGAACGCCGAGCAATTTCGCGGTCCGGTGATTGCGCTGAAAGGCGCTGCAATCGGCCTTGATCTCATTGTAAATCTTGGCGACATGCATGGTTTCATGGGTCAGGACATGAACCGAATAAAGTTCATAGGGATTGGCTTGCGCGGGGTGGTCGAGGTATTCCCTCAAATCATTACAGGTGCGCACATCAAGGGTGATCTTGGCGCTGCCGCGTGTCACAAACCCGGCCCAGCCCAGGTTGTAGAGATTGTCAAAATACGATTGGCAATGAACATCAATATTGTCGTGATCGATCAGTCTTTCGGCAACATCCGCCAGCCGATATTCGAACATGATATGGCGAACAGGCAAGACCGCCGCCGCCACCGACAACAGCAGCATGAAGAAAAAATAGGCATCAAACCGGCTGCCCATCGTATCTCCGAACAAGCTTTTAATGGCAAGACCAAGAAAAACAACAGACAGAATGGTAAGAATAAACATGATCAAACACGAAATGGTCGTTCGAAAAAAACTCAGCCCATCGATAAGGTTTCGGCGCGAAAAAAGCAACCTTTTAAGAGAATTTAATAGGCTGGAGGCAAGCGGCTCGCCATGGCATGGGGCAATAATCCCACCACTGGCTTGCGGACTTTTGACCACAATGCCGACAACATCAGAAGCCCGCCGCCAACAATCAGGCAGGCGAGGGCAAACCCCAGCCCTTCGGCGTTATCCGTGGTGAAGACATGCCCCGTTGCGTAGAGCGCATAGCCAAGGGCAGAGACCATCATGGCGCGGCGATCAAGAATAATCGAGACCAGGGTCAAGAGCCCATAGGCCAGCAGCACGATGGTAATGACCATGCCGTCGGATTGGGTCTCGCGCAGCAGAATATTGCTGAACAGGGTATGAACAATGACAAAAGATGACAGGATATGAAGCCAGAAGGCGACATCCGCCTGACGCGTGATGCGGTGAACATTGCGGCTGTCCCACCAGATCGCCAGGCCGAGGGTCATCAGCCCGAGGGCAAGCAGCACCCCGCTGAACAGCGGGCCGTCGAGGTCAATCTCCATTTCTGTCATCAAGGCCATCACCGCGACGATCCCTGACGCCGCCACGGCGGCGATGGTGATCGGCACCCGGAACCGCAGCCAATGCCCCGCCGCGGCCAGCATGGCGGCAAGCGGCGGCAGGACCAGCAAAGGCCCGTCGGCAATAAAATCAAACGTCGCAAAAGCCGCGGTGACAAACACCATCAGCAGGGTGATCGAGGGCAGGGCCATGCGCCGGATGCGGGTGAAATATTCCGCCAGCCCCCATGACCCCGCGGCGGCGGCCAAGGCCCCCACCTGATCATTGGCAAAACTGCCGATATACCAGCCCGCCGCCAGCACCAACAAACAGGCGATGGTGACAAACACATCATTGAACCCCGTGATCATGCGGAAATGTTCTTCGGATGAGGCGGT
This sequence comes from Alphaproteobacteria bacterium, assembly GCA_021296375.1. GTDB lineage: Bacteria > Pseudomonadota > Alphaproteobacteria > Puniceispirillales > UBA1172 > JAGWAQ01. The sequence continues at coordinate 5,670 of JAGWAQ010000164.1, forward strand.
GCCGTTGCGCTGGTTTTGCATGAAGTGGCGAAACGCCGCGACATGTTTGGCGGAAACCACCCCGGCTTTGACAGCGTCGTCGAGATCTTGATCAGTGTAAGCCATGACTATGAGTTGTTATTGTCAATGAGTTGTTGTTGAAACCATGATCCTATCATAACGTGAAGAGCGAGTGAAAATCCACCGCAATACGGGATCAGCGCAAAAGGACAGCACCATGACGACGCCCCCCATCAACCCCGCCAGCCCTAATGAACGGCTCAATCGCATCAGCGAGGACGCCATGTGCGTGGGGTGCGGGTTATGCCAGTCGATCGCCGGGCCCGATATCGTGCGGATGGAACTGGTTGAAAACGGCACGGAACGGCCGGTTGCCCGGGGGCCGCTGACCCATGAAACCGTTCACGTGATTTACGACACATGCCCCGGCACAAGGGTGGAAGGCCTGCCGCAAGATGAGATCGACAGCACCAGCTGCCATGACTTGATCTGGGGGCCGTATCAATCGATGCATCTGGCTTATGCCAGTGATCCGCAGATCAGGCATCAGGGCTCGACCGGCGGGGTCTTGACGGCGCTGGCCACCTATCTTGATGAAAGCGGCGAGGATGACTTTATCCTTCATGCCAAAGCCGCAACCCGCAACCCGAC
>JAGWAQ010000165.1 GCA_021296375.1 Alphaproteobacteria bacterium
CCTTGTTTGTTTGCGGCATCTGCCGCATGATTTTTTTCAAGATGATGATAAAGGGAGCGTAGGCTATGGCTCGTCGCTGTGAACTCACCTGTAAAGGCGTAATGACTGGCAATAACGTCAGCCACGCAAAAAACCGTACCCGTCGTCGGTTTCTGCCGAATCTTCAGCAGGCTTCCATGATGAGCGAAACCCTGGGCAAGACCATTTCCCTGCGTGTTTCCGCATCCGCCATTCGCACCGTCGAAAAGAACGGCGGCATTGACGCTTTTCTGCTGAAAGCCAAAGACGATAACCTCGGTCGTGATGCGCGTGCCGCCAAGAAAGCCATCAAGGCAGCCCAGGCCAGCGCATAAAACCGCGACTGAATTCAAAAAAAACCACCTCGCTTGAGGTGGTTTTTTTATGCCTGAAATTCCGCCGCGTTATCGGCACCCTGTTATCGGCACCCTGTTATCGCCCCCCTTTTTATCGACGGGTCCGTTTTGTTTTGGTTTCCTCATCGAAAAGATCAGCCAGCTGGGTGGTGACCGCGCCCCCCAATTGGTCAACATCGGTGATGGTGACGGCGCGTTTGTAATAGCGCGTCACGTCATGGCCAATGCCGATGGCCAGCAACTCAACCGGCGATTTGTCTTCGATCAGCTCGATCACCGCCCGCAGGTGCTGCTCAAGGTAATTGCCGGGGTTCACCGACAGGGTCGAATCATCCACCGGCGCGCCGTCAGAGATGACCATCAGGATCCGGCGGTCCTCGCGGCGGGCCAGCAGGCGGTTATGGGCCCAGATCAGCGCCTCGCCGTCGATATTCTCTTTCAGCAGCCCTTCGCGCAGCATCAGCCCCAGGGCTTTGCGGGCGCGGCGCATGGGGGCGTCGGCAGGTTTATAGATAATGTGGCGCAGGTCATTAAGGCGACCGGGGAACGGCGGCTTTCCTGCCCCTTGCCAGAGCTCTCGTGATTGCCCGCCTTTCCAGGCTTTTGTGGTGAAGCCGAGAATCTCAACCTTGACCCCGCAGCGTTCCAGGGTTCGCGCCAGAATATCCGCCGTCACCGCCGCGATGGTGATGGGGCGGCCACGCATGGAGCCGGAATTGTCGATCAGAAGGGTGACGACCGTATCGCGGAAGCGGATGTCGCTTTCCATCTTGAAGGACAGAGGGTGGGTCGGCTGCGTCACGACGCGTGACAATTTGCCGGCATCGAGCAAACCTTCTTCAAGGTCAAATTCCCAACTGCGATTCTGATGCGCCATGAGCTTTCGCTGCAAGCGGTTGGCGAGCTTGCCAATGACGCTGTTCAGATTGTCGAGATGCTTGTCGAGCAAGGACCGCAAGCGGGACAATTCATCAGGGTCACACAATTCATTGGCGGTGATGACCTCATCATATTCTTCGGAGAAAATCCGGTAGAGTTCGCCTTCGGAAACGGTTGGCTCACCTTGTTCGGGGCTTTCACCGGCGGGGTTTTCGCCTTCCGCCAGCGCGTCTTCGGAATCGTCGCCATCATCATCACGGTCGCCTTCCGCGGCTTCCATGGATTGGGTTTCGCTGTCCTGATCAATGGTTTCGCTGTCGCCCTCATCGCCTTCACCCTCAGGGCTCTGGTTCTGGTCGTCATCTTCGCCATCCTGGGATGACGCGCCGTCATCTTCGCTGTCATCCTCGCCGTCTTCGGGGTCCATGGCTTCACCGAGGTCGGTTTCCAGCGCGCCGATCAGGGCACGGGCGATTTCGGCATAGGTTTCCTGATTATCGGTGGTGGTGGCGAGGCTGGAGATCAGGTCACCGGCGCGTTGTTCGATCCAGGGGCGCCAGAGATCGACGGTCATTTCGACATTCTGTGGCGGCTTATCACCCGTCAGGGCTTCGCGCACCAGCAGTCCGGCGACATCCGCCACGGCGGCGAAATTATCGCCATTATCGTCATTCCCCGGCGGGGTTAAGGGCTGGGTTGCGAATTTGGCTTCGATCTGGGATTTGATGTTGCTGGCGACGCCAGGCATCCCGCGGGACCCCACGGCCTCCACCCGGGCGCGTTCAACACTGTCAAAACTGGCGCGGGCCGGGGCGGCTTGCGGGGCCATTTTGTTGTGGACCTTGTCGTTGTGATGGGCGATCCATACCGCCGCGCTATCCGCCGCCCCGCGAATTTTGGTGTCAAACACCTGATCAACCGCGGCGGAGGCAAAATTGTTGGTCTTGTTCGGGGTCGGCAGACGAACTTCGGTTGCGGAAATGACCGTCGTCGCGCCGGTGTAACGGACGTCATGCTGACTGCCCGCCATCGCCCGTAAACAGGCGGCGGTTGAACGCAGGAAAGTGTCGTCTTGTCCAGCCATGGAACGCTCTTTAGCCGTTAATTGGCGGCAACGGTGAAGACGCTATCGCCGAGTTCTTCGTTAAAGCAACGCTGATAATATTCCGCCACCACAGGACGTTCCATCTCGTCACATTTGTTCAGGAAGGACAGGCGGAAGGCGAGGCTGATGTTACCCAGGATTTCCGTGTTGTCCATCCAGGTGATGACCGTCCGCGGGGACATGACGGTGGAAATATCCCCGGCAATGAAGCCTTTGCGCGTCAGGTCAGCAAGACGGATCATGCTGTCGATCACATCACGCGACATGACGGTGCTGCCGTCTTTCATCTTGGCGGCGACGATCTCCATCTCGATTTCATGGGGCAGGTAATTCAGGGTCGAGACAATTGACCAGCGGTCCATCTGGCCCTGGTTGATCTGCTGGGTGCCATGGTAAAGGCCGGTGGTGTCCCCGAGGCCAACGGTATTGGCGGTGGCGAACAGCCGGAAATGGCTATGGGGACGGATGACGCGGTTGGTGTCAAGCAAGGTCAGCTTGCCTTCGATTTCAAGCACACGCTGGATGACAAACATCACGTCAGCGCGGCCGGCGTCATATTCGTCAAACACCAGCGCAACAGGGTTCTGAAGCGCCCATGGCAGAATGCCTTCACGGAATTCCGTCACCTGCTTGCCGTCACGCAGGACGATGGAATCCTTGCCGACAAGGTCAATGCGGCTGATGTGGCTGTCGAGGTTAACGCGGATGCACGGCCAGTTGAGGCGCGCCGCCACCTGTTCAATATGGGTTGATTTACCGGTCCCGTGGTAGCCCTGGATCATGACCCGGCGGTTAAAGCCGAACCCCGCCAGAATGGCAAGGGTGGTGTCTTTGTCAAAAACATAGGTGTCGTCGCGGTCAGGCACATAATCCGACGCTTCGGAAAAGGCCGGGATTTCCAAATCAATGTCGATATTGAACACATCACGGGCGTTGACGGTGATGTCCGGCGCGCCAAGATGATGGGCCGGTTTGCGTTCGGGTGTAGAGCTGGATGGTGCCGCAGACATGACTGATCCTTCTGTTAACAGGGTCTTATGATATATCGTTGTTGAGATGCTTTTTCAA
>JAGWAQ010000017.1:0-16924 GCA_021296375.1 Alphaproteobacteria bacterium
GGGCGATCGTCACTGCCGTCAGGGCGGCTAAGAAAAACACCGTCGCCGCCGCCAGCAGCACCCCGCGGGCAAACTGGATGAGCAACGTGCCCGGCGGCAACTGCCATTGGCGGTGGTAGATAATGATCGGCGGCAGCAGGATGGATTCAATAAACAAACGGAACCACACCGTCTGGCCTGCCGACATGGTGGGGGCCAGCAATTTGGCAAAAACATCAATGCCGGGGATGATCAGCATCGCCATGGTCATCAGCACCATGCCGCGCAGGGGGGCATGGGCCAGAGGTTTTGGAGGGTTGATGGAATTGCGCATCACGGCTCGCTTCAAACGGCAAATGGAACACCTGCCTCAATGGTCAATTTTGATCTTGGCGGCAAATCCCGGCGATGACCAGCAAAAAATGCCCATCCCCTGTTCTCGGCTGCCCCCCCCCCAGAAAAGTGTTTAGGGCAAAATCTTTAGGGCAAACTGTTCAGGCCAAAATGTTCAGGGCAGAATTTAATGGAAAACAGTTGCCCATCCCCCTGCCTGATGCTTATGATGCAATTCTTAATACAATTCTTAAATTTTGAAAGGAAGCAGAGATGGCCGAACCGCATCTCCTGGTTCACCATGAAGGCGATAATGTCGGCGTCGTGGTGGTCGAAAACCTGAAGGCAGGAACTGAAATTCTCTGTGTTGTAACCGAAAACAACACGGATTTTACCATGACCGTCAATCACGATGTTCCCATTGGCCATAAAGTGGCCCTGCAGGACTTCAGCGAAGGCGATACGATCATGAAATATGGTCAGGATATCGGCAAGGTTGTTGCCGCCGCCGGTAAGGGTGACCACATCCACACCCATAATCTTAAAACAAAGCGCTGGTAGGGGGTTGCCATGACTTCGAACAACACATTTTTTGGTTATCGTCGTGAAAACGGCCGTGTTGGTGTCCGCAATTACGGGGCCATCCTTCCTGTAGATGACATTTCAAACGCCGCTTGCGAAGCGGTGGCCAATAACATTCAAGGCACCATGGCGCTGCCCCATGCTTATGGGCGTCTGCAGTTTGGTGAAGACCTTGAGCTTCATTTCCGCACCATGATCGGCACCGGCGCCAACCCTAACGTTGCCGCTGTGATCGTCATCGGGATCGAGCCGGACTGGACCCAGAAGATCGTCGACGGGATCGCCAAGACAGGCAAGCCTGTGGCGGGGTTCTCCATTGAACAGAACGGCGACATCAACACCATCGCGGCGGCATCCCGCACGGCGAAGGAATTTGTCCATATGACGACCGAATACCAGCGTGAGGAATGCGATATTTCCGAGCTTTGGGTGTCCACCAAATGCGGCGAAAGCGACACCACCACCGGCCTGTCCTCTTGCCCGACCGTAGGCAACATGTACGACAAGCTGCTGCCAAAAGGCATTTACGGTGTGTTCGGGGAAACCTCTGAAATCACCGGCGCGGAGCATCTCTGTGAAGCGCGTGCCGCCACCCCTGAAGCCGGCAAGAAGTTCATGAAGATCTTCCAGGCCTATCAGGATGAAGTGATCGAGCCGTTCAAGACGTCTGATCTTTCGGATTCCCAGCCCACCAAAGGCAATATCCTTGGCGGTCTCACCACCATCGAGGAAAAAGCCCTCGGCAACCTTGAGAAGATCGGCCGCACCAGCACCTATATTGATGCGCTTGGCCCGGCAGAAGCCCCGGAAAAAGGCAATGGCCTGTATTTCATGGACACGTCTTCCGCGGCGGCGGAATGCGTCACCCTGATGGCGGCCGCCGGTTACGTCGTTCATACCTTCCCGACGGGGCAGGGCAATGTTGTGGGCAACCCGATCGTTCCGGTTATCAAGATCACCGGCAACCCCCGCACCGTCCGCACCATGGGCGAGCATGTCGATGTTGACGTCTCCGGTGTCCTGCGCCGCGAGATGACGATTGACCAGGCTGGCGACAGCTTGATCGAATGCATCCGTCGTACCGCCAATGGCCGGATGACGGCGGCAGAAGCTCTTGGTCACAAGGAATTCGTCATGACCAAACTTTACCGGAGCGCGTAACCTCGCGCACCGGACCCGTCATCGTTATGTGATGATGTTGCCGCGGCAGGTCTTGCCCTTTAATGACGGGCAGATGTGCCGCGGCGTTTTTTTCATGTGGCTATTTTCATCTGGCCATTTTCATGTGGTCTTTTTTGAAGGAAACTCCTGATGCCCATCATCTCCCGTGATCAGTTATGCGCCACCATTACCGCCGCTCTTACGGCTTCCAATACCGCGCCTGCTCATGCCGGGGCCGTCGCGCGCGCCCTGACCCTTGCCGAGATTGACGGCAAGAAAGGCCATGGTCTGTCGCGGGTGCCGAGTTACGCCGGGCAGGCAAAGTCGGGCAAGGTTGATGGCCATGTCGCGCCGCAAATGTCGCGGCCAAAACCGGCGGTGCTGGCGATTGATGCCGGTCACGGTTTCGCTTACCCAGCGTTTGAGCTGATGGCGGATGAATTGCCGAAACTGGCCGCGGAAATGGGGGTGGCGATGGCGGGGGTTTATCGATCCCATCATTATGGTGTCGCCGGGCATCATGTTGAACGGGCGGCTGATCAGGGCATGGTGGCGCTGCTGTTTGGCAATACGCCGGCCGCCATGGCGCCTTGGGGCGGCAAGACGCCGTTGATGGGCACCAACCCGATCGCCTTTGCGGCCCCGATCGCCGGACGCCCGCCGATGGTGATTGATCTGGCGACGTCGAAAGTCGCCCGTGGCAATATCATGGCGGCCCATCAGCGCGGCGAGGATATTCCCGAAGGCTGGGCGCTTGATCAGCATGGCGCCCCCACCACCGATAGCGGCGCTGCCCTGAACGGCACGATGGTTCCTCTTGGCGATGCCAAAGGCGCGGCACTGGCCTTGATGATCGAGGTGCTGGCGGCGGCTGTCACCGGCGCCGGATTTGGCCATCAAGCCAGCTCATTCTTTGAGGCCGACGGCACGCCCCCGAACACCGGCCAGATGATGCTGATGATCGACCCCGGGGCGATGGCCCCGAATTTTGCCGAACGTCTGGCGGGCCTGGCGGCGCTGATCGAAGGTGATGGCGCGCGCTTGCCCGGTGGCGGACGGATGGCCAAACGTGCCGCCGCTGACGCCGGAATTGAGGTCAATGACAAGGCCTGGCAAGCGGCGCTTGATCTGGCCGCCGGTGCTTGAGAAAAAAATTGGATATCAGGACGCGCTTGTTTAGACTTGGTCCATCCTGTGAACGCGCCGCAAGGGAGTTAAGGCATGAGTTTCCAGCATTGGTCGATTGATGTTGATAACGCCGGCATTGCCTGGCTGACCATCGACGTGAAGGATAAATCCGTCAATGTCCTGACGCGCGCGGTGATTGCCGAATTGGCCGATGCCGCCAGTCAACTTGAAGCGATGCCCGGCCTCTCCGCCATGGCGATGATCTCCGGCAAGCCCATGGGCTTTGTCTATGGCGCGGATATCAATGAGTTCGAGGCGCTCGAAGATGAGGCTGATGTCGCCGCCCTCCTGGACGAGGTTCACGCGACGTTCCAGCGGATTGCCGATTTGCCCTGCCCAACCGTGGCGGGGATCGACGGTTTCGCTCTTGGCGGCGGGCTTGAACTGGCCCTGCTTTGTGACCGCCTGGTGATGACGTCTTCACCCAAAACCCAGGTCGGGTTCCCGGAAGTCAAGCTCGGGCTGATGCCCGGCTATGGCGGGACCGGCCGCGCCTATGCCCGGGTTGGTGCCGCCGCTGTGCTTGACATGATGTTGACAGGCCGCATGGTGGGCAGTGCCGAAGCCCTCGCGTCAGGGCTGGTGGATGCGCTGGCGGAAGATCGCGACCAGCTGAAAGCGGCGATGGCCGATGTGCTGGCCACCCTTGGCGGGGGTAAACCTCCGCGTCCTGTTGTCAGCGGTGAAGATACCGCCGCGCTGGTCGCGGAAGCGAAAGACAAATTCACCAAACGGGCGCGACCGGACCATACCCCCGCGCCCTTTGCCATTCTTGACCATATTGCTGAAAACGCCCCTGACGCCGCGGCAATTTCAGCGGCGGAAAAATCAATTTTCCCCAGCCTGATGGTCAGCCCGGCTTCAGACGGCTTGCGGCGGGTCTTCCAATTGACAGATATGGTGCGGAAAACCGCCCGCGGTTCTTCGGGTATCGAGAACGTCCATGTTGTTGGCGCCGGTGTGATGGGGGGGGATATCGCCGCTGTTGCCGCCATGTCGGGCCTGACGGTGACCTTGTCGGATCGTGATGAAAATGCCATTGCCAATGCCATTGATCGCGCGCGGGTGCTGTATGAACGTCGCCTCAAGGCACCGGAGAAGATCAACGCGGCCATGGATCGCCTGATCGCTGACCATGCCCAGAGCGGGCTGGCGGATGCTGACCTGGTGATCGAGGCCGTGGCGGAACGTCTTGACGTCAAGCAGGCGGTGTTCGCGGCCCTTGAAGCGCGGGTCAAGCCTGACGCTATTCTTGCCACCAACACATCCGCCATTCCGCTTGAGCAGATCGCCGAAGCGCTGACCAATCCCGGGCGGTTGATCGGCTTGCATTTCTTTAACCCGGTGCCGGTGCTGCCGCTGGTTGAGGTGATCTGGTCGACCGTATCCGATGAAGATTCCGTCGCCCGCGGGATGCAGTTCGCCGGGCAATTGAAGAAAATGCCCATCCGCTGTAAATCCAGCCCCGGCTTTGTCGTTAACCGTGCGCTCCTGCCCTATATCAATGCCGGACTGGAACTCATGCTGTCGGGTGTTGAGGCCGACAAGATCGACGAAGCGCTGGTGGAATTTGGCATGCCCATGGGGCCGGTGGAACTGGCGGATCAGATCGGGCTTGATGTTATGCTCGACGCGTCAACGCCCCTCGGGTTGCCGGCGGTCGTTCAAGCGTCGCTTGCCGAGCATATCGCCGAGGGCACCATCGGGCGGAAATCCGGGCGCGGCTATTACACCTGGGCCGACATGAAGGCGGAACGCCCCCGCGCCAGTTATGACGCGAGGGAACTCCAGAAACTGGCGGAAGATTTGCTCAGCCATATGGTGCGCGAATGCCAGGCGGCGGTGGATGAAGGCGTGGTCGGTTCCGCTGATGATGCGGACGCGGCGATGATCTTCGGCGTGGGCTACCCGCAATTTCGTGGTGGCCCATTGCATTACACCCGTTTAAACACCAACTAAGACCAGTTTTTCTTTTATCCTCGTGAGGACATGACCATGTACACAGCGCCCCTGAAAGATATTCAATTCGTGTTAAATCATGTGGCTGATATCAATAAGGTCACCGCCGCCATCAACCGCCAGGACGACATCACCCCTGATCTGGTGGACGCGGTGCTGACCGAAGCGGGCAAGCTGGCGGCTGATGTTATTGCCCCCACCAACCACACCGGCGATCAAACCGGCTCAAGGCATCACGAGGATGGCCGTGTCACCACCCCGGCGGGCTTTGCCGAAGCCTATCAAGCGATGGCGGAAGGCGGCTGGACGGCGATGGACGCCGCTGAAGAATACGGCGGGCAGAATATGCCGATGGTCGTGTCGTCGATGGTCAATGAGATCTGGCAATCTGCCAATATGGCGTTCGCGCTCTGCCATCTGCTGACCCAGGGGCAGGTCTACGCGCTCCAGAAATCGGCGTCAGAAGAGCAGAAAAACCTCTACCTTCCGCCGATGCTGGAAGGCCGCTGGACCGGCACCATGAACCTGACGGAACCGCAAGCCGGGACAGACCTTGCCGCCATCAAGACGAAAGCGGTGAAAACCGAATCCGATGCCCTCGGCACCCATTACCGCATTTCCGGCCAGAAGATTTACATCACCTATGGTGAACATGACATGGCGGAAAACATCATCCACCTTGTGCTGGCGCGCACCCCTGATGCGCCGGAAGGGGTGAAGGGGATTTCCGTCTTTATCGTGCCGAAATTCCTCGTCAATGCTGACGGTTCGCTGGGGGAACGCAATGATGTGCATTGCGTGTCGATCGAAAAGAAACTGGGGATCAAAGGCTCCCCCACCGCGGTTTTGTCTTATGGCGATAACGAAGGCGCCGTCGGCTACCTCGTGGGGGAAGAAAACCGCGGGCTTGAGATCATGTTCGGGATGATGAACCACGCCCGTTTCTCGGTTGGCTTGCAAGGGCTGGCGGTATCCGAACGTGCGCTCCAGCAGGCGATTGGCTATGCCATGGACCGCAAGCAAGGCACGCCTCTCGGGGGGCAGTCCGGCGACGCCATCATCAATCACCCTGACGTCTTGCGCATCATCACCACCATGAAAGCGGAAATCGAAGCCATGCGCGCGCTGGCGGCGGTCGGTGGCGCGGCGATGGATCTTGCCCATGGCGGGGCTGAAGCGGATCGCGCGTTTTGGGATGAACGCGCCGCCCTCTTGGTGCCGATCATCAAGGGCTGGCTGACGGAACGTTCACTGGCGGTGACATCCCTCGGGGTGCAGGTTCATGGCGGCATGGGCTTTATCGAAGAAACCGGCGCCGCCCAGCATTACCGCGATGCCCGCATTCTGCCGATTTACGAAGGCACCACCGCCATTCAGGCCAATGACCTTGTGTTCCGCAAAACCCTGCGCGATGAAGGCAAGGCGGTGTTCACATTCCTTGATGAAATCGATGCTGAAATGATCACCCTTGCGGGCAATGATCATCCCGTGGTGGCGTCTGCCGCCATGGCGGTGACCGATGCGCTGGCCGATGCGCGACTGGCCATCAACCACATTTTATCAAGCGCCAATGACCCCCGCCGTTCGGCGGTCAGCGGGTCAAACTACGTCATGCTGATGGGGTACCTGGCGGGCGGCTGGCTGATGGCACGATCAGCGGCAAAGGCGGCGGAACAACTCGAGGCCGATGGGGCTGATGAAAACTTCCTCAACGCCAAGCTGGTGACGGCCGACAGTTACATGGGTCATGCCCTGCCGCAGGTGATGGCGCTGGCGCGCTCGATCCTGGCTGGTGATGACGCTGTGCTGGCCATGCGGCCCGACTGGTTGCAGGGGTAAATTTCATGTCTGAAAATCGTTCAGCGCTGTTCCTGATGGCGCTGTCCATGAGCCTTCTGGCCGCCGGTGATGCGGTGGTGCGTGTTTTGGGGGAAACCTTTAGCGCCGGTCAGGTGATCGCCTTGCGGGGGGTCATCCTGATGATGGTGCTGGCGGTGGGGCTGATGTTCCGCGGCGTGGTCTTGCGCCGTGACCGGATTTTCCACAAATGGAGCGTCGCCCGCGCCTTTGCGGAAACCGCCTCCACCTATTGTTTTTTCATTTCAATCCAGCTGATGCCGATCGCCGTTTCAACGACGGTGGTGTTCATCTTCCCGGTATTGTTGACGCTGGTGTCGATCCCCCTGTTCGGGGAAAAGGTCGGCGTCTTTCGCTGGATCGCGGTGCTGATGGGGTTCCTGGGCGTGCTTCTGATCGCCGCCCCCGGGGGCGACGGGTTCGATCTTGCCTTGCTGTTGCCGCTGGGGACGGCCTTTGCGCTGGTGGCGCGTGATTTGATCACGCGTTACATCCCGCCGGAAATTCAGGCTGGCGAAGTGACCTTGACGACAGCGGTGGTGACAACCGTGTTCGGCTTCATGAGCCTGCCGTTTGGCTGGGGCGCGATCAGCGGCAAGGAACTGGCGCTGCTGCCCCTGGCGGCGATCCTCGTCGCCCTGTCTTTCACCACCTATGTCATGTCGATCCGTAAAGGCGAGCTGTCGATCATCGCGCCGGCGCAATATCTGGTGATCCTCTGGGCAACCTTCTGGGGGGCGCTGATCTGGGGGGAATTCCCTGATGGCAATGCTGTTTATGGCGGGGCGCTGATCATCGCCGCGGGTTGCTTGATCCTGTGGCGAGAACACGTCCAGCGTCAGCGGCTGGCGGCCACCGCCGCCGCAACATCTGCCCCCGAATAGCCGGAATAAAACCGCCATAAAAAACGGCCCCTTACGGGGCCGTTTTGTTGGCTTGAACTTCACCCGCGTTAACGTTTGACTTCGGGGATCAATCCTTTGGGTGCAAATCGCAAGACCAGGATCAGCACAAGTCCCATGGCGATGTAACGGGTATGGGCGGCGCTTTTGATGAGGTGCAGCTTGAGCCAGTTGTCATCGGCCATGGCAAAGGTCAGAAGCTCGATCAACGCCAGGCCAATCGGCTCCGCCTCAACCCAGAAAAACCAGACCAGAAAGCCGCCAATGATCGACCCGGCGTTATTGCCGGACCCCCCCAGAATAACCATCACCCAGATCAGGAAGGTGAAGCGCAGGGGCTGGTAGGACGCTGGCGTATATTGCCCGTCCAGTGTTGTCAGCATGGCGCCCGCCACCCCGATCACCGCGGAACCGATAATAAAGACCTGCAGGTGCTTGGCCTTGACGTCCTTGCCCATGGCTTCGGCGGACACTTCATTGTCGCGAATGGCGTTCATCATCCGCCCCCAGGGGGAGCGCAGGGCGATTTCCGACAACCGGTAGATGATCAGCAGCACCACGGTGAACAGCGCGGCGTAGCTGACTTTGACGATCACCGATGAGGTGTCGACAATCGACAGCCCCCAGTTTTGGGTGAACTCGATCAGCCAGGGGCTTTGCTGAAGGTCGATTTCATACGGCACAGGCCGCGGCAGGCCAGCGACGTTCTTGACCCCGCGTGACAGCCAATCCTCGTTCTTCATGGCGTAGATGATGATCTCGGAAATACCGAGGGTGGCGATGGCGAGGTAATCGGAGCGCAGGCCAAGCGACACTTTGCCGATGACCCAGGCGACGGCCGCCGCCAGCACACCGCCAACAACCCAGGAGATCATGATCGGCAGGCCAAGCCCCCCGAGATAACCGGATTTGGCGCTTTCAAAGCTTTCGATCGCCGCCACCGCAGGGTCGATGATCATGCGGAAGACAACGACGCTGACCAGCACCACCGCCGCCATGATGGTATAGCGCTTGCCGCCCATATGCGCGGTTTTCTTCCAGGTGATGACCGAGGCCACAATACCGGCAACACCTGCCGCCAGCCCTGCCAGAACGCCGGTTCCCCCCGCCGCCCAGGCGCCGGGCACCGGCGGCATGGAAACAAGAACACCCGCCAGGCCACCCAGGGCGATAAAGCCCATGACGCCGAAATTGACGAGCCCGGCATAACCCCACTGGATATTCACCCCAAGGGTCATGATGGCGGAGATCAGGCCAAGGTTGAGCACCGTAAAGGCGAGGTTCCAGCTCTGGAAGATACCAACCGCCGCGAACATCACGGCAACGACAGCAAAAAGAAGAGGGGTGCGGTTGAGGGTCATATCGTTTTCCCACTAAACAGGCCCGTTGGTTTAATCAAGAGCACAATGGTCAGGATCACAAACGACAGGGCGATTTTATATTCCGTCGACAAGGCCTGCACCAGCCCTTCCGGCGCCAGTGTTTCCGGCAGAACATAGGTCAGCATTTTCTTGTAAGCAAAAGTCACGGTGAGTTCCGAGAAAGCGATCACAAACCCCCCAACAATCGCGCCGATGGGGTTGCCGACACCGCCGACAATGGCGGAGGCAAAAATCGGCAGCAGGATCGACAGATAGGTGAACGGCTTGTAGCTCTTGTCGAGGCCGTAAAGCGTCCCCGCCACCGCCGCCAGCGCGCCGGTAATGATCCAGGTGATCATCACCACCCGTTCCGGGTTGATGCCCGACAGCAGCGCCAGATCTTCGTTGTCGGAATAAGCGCGCATCGATTTGCCGGTGCGGGTTTTGTTCAAAAACCAGAACACAAAGGCGACCATGATAAAGGCCGTCACCACCGTGATGCCTTGCGACATCTTGATCGCCAACCCTTCGTTCAGGCCGGTCATTTGCTTGAAGCTGCGGGCTTTCATGATAAACCGCTGGCCATCGGTGAAGACGCGGTCATTTGGCCCGATGATGAAGCGGATAAGCCCCCCAAGGAAGAACATCACCCCAAGCGAGACAATCAGGTAAATGACGCTTTCCGCGCGCGTCTTGCGGTAATATTTGAACACCGCGCGATCAGCGATCAAGGCCACCGCAATGGTGACGACAATCGCCACGGGCAAGGCCAGCAAAGCGGTCGGCAATGGCCCGAGGCCAATGCCCTGGGATTGCAGGGCCCAGGTCGTCAGGATCGCCGTCATGGCGCCAAAGGACATCAGCTCACCATGGGCGAAATTGGAAAACCGCAAGACGCTGTAAACCATCGTCACGCCAAGCGCCCCCAAGGCCAGCTGACTGCCGTAAGCAAGGCCGGGGACAAGCACAAAATTGGCAAAAATCACAAGGGCATTAAGAATATCAGTCATCAGCTTTTCCTTTACCCGCCGAGGAAGGCGCGGCGCACCTCGTCATTGGCCATCAGGGCGGCGCCTGTATCGGTGAACCGGTTGCGGCCCTGGACCAGCACATAGCCTTTATCGGCGATGTTGAGCGCCTGTTTGGCGTTCTGCTCGACCATCAGTATCGCGATGCCGGTGCGCGCCACTTCGATGATGCGGTCAAACAACTCATCCATCACAATCGGGGAAACCCCGGCGGTGGGTTCATCCAGCATCAGCACTTTTGGCTGGGTCATCAGGGCGCGGCCGACAGCCACCTGCTGGCGTTGCCCGCCGGACAATTCACCGGCCGGTTGCTTGCGCTTGTCTTTCAGGATCGGGAAAAGGTCAAACACCTGGGTCATGGTATCGGCGAAATCATCGGTGCGAATAAACGCCCCCATCTCGAGGTTTTCCTCAACGCTCATGGAGGTGAAGACATTGGCGGTTTGCGGCACAAACCCCATGCCTTTCAGCACCCGCGCTTCTGGGTTCAAGGCGGTGATGTCTTCGCCATCAATCATCACTTTGCCTTCGCGCAGGCTGAGCATCCCGAAAATGGCTTTCATGGCGGTGGATTTGCCGGCACCGTTGGGGCCAACAACAACCGCGATCTCGCCTTTTTCCACCCCGATGGTGCAGTCGTGCAGGATATCGGCGCCGCCGTACCCACCGGTCATATGTTCACCTGAAAGAAAACTCATCTGGTTATGATCCTGTTTTGTTTTTAAGGCCAGTGCCGAGGTAGGCTTCGATCACCTCTTCATTGGCTTTGACTTCTTCTGCGGTGCCTGTCGCCAGCACGGACCCTTCTGCCATGACGATCACCGGGTCGCACAACCGCCCGATGAAATCCATGTCATGCTCGATCATGCAGAACGTGTAGCCGCGTTCCTTGTTAAGGCGGATGATGGCGTCGCCGATGGTGTTGAGCAGCGTTCGATTGACCCCGGCGCCAACTTCATCCAGAAACACGATCTTGGCGTCCACCATCATGGTGCGCCCCAGTTCAAGCAGTTTTTTCTGCCCGCCGGAAAGGTTGCCGGCGCGTTCATCGGCGACATGGCTGAGCTGCAGGAAATCGATCACGTCATTGGCTTTTTGGCGGATTTGGTCTTCTTCCTGCGCCACCAGTTTCGGGCGGAACCAGGCGTTGATGAGGTTTTCGCCCGATTGGTTGCCTGGCACCATCATCAGGTTTTCCCGAACCGTCAGGGAGGAAAATTCATGGGCGATCTGGAACGTCCGGAGCAGGCCGCGCTCAAACAGTTCATGGGGCGCGAAGCCGGTGATGTCATCACCGTCGAGGTAAACATGGCCGGAGCTGGGTTTGTGAACGCCAGCGATAATATTAAAAAGGGTGGTCTTGCCGGCACCATTGGGGCCGATCAATCCGGTAATTGAGCCGGTTTCGATGGTCAGTGAGGCGTTGTCCACCGCGTGCAGGCCGCCGAAGTATTTGTTGAGTTTGTCGACTTTGATCATAATGTTTCAATCATCACTTCGAGCATAAATTTATGTACAAAAAAACGACCCGGAGCTCGGCTCCGGGTCGCTCTTGATGTCGCTTAGCGGTAACGGGCAGTGGTGTTCTTGCCACCCTTAACCACGATTTCAGCATAGCTGCCAGCGGATTCACCGTCGCCGATCAGCTCAACGGCAGAAGCGCCAACATAGTCAACGTCTTTACCAGCGGCGATGGCTTCGAGCGCCTTGCCGAGTTCACCCGGAAGGATCTTGATGCCTGGTGCGTTGGCAACGTCCATGATGGAGTTCTTGTAAACGTTGCTGTCCTTGGAACCGGAAGCCTGCATCGCCATCAGCATCAGCGCGGCGGCGTCATAGGATTCAGCGGCAAATGGACCGGCAGCGAAACCAGCAGCAGAAGCCATGTCAGCAAATGCAGCGGCGCCTTTGCTGTCGGTGCCAGGAACGGAACCGATGGAACCGTCAAGATCGGGGCCGATGGCTTCAGGCAGGGAGTCACCGATCATGCCGTCTGGCATGAAGAACATGTCAAAAGCACCGGTGTCGAGGGACGCCTGGATGATGCCTTTACCGCCCTGGTCAAGATAACCGGCAACGATCAGGATGTCGCCACCAGCCTGGGCCAGCGCGCCGACTTCTGCACCGTAGTCAGCCTTGCCGTCTTCGTGACCGGCAGAGATGGTGATGGTGCCGCCAGCAGCGGTGAAGTTTTCGATGATGCTTTCCGCAAGACCTTTACCATAGTCGTTGTTGACGTAGGACATGGCGGCGGTCTTGATGCCGCGGTCGATCAGGATGTCGGCAACAACCTGACCCTGACGGGCGTCGGAAGGCGCGGTGCGGAAGAACAGGTCATTGTCTTCAAGGGTCGACAGGGCTGGGGAAGTTGCGGATGGTGAAATCATCACAACGCCGTTAGCCATGGCCACGTTCTGGAGAATGGCTGTGGTTACGCCAGAGCAATCGGCACCCATGATGCCGTCAACCTTGTCGGCAGTGACAAGACGTTCTGCGGTGGCGGTTGCCGCGGCAGAATCGATACAGGTGGAGTCACCGCGAACAGAGGTGATGTTGGTGCCGCCCATGAAATTGCCGGAAGCGTTCGCTTCAGCAATTGCCAGTTCAGCGCCAGCAGCCATGTCTGGTGTCAGTGATTCAATTGGGCCGGTAAAGCCAAGGATAATGCCCAGCTTGACGTCTTCTGCCATTGCCGGAGCGGCCAGCAGTGTAGTTGCTGCAAGGGCCATAAGTGTCTTTTTCATGATCAACTCCCTAGTGAAAATCTTATCTCGATGTTTATTTCAAGATAATCTCGTATTAATACTATTTTGCCAAAGGGTCGAGATGACAAATAGTAAAATCTCAAAAAAATAACATATTCAGAACAGGGGTTGCCTTGAACGGGGCGTCCGCGGATGACGGCAGAATGATGAAACATGGTGGAAATATAGCCGAAGCTGCGGCACGATACGGGTTTCAAGCTTCTGAAATGATTGACCTTTCTACCGGAATCAGCCCCTGGTCCTACCCCCTTGATATGGAAAATATAACGCCCCAATCCCTGCGTGACTTGCCGCAAGCGGAGGATGAAGCGCGATTGATCGAACAGATGCGTCTTTGCTGGTCTGTCCCCGATTCTGCGGCCATCGCCCTGGCCCCGGGGTCGGGGCTGCTGATCAATCTGGCGGCGCGGTTGCGCGCTCAAGGGACGGTCGCCTTGCCTGACCCTGTCTACAGCGAACATGACGCCGCCTGGCGCGGCGAAGGCCATGATATTGTGATCTATCCTGCGGGTGGTCTTCCGGACTCAAATCTTGTGGTGGCGGTTCAGCCCGGCAATCCCATGGGGCAATGCCTGGCGCCTGAGGACTGGCAAGAGGTGCTGGACCGTGTCGCGGCTGACGGCGGGCTGCTGGTCATGGACGAAGCCTTTATTGATCTTGTGCCAACCCAAAGCCTGATGCCATGTGCCGGCCAGAAGGGATTGATCATCCTGCGGTCACTGGGCAAATTCTATGGCCTTGCGGGGGTGCGGCTGGGGGCGGCGATTGGCCATCCTGACGATATTGATCGCCTGAAATCCCTGATGGGCCCCTGGGCGGTCTCGACCCTTGCGCTCAATCTGGCGACCCAGGCGCTGGCCGATGCGGCCTGGGCAGATGACCAGCGCAACAGGCTCAAGGCGCAGATGACCACACTTAAGGAAATGCTCATCACTTCGGGGCTGACCCTGATTGGCGGTACGGATCTTTACGCGCTTGTTGACGTGGCGGGCGACGCGGCAGTTCTGCAGGACAAGCTGGCGCGTCACGGCATCTGGACGCGGGTGTTTGACCACCGCCCAAACTGGATGCGCTTTGGCCTGCCTGCTGATAACGCCGCATTCGCCCGCCTCAAGGCGGCGCTCGCAGATTAGCTTTTGGTGATTCAAGCGTGTTTGGCGTCATGTCGCCAATAAATGTCGCTTACAGTTGACAGCGCTTTGACCAACATGAGATTGTGGCAAGGTAAAGGTGGTGACGTTGCCCAAGGCAAATCACCGTAAACGGGAATATGGTGCGGGTGATGCAAAAAGCTGCCCTAATCCATAGCCGCCCCCGCGACTGTCATTCGGCAGGCGCTCTCTTTATGCCACTGGCGCAGTGATGGACTGCCGCTGGGAAGGTTGAGGGCGCTGATAATGCCATGAGCCAGGAAACCTGCCTTTGCGAACATTGCCAACGGCCGGGGTGTGCCGTTTCAGCATGATACGGCGATCTCGCCTTATCTGATGAACGCGTCCCCTCGGCTTAATACCGGAGGGGTATTTTTATGACTAAACGAATTTCCGCAGCTTCTGCTTTTCTTGCGCTGATGGCGTCTCCTGCTCTGGCTCACCACCCCCTTGGTGGTGAAGTGCCGCAAACCGTTGTGAATGGTGTTCTGTCCGGTATTGGCCACCCGATCATCGGTTTTGATCACCTCGCCTTTGTGCTGGGGATTGGCCTGCTGGCGGCATTCCAGAAGTCGCGCTTTGTTCTGCCCGCCGGTTTTGTTGCCGGCACCGTTCTGGGCACGCTGATGATCATTTCCGGCGTCACCCTGCCGGCGGTTGAACTTGTCATTACCGCCTCTGTGCTGATGGTTGGTGTGCTGGCCATGATGGGCCGTGCGCTTCCGGCGGCGGGCGCTGGCGTTGTCGCGGCGGGCGCGGGCCTGTTCCACGGCTGGGCTTATGGTGAAGCGGTTATCGGTGCTGAGCCGACGCCACTGATCGCCTATATGGCGGGTTTCGGCGTCACCCAAATGGCGATTGCCGTTGGCGCGATGTTCGCCGCCCAGTGGGTGATGACCCCGCGTGGTGACGATGCGGTGATGGCCAATCTCAAGCCGCGTCTGGCGGGCGCCATGGTTGCTGGCGTTGGCCTGACCTACCTGGTTGAAATTGCTGAAGCCGCGATTTTCCCAGCGATGTAATTTTCCCGAACGGGATGAGCGACCGGCGGCATTTGTCCCGGTCGCTTTTTTTTCCGGGCGCTTTTTCCAGTCACTTTTTTAATGGTAACGCTTCATTGAAGGGAGCAGCTCATGGCGGCAACACGCATTCCAGCAACAGTGATCACCGGTTTTCTCGGGGCAGGAAAGACCACCCTTATCCGCAATCTGATCGAGGCGGTTGATGGCCAGCGACTGGCCCTGATCGTCAATGAGTTTGGTGATGTTGGCGTCGATGGCGATGTGCTGTCGCAATGCAATGCCCCGGGCTGCAGTGATGATGACATTATCGAACTGGCCAATGGCTGCATTTGCTGCACCGTGGCGGATGACTTTCTGCCCAGCATTCAATCCTTGCTGGCGCAGGACCCGCCGCCGGACCATATTATTATTGAAACCTCTGGCCTGGCCCTGCCGCAACCGCTGGTGCAAGCCTTCAGCTGGCCGGACATTCGCTCAAAAGTCATGCTTGACGGTGTCGTGACGGTGGTGGATGGCGCCGCCCTCGCCGCAGGTGATGTCGTGATCGACCATGACGCCCTTGATGCCCAGCGCAAGGCTGACCCTGAACTTGACCACGAAACCCCCGTCGAAGAGCTGTTCCATGATCAGGTCTCCGCCGCCAACCTGCTGGTGGTGTCGAAGGGTGATCTGCTCAAGGGGGATGATGAAACCCGCATCACCCGCCAGCTTAACGACCTGACCAATGGCGCCACGCCGGTGCTGATGACCCATGGCAAGGGCGCGCCGCTCAATGCGATTTTCGGGCTTGGGATGGAAGATGAGGCTTTTGCCCGCAGCAAGGATTACCACCACCACCATCATCATCATGATGACCACGATCATGACCACGACCATGACCATGACCATGACCACGATCATGGTCATGATGAGTTTATTTCCACCGTCATCACTCTCCCCGCTATTGATGACCATATCGCCTTTGCTGATCAATTGACGGCCCTGGCCAAGCAACATGGTTTGCTGCGCGCCAAGGGGTTCCTGAAGGTTTCCGGCAAGGCGATGCCCCTGGTGGTGCAGGCGGTGGGCGCGCGGGTCGACCATTATTTCGGCGGCCAGCTTGACGGTGATGACGGTCGTCTGGTGCTGATTGGGCTCAAGACCCTTGATATGGCGGCGATCGCTTCTGCTCTTGGGGGCCGCCTCTAGGCGGTGCGGCCATGCACCTTCTCAGGATCGAGCAATCGGGCGAGCTTTACGCGGATGGTGAGGCGATAGATTTAGGCCAAACCCCGGCGCCGATCGTGGTCCTGACCGCCGCGGATACGGAAATCAGCCTGCTGTCGGCGGCCACCCGTCAATCAGGGCGGGGGGAAGACGCCGTTCGCATTGCCAATCTTCTGTCCTTGAGCCACCCCAATTCGGTTGATCTTTATATTGACGCGGTGTTGCGCCACGCCAGGGTGATCGCCATTCGTCTGCTGGGGGGGGTGTCCTACTGGTCTTATGGGGTTGAGCAAGTGGCGGCGATGGCGCGCCGCCAGAATATCCCCCTCGCCTTTCTGCCGGGGGATGGCAAGCCTGACCCTGAACTTGATGCGCAATCAACCTTGCCGCCAGCAGAATTGATGCGGCTCAATGACTACCTGACGGCGGG